>JBIIGJ010000121.1:0-9111 GCA_044236455.1 Pirellulales bacterium
GATCCCTGCCGGGGGTATTCAGCGTTTTGGTGCGTTTCCGCAAGGAGACGCACCAGGACGCAACCCCACGCAAAAACGCGGTGGCCAAAGGGCCCGGCTGAGCCCGGCGAACGGCGGATGCGGTGAAGCCGCTCGTGCAAGGCTCGGGCGCGACAAACAGCGATAATCCATGCCCGTGGCCAGAGCCTCGCAGATGAGATGCCGACGCATGGTGTGGAGCATCCTTTCAGTCGCTGCTTGCATCTACACGGCGATCTGCCTCATATTTTTCTTCTTCCAGCGATCCTTCATCTACATGCCTACGCCGGTGGCTCCCGCCCACGCCGCGGCAATCACACTCGAGGCGCCGGGCGCCACGCTCCGGGTCTCGTGCCATCCCATGGAAGGGACGAAGGCACTCGTCTACTTCGGGGGCAACGCCGAGGACGTCGCCTACACGCTGCCGGAACTCGCCGAGAAGTTTCCCGACCGGGTGATCTATGTCCTGCACTACCGGGGCTACAGCGCAGGTCGGGGCACCGCTGCCTCGAACATCTCGCCCGCCTTCGTCGGATGGCGGTCGAGCAGACTCGATTCCTCGGCGACGATGAGGTCGACCCGCTTGGACTCGATGGCCGACCACACCTCGCTGATGCCCGGCCGATTGGCGTGACATCACAAGGGGTTGGCGGAGATGCATCATGCCGCACCCCCTTTCGCCGCCGCCGCCGGCACGATCGCGGTCCCCGGGACGTCACCAGAGGCCCGAGCGGAAAGACCAACCCTCTCCGGCATGGCCCCGGAAAACTTTGCTGAAACGTTGCTGAAGGGTCCTGCCTTGCCCAAAACGGGCCGCTCCGTTCCAACACTAGCCAACGATCACAAGTCGTTGACTTCCTAAACTGTGATTCTTTTCAACGCCGACGTCGCCGCTTGGCAGGCTGGCGGCGCGTGACGCCCCCGCGGGACCACTCGCCCGGAAGTTCCGCCCCGTGGCTGACCATTACCGACTCTTTCGCGCCGGGAAGTCTTTGGGCACCACGAAATCGTCCGTGGAGCCGTCGTCGGGCTCCGGGATCAACTCGATGAACTCGATCGGCGGCAGTTCAATGTTCCCCTTCTCGATCAGGGCCGTGAGCGTCCTGGGGGAGACCCGCTTCAGGTTGGGGATCGAGAGCAACCCCGGCGCGGCAGCCAGAATCTCGGCGACCTCGACCGCGTCGGGGGTCTCGAAGCCGGTGATCTTGGGCAGCACGCAGGTTTTCCCGAGGCGGCCGGCGTAGGCGGCCACCAGGCGAGCGTCGGCCGGCGTCACCGGCTGCCTGCTGCCGAGATAGTACTCCCAGGGATGCAGGCTGAGCGTCTTGCACAAGAACTCCGGCAGCAGCCGCGCTAGTTCAGCCGGGGGCTCATCGAGCCCTGCGAGCGAGAGACTGTCGCCCTTGAATGCAGCCAGCGCTCGCACGGACTCGTCCGAGAGCCGGGGCACCGAGAGGTACAGGCTCGACCCCCGAAAGCCGGCGAGCGTCTGCACGGCCCGGTCGGAGAGCTGGCCCCCGGGAATCGTCAGTCCCTTGCCCTCGAAGCCCACCAGCGCCGCGGCAGCCGAGTCGGAGAGCGACCTCAGGCTCCGCAGCCCGCCATTCCAGGATTTCGCCTTGGCCAACTCCGCGGCTGTCTTGGCCGAGAGGGTCTTGAGCCCCGCGAGGGAAAGGTTGGGGCCGGCGTACGTGGCCAGCGCCGCAGCGGTCTCGGCATCGATCTCGGTCAGGCCGTCGAGCTCGAGGTTTCCCCGGAAGGCCGCCAGCCCACGGGCAGCCTCGGCGTCGAGCGTCGTCAGGCCGAACAGGTTGAGCTTGTCACCACCAGACTTGTTGCCGCCGAACCTGCCGAGGCCGGCAGCCGCGTCGGCCGAGAGCGTGGTCAAAGAGCGGAGGTCGCCACCGAACGCCTTGGACCCGGCGAGGGCCTTGGCCGTGCCGGCCGAGAGCGTCGTCAGGCCGATCAGCTCGAGGTAGGTGATGTTGCTTGCGGCGAGCGCCTCGGCGGCCTCGGGGGAGAGGCTCCTGAGGCTGTCCAGCCGGAGGGTTGGGCCCAGCGTCCGGCCTTTGAGCGCCGCCAGGCCTTTCGCTGCCCCGGGCGAGAGCTCCGTCAGGCGGCGCAACCACAGATTGGTCAAGCTGCACTCGCCCAGCGCCGCCGCGGCCTCGTCCGAGAGCTCGGTCAACCGATCCAGAAACAGCGAGTTGTACCGACCCTTCGCCAGCTCCTTGGCCGTGTCGGCCGGGAGTGAGGTGAGGTTCAGCGTCAGGTCGTTGCCTTGAAAGCCCTCGACCACGGCCGCGGCCGCCTCCGGGGAAAGCGATGTCACCCCCTTGAGCGAACGCTTCCGCAGATCTCCCAACGCCCTGGCCAGCTCTGGAGACAGTTTGGTCAAGCCATCGAGCGACACAGTCCCCGGGAAGCCCGCGAGCGCCGCCGCAGACTCGGGGGAGAGCTCCGTGACATCGTCGAGGAACAGGAATTTGGTCGCGAACGTCGTCGCCACTTGCGTCGCCAGATCGGGGGGCAGCGCGGTCACTCCGTCGAGCCCCAGGCCGGCGCCCTTGTATTCCGCGAGCGCCGCGAGCATGTCGTCCGAGAGCGTGGCCTGGGGCAGCCCCCGGAGCAGCAACAGGCCCGGAAACCGGGCCAACTCCTTGACGGCCTCCGCGGAGAGCGTGGCGCCGTCGAGATCAAGCCTCACCCCTTTGAACCCCACAAGCACCGCGGCCGTCTCGAGCGAGAGGTTCTTCACATTCGGCAGCCGGCCGTTCCACCGTTTTCCCAGCCCCGCCAGCACCCGCGCTTCCTCGGGGGAGAGCGTGGCAAGGCCCAGGATCGACACGCCCGGCCCCCGGTAGTCGGCCATCGACTCGGCGGCTCCCGCCGGAATCCGGGCCAGCCTCGGCAGGTAGAGTCGTCGCTGGAACTTCATCAACGTGCGGAAGGCAGCCTCCGAGAGCTCGCGCACGCCCAAGAACAATGCTTCGCCGGGGAAGGCCGCCAGTTCCGCGGCCGCCTCGGGGGAGAGCGTCTCCAGGCCAGCCAGCGACAGGCAGTTGCCGAACGAGAAATAGCTCCTCGGTCCGCCCTTGAACTTCTTGAGTTCTCCGGCGACTTCGGGGGAGAGCTCGGAGAGGCCGTCGAGAAACAACGGCCCCTCGTCGTAGTCTGCCAGCACCGCCGCCGTCTCGGCATCGAGCGACTCGAGACTGCTGAGCATCAGGGCCCCCCGAAAGGAGACGCCCCCGCCGGCGAACGCCAGGGCGGCCTTGCCGGTGTCAATCCGGGCGGTGGCATCGGCTCGCCTGGCCACGAGCTCTCGGGCCTGCTCGGGCGTGAGCGACTTGATCGCGGCGATCGCGTCGCCCCCCGTCCGCTCAACGCCGAACGGGTGGGCGCCGACGGGGCCGGCGAACGCCAGCGTGACGAACATCATGATCGGGACGAACAACCCATGGCCGGCAACGCAGCCGCCCGACACGAGGGACCTCTGCATCCGGGGGGAACGTGCAGACATCGCAGAGCCTCAGGGTGGGACGGGGAAGAAGCCGAGAGGGGTGGTCCAACTTCGCGAAGCATCTTTCTACGCCGGGAGGATCGGAGCAGGCAACCGCCCGCAGCCGGCGCCATCGACGCATCCTGACCTGCCCACCTTCAACAGCACCACTTCCAGAGGGAGAATCTGGGGAGAACGTCACGCAGAGAGAGCGGGAAGGATTTGCGGTTTCGGCGGGTGACGTATTCGCGTCACAAAAGGTCGACGGATATTGCGAATGTGCGATTGGGATTTCCAAACGCTAAACCATTTCCGCATAGAGAGCAGCGAAGATCCGATGAAATCGAAGACGCCGTCGACTTCTTTTGATGCCTCAGTCACTCTCCCTTACCGTCGCAGCCGGACTCGTCTGCCTCCTCGCGGCTCCCGACCTGACTCGCGACTTCCGCACATGGCAGGCCGTCCGCGAGCAGATCGAGGCCGGCCGCATGCCGCCGCGGGAGGCGGGCGAACTGACTGCCGCCGACCGCGATGCGATCCTCGGCTGGCTCGCTCCCGGGCCTCAGGCGGGAGTTCGAGCCCGACGGCGGCGGCGGGGAGGGCTTCGCCAACACTGGCGACGTCTTGTTCGTGAACCCAGGTCAGTTCGACCGTTACCTGTCTGCCGCCCGCCAGATCGCCGATCACGCGACCATCCTGCCCGGCACGGGCATCGTGTTCCAGCGGGAACGCGTGGGAAGCCGGGGGCCGGAGCCGCTGCGAGACAAGGCGCAGCAGGCGATGTATGTGTGGTACCAAAAGGCAGCGGTACCACACGTGCCAGCCGATAGCGCTGATCTCCGTGAGGCGGAGTACATGCTCGCCTGTTGGAGGCATGCGCATCGCGGTCTGACCGGAGCCAACTCGCTCGACGAGCTAGCCGACGCATCAGGCCTGGCAAAGCACTCCCTCGCCAACTGGTGGGCGTTTCTCCAGGCGGAGGAACCGGCCTTCCGCTACCTTGACCTCACGCGGATGCCTGGCGACGGCCTGCCCTGAACCAGGGCCGGATTGAGGGAAGTGACTTTCAAAAACTCATTGATTTCTCAGGCGAAATGGCGATTCAATGATCCCTATCGGGAGTAGTGACTAGTCAGAAACTGACAAGCGTCCTCACGCCGGCGATCAGCGCCGGCTCCGCCGACCGGAGCGCTGGCACGACATACTGCAGGTCCGGAGTGATGCGGACGGCACGAGTGAGCTCGTAGTTGTAGAAGCACTCGATGCCCTGGCCATTGTCGATCGGGCCAAACTGCGACGTGATCAGGGTACCGATCTGGGGGCTGGTGGAGGCGTAGTACCAGCCAATGCCAAACGTATCGTCGCGCCGGGTTCGGCCAAGCACGTTGCCCCCAACGCCGAAGCTCAGGAACGCATCGATCGGGCTCGTGTTCGGATCCGCGATGCCCGCGCGGCCGAATGGGCCCCAGCCCCGAGTTTCGTCAGCCGGATCGACGAACAAATACTGATCGAAGTTCCAATACAGGCACCACGAGCCCTGGATCGTCGGCGTCGCCACGTTCGGGTAAGGAATGTAGGCCTCGGAAATCGACGTGTAGGTGCGGCTGTTCCAGGTGCCGCCCAGAAGCTGGTGCCCCGGGCGGCCGAACCAGTTCGTGGGCACCCGCACGGCCGCCGACAGGAGCATTCCGTCGTTGAAGAGTGTGTCGAAGCCGCTGGTGGCCGTCGTGTCGGGGGGCTGGTCATCCTACGAAAAGTGCCGGAACTGACGCTCGTGGATGATGACGCTGAAACGGCCCAGCACCCCACCGTTTCAACCGTGGCAATCGTGCCATACATCACGCTGCGGCTCACTGACGTGGCAAAGCCTGCCGGCTGAGAGCTCTCGCACGCTCAGACCAACCCGGTCGATCCGTCTGATTGGGCGGAGCTCAAGTTCCAGCGAAACTGCGTCGATTACGCAAGCTGGGCGGGTCGTGTAGTTTTTGCGAAGGGTTCTTCCAATGTATTTTGTCATGGGCGTGATGTCTGCATTCCGCCGGCGTTCGGGCTGGGGCTGTTCGATCGGCCTGACGGCCGCTGCCATGCTTTCAGCATGCGTCGCGAGCGCCGAGGAATTTCCCAGCATTGCCCAACATTTTCCGGTCATGGTGGCGCAACTGCCCCCATCCGCCAGGAGTTCGCCGACAACTGCCCCCGCGGGGGAAGTGCCGCGTGCGTTGCCGCCAGTCGAGAACGTTTCGCCGCAATCGGCTCCCCAGGCCGCTGGTGCTGGTGCCGGTACTGGAACCGCGGCCGACGACGCTGGGATTCCCGATCTGCGGCGGGAACTCGCCGACACCGACGTGGGTGGACTGCGAGAATCGCTCTCCAGCGTGCCCTCGATGGTGGGCGACGGTTGTAATCCCGGCGGCGCCGGATCCGGCGGCAAGGTCACGATCGACCGTCTCGTGATCTTCGGCAGCGGCCTGACTCTTTCCGGGAAGACACTTTCGGGTGGTCCAACCGGCGTAATCTATGAGGCCCCGCAGATCTACCGCGACATCCAATCGCTCCCCCCCAACGGGCAGATACCGGGGGCCATTCCGGTGGGCGCCGTTGCCGGCACGCCTTCATTTCAGGCCAACGGCATTCCCCCGGGCGGTGCCAATACGATCGTCGGGCCGAGTGCGGGCTACGCCCCTGCGGTGAACACCGATCTCAAGCAGACGTTCGTCAACCGGACGGGTGTCGACAACGGCGAGGTGACATTCACGCCCACCACGTCCGGTGCTTTGGCGACGTCCACTGCAGGTCAGTACGACGCCTTTGCCTACTACAACTACGTTGTGGACGCGGCCAGCACGACGCCCGGGCTCAATGTTGGCTTTGTCAAGCTCGCGGAAAACGTCAGCCCGATGCCCCGCGACCGTGTCTTTTTCAACATGAGCTACTTCCACAACTCCTTTTTTTCTCAGAACGTCAGGGCTGACATCAACCGCTTCATGCCCGGCTTTGAGAAGACATTTTTCGACGGGTTCACATCGATCGAGATCCGCACCCCGTTTGCCGCCACCCTCGACAGCACCCAGAGCTACGACGCCTCAGCCGGAACCGGCATCACGAGCTATCGCAACATCGAGTGGGGCAACATGTCGGTCATCTTCAAGGGGCTGATCAAAGAAACCAAGACGTCTGCCCTGACGGGCGGCATTATGGTGCAGTGCCCCACCGCTCAGGCCGTCAGAATCCAGTCGGTAGGCCAGGATCAGGAACTCGCGGCAGGCAATGACCTGGTGTTTGTTGAGAACCAGTCGGTGCACGCGATGCCGTTTGTGGGCTTCATCTGGGCCCCAACCAACCGTTTGTTCACGCAGACACTGCTGCAGATCGATGTCGACACGAATGGCAATCCGGCCTATGCCAACGTCCTTCTCACCGACAACATCAAGCAAGCGGGCAACTACGCCGGCCGGCTCACCTATCCGACATACATGTACCTCGGGCTTTCGACTGGCTATTGGATCTACAAGAACAACGACCGTTCGGCCCGGCTGACCGGCATCGCGCCGCTCCTGGAAATGCATTACAACCAGTCACTCACAGATTACGACGTGATCTGCCAGCCAGGCTTTCAGCTCGGTGAAGACCCGGGCAGTCTCTCCCTTGTCAACGGGATGACGGGCGTCAACTTCGAATGGGGCACCCGCTCCACGCTGACATTCGCTTATGTGTCACCACTCGGTGGCGGCACGGATCGGTGGTTCGATGGTGAGGCACGCGTCATGTACAACTGGCGATTCGGCCCGCAGAACCGGCTGACGAGGGTGCAGTTCTAAATGAAACGTGTCAAAAACCATCCCCGGTCTTTTGCCACTCGGGCGACCCGCGAAAACGCCAAGCGTCTCGACCAGTCGACGGGGATCGCCTCGTGCGATCGGAAACGCGCCTACGGCACCCCTCGTGCGTGGGGCGTCCGGGTCTTTGAGGGTGCCGTTTCGGAAAACCCGGTATTCGGCCGGTAAAAAAAGGAAAGATGCTTTTAACGCGGGATTTATGCTTCTTTACAGTAATCTTTCGGAACACGTTCAAACTGTCTCGCCTCTCGTGCCGTAAAGCCTGCCATGCCTCGGGCCCGCTGGCGCCGTCGTTTCGCAGCGTAACTTAAATCGATGACAACCCTCCCTTCCTTCCTCGCGCATCTCTTCAAAGGCTCGCTGCGCGGAAGACGTGGCGGCGGTAGAGCTGGCCCCGGTCACCGCCGACGGCCACAACGGCAGCGGGCGTCGCTTTCAGCCCTGGAGTCACTGGAACGCCGGACGGTTCTGGCAGTCACGGCATCGCTCAGCACGGGCAGCCTCCTCATCAGCCTGGATGCAGCCGACGACACGGCCGTCCTCAGCAGTGACGGCACGACGTACACGGTTACCGGCACTGGCCTCGCCACGGAAGGGGTGACCATTGCGGTTGCTGCGGTCAATGACATCCAAGTGGTAGACGGCGCGGGCAACGCTGCCAATCAGTCGTTTACGGTTGCCGCAGGGTCGCCGATGGTGAGTGCTCTCACGGTGGATGCCGCGATCGAGTCAACGACCATCGACGCTGCGATCCAGGCTGGCGTTGGGAAAAGCCTGACAGTCTCGTCGGCCGAGATCATGCTCAACGCCAACGTCACCTCCGGCGGGAGTCAGGTCTACGGCGGTCACGTCACCATCGGAAACAACCTGACCGTCACTGGATCAGCAGTCATGTTTGCCGCCGCAGTGGACGGGCCCCACAGCCTCACCGTCAATGCATCGGGCGCGACGACGTTTGGTGGTGTCGTCGGTGGTGCGACGGCGCTTGCGAGCCTCACGACGAACGCCGGCGGCACGTCGAGCCTGCAGTCGGTGACGACGACGGGCATTCAGCAATATGGCGACGAGGCGACGCTCTCCGGCAGCTACACGACCACCGATGCCGCGTTCAGCGTGGCCGGAACGACCGCGCTGTCCAGCGATACGACCGTCTCGACCGGCAGTGGAACGATCACGTTCACGGGCACGGTCAACGGCGCCTACGCCCTGACGGTCAACTCGACTTCAGCGACTCTCTTCAGCAGTGTTGTCGGAGGGAGTACACCGCTGGCCAGCCTCACGACCAACGCCGGCGGCTCTGTGACCCTTCCTTCGGTCTCGACGAGCGGCGCGCAGAGCTACGGCGACTCAGTCACCCTCGGTGGCACTTCCTACACCACGAGCAATGCCTCCTTTGGCATCACGGGCGCGACGACGCTGGCGGCGAACGCGACGGTGTCGACTGGCAGCGGCGCCATCACGTTCGCGAGCACCGTCAACGGTGGCTTCTCGCTGTCGGCCAACTCGACCGGCGACACGCTTTTCAGTGCGGCGGTGGGCGGGAGCACGGCGCTTGCGAGTCTGTCAACCGACTCCGGCGGCACGACGACGCTGCAGTCTGTGAAGACGAGCGGGAGCCAGCAGTACGCCGATGATGTCACGCTCAGTGGCACGTACGCGACGACGAACGCGGCGTTTGGCGTCACGGGCATCACGACGCTCGCGGCGGCGACGACGGTGTCGACCGGCAGCGGCGGGATCACGTTCACCGGCTTG
>JBIIGJ010000166.1:0-5966 GCA_044236455.1 Pirellulales bacterium
CCGGGGGACGTTGGGCCGGAGGGGCGGGTCCCGTCGCTTCCGCTCAGGGCTTTCCGACGAACGTGACACGACCTTCGGTGGTCGTGCCACCATCGACAAGAAGCCCCCGGCGGAAGCCGGGGGACGTTGGGCCGGAGGGGCGGGTCCCGTCGCTTCCGCTCAGGGCTTTCCGACGAACGTGACACGACCTTCGGTGGTCGTGCCACCATCGACAAGAAGCCCCCGGCGGAAGCCGGGGGACGTCCGTTGCGCCGTTACTTCTGCGGGCCCAGAAGCCAGGCGAGCAGGCCCTTCTGCACATGCATGCGGTTGGCCGCCTCCTCCACCACCACGCTCTGCGGACCGTCGATCACACCGTCGGTCACCTCCTCGCCACGCCGCGCGGGCAGGCAGTGCATGAAGAGGGCGTTGGGACAGTGCTTCATGAGCGACTCGTTCACCTGGTAGGGCCGCAGGTCGGTCAGCCGCTGCTGCCGCTCCTTCTCCTGCCCCATGCTCGTCCAGACGTCGGTGTAGACGACCGCCGCGTCTTTCACGGCAGCCACCGGATCGGTCGTCTCCTCGATCTCCGCCTCCGGCAGAATCTCTTTTAGATGCCGGCGAAACCCAGCGTCGAACTGGTATGCCGGCGGCGCCGCCAGCACGAACCGCATTCCCAGCAGACCACAGAGCACCGCCAGCGACCGGGCCACGTTGTTACCGTCACCGACGAAGGCGAGCGTGTGCCCCGCCAGCCGGCCCACGTGCCGCTTGAGCGTGTAGATGTCGGCCATCGCCTGGCAAGGATGGCAGTAGTCGGAGAGGCCGTTGATCACCGGCACGCTCGCCGCCGCCGCCAGTTGCTCGATCGACGCATGGGCCTTCGAACGGCAGACGATCACGTCGACATATTCGCTGAGCACCCGACCGAAATCGGCGATGCTCTCCCGCGACGACGAGAAGCCCGCATCTTCTCCCAGGAAGATGCTCGAGCCGCCCAGGTGCACCATCGCCGCCTCGAAGCTCACTCGCGTGCGCAGGCTCGGCTTCTCGAAGACGAGCGCCAGCACGCGGCCAGGCAGCAAAGCGTCGCGGCGGCCGGCGTCGTATTTCTCCTCGAGATCACGCGAGACCGCGAACACGGCCTCGATCTCGTGGGCGGTCAGATTCTCGGGAACGATCAGGTGACGCATGGAAGTGACGGTAGCGACAAGGGGCGGGAAGACGAAAAGCAGGTGCGGCGGCCGCGAAACCCGCGGTGTCAGGAACGCGAGGCGACCTCGATGATGGCCTCGGACAGCCGGTCGCAGCCCTCGTTGACCTCGGCGGCCGAGAGCGTCATCGCCGGCAGGAGACGGATCACGCGGCCCTGCGTGCAGTTGACCAGCAGGTTTTTCTCGAGGCACGCCTGCACGACGGCCGTGCCGTCGATCGACAGTTCCACCCCGATCATCATGCCGAACACCCGCACGTCGCGAACCACGTCGCAACGCGACTTGAGATCCTCCAGCCGCTCGCGGAAGACGTCGGCAATGCGTTGCACGTGGTCGAGCAGATGCTCCCGTTCGATCATCTCGATCGCCGCGATGCCGGCGGCGGCCGCGATCGGATTGCCTCCGAAGGTGGCGGCATGCATGCCAGGCCGCAGGTGCTTCGCCAGGTCGACCGTCGTGAGCATGGCCCCGCCCGCGATGCCCGCGCAGAGGCTCTTGGCGAGCGTGATCACGTCGGGCGTGACGCCGAAGTGCTCGTAGCCGAACCACTTGCCGGTGCGGCCGCAGCCGCACTGCACCTCGTCGAACACGAGCAGCAGGTCGCGCTCGTCGGCGATCCGCCGCAGCCCCTGGAGGAAGCCCGCAGGCGCGGGCACCACGCCGCCTTCACCGAGGATCGGCTCCACGAGGATGCCGCCGGTGTGCTCGTCGATCAGCTTCTCGACCGCGTCGAGATCGCCGTGGGGGGCATACTGAAAGCCCGCCACCATCGGTCCGAGGCCCTCGTGGTATTTCGGCTGCGCGGTCGCCGAGACGCTCCCCATCGTCCGCCCGTGGAAGCCACCCTTGAAGGTGACAATCTTGTAGCGCTTGCCGTCGGTGCGGAGCCGCACGAGTTTGATCGCCGCCTCGTTGGCCTCGGTGCCGGAGTTGCAGAAGAAGGCCTGGCCGCCGAACGACCGCTCCGAGAGGAGCTTCGCCCATTCACCCTGGGGCTCGGTGTACCAGGTGTTGGGCACGTGGATCAGCTTCGCCACCTGCTCCTGCACCGCCCGCACGACCGGCTCGGGGCAGTGGCCGAGCAGGTTGCAGCCCCAGCCCGGAAACAGATCGAGGTATTCATTGCCTTCGGCATCCCACACCTTCGAACCGGCCCCGCGGACGAGGCAGACCGGATACCGCTTGTAGTTGGGCACCACGTAGCGGCTGAAGGTGTCGACGACAGCCTGTGTCTTGGCTCCCAGCGAAGCGGGGGCGGCGTCGATCGTGGCCATCGTGTGTCTCCGTGGGGGTCGCGAGGAAGATCGGGCTACCGGCCGGAGGCCGCCACGGCAGGGGCGGCGCGGGCGGACAGGTTGACGGCGTCGTCGCGGACCAGTTCCGTGCCGACGCCGCTGGTGGTGTAGATCTCGAGGAGGAGCGAGTGCCGCAGCCGGCCGTCGATGATGTGGATCTTCTTCACGCCCTGTTCGAGCGTGGTGAGACAGCCCTCGATCTTCGGGATCATGCCGGAGGAGATCGTGCCGTCGTTGATCAGCTTGCGGGCCTCCGTGGCCGTGAGCGAATGGATGAGGCTCTCCGGATCGTTGACGTCTCGCAGCACGCCGGGAATGTCGCTGAGCACGACGAGCTTCTCGGCACCGATCGCCGCGGCTACGGCCGTGGCCGCTGTGTCGGCGTTGACGTTGAGCTTTTCGCCGTCGGCGGTGATTGCCATCGACGGGATCACCGGCACCTGGCCGGCGTAGGTGAGGTTGTCGATCGTGAGCCGGTCAACACGCGTGACCTCGCCCACGTGGCCGAGATCGAGCGGCTTGCCATCCGGGCCCTCGAGCGTCAGCTTCTCGCCGAACAGGACGTTGGTCGAGAGGAAGTTGAGCGACATGGCGCGGCCGCCGTATTCCTCGATCTTCGCCGTCAGGTCGTGGTTGAGTTCGGTGGCGAGCACCTTCTCGACGATGTCGAGCGTGGCCTGGTCGGTGTACCGCCGGCCCTGCACGAACCGCGGCTCGATGCCCGCCTTGTCCATCGCGCGGCTGATCGCCTTACCGCCGCCGTGCACCACCACCACCCGCATGCCGAGCGTCGACATGAAGACGATGTCGAGCAGCAGGTGGCGCAGCGAGTCGGCGTGTTCCACGACGCTGCCGCCGAGTTTGATCACGGTGGTGGTGTCGCGGAACTTGCGGATCCACCCCAGGGCTTCGATCAGCGTATCGGCCTTCTGGATGGCCTTCTGCTGCACTTTGGAAATGGCGGGGCTGCTGGGCACGGGCGGACCGATCCTTGGTGGGGACGGAGCGGATGGGAAACCACCAATCCTACCAAGCCTGCGGGAACAGGAAACGGTGGTTTTTTGGCCGGGAAACCACCGCACGGGCCCGGATGGCCGCGCCCGGCGTGTATTCAGAAGGCGACCACGTACTGCGTCTGGATGGCCGTGCCCGTGTAGCCGGCGCGATAGGGATAGAGAAAGTTCTGGGCGGGGTTGCGGCTCATGTAGAGCCCCTCGAGCGTGAACCGGCCCTGGCGAGACTTGTTCACATACCAGTTGAAGCCGCCGCCATACTCCTGCCCGGTGCCGTAGGGGCCGGTGATGGCGCTCGAGCGGGCATAGACCTCGTAGGTCCGCGGCACGAAGCACCACGACAGGTAGCCAAGGCCGCCGTGGTCGAAGGTGCTCGACCGTTCGAACGTGCCGGAGCCGACGAATCCGTTGAGCGAGCGGAAATAGTATTCGAAATTGGCGGCCCACCCGCGGTATTTCCAGCCGGCGTCGACGGTGGCGAGGGAGTAGCGGAACTGGTCGACACGGGAGTCGGGGCCAAGGGCGTTTGGCAACGCCACAGGGGTGCCGTCGGAGAGCCGGACGATCGTGTCTTCGGGGTTGAGCCCCAGCAGTCCGAGCGCGTAGGTACGGGCGTAGACGCCGCTGGTGCCCAGCCGGATCGCCGGATCGCTGTGGTGCTCCATGTCGCCATAGCCGAAGCCGAAGGGGGAGAGAGGTTCCCACCAGGTGTTTCCGGCCCATGCCATCGAGGTGCCGCGTCGCAAGACGCCCGACGTGCCTCCGTCGATCGCGTTCCACACGCCCGCCTCGTAGTGAACGGTCTTGTCGAACAGCGACCCGGTCGCCGCCGCGCCGGGGCTGAAGCCGGGGCGGAAGAAGGTGTTGGCCATGCTGCGGTCGATGCCGAGATTCCAGGGAGACTTGTCGAGCCACTCCCGCGATCCCGGCACCGGCGTCACGCCGGCGCCGACGGTGGCCGCATCGCTGAATTTCCAGCCCGCCATCCCGATCGGCACGACGCCCGCCCGCACGCCGACGTTGGAGGTGCCGAAGAAGGCGAAGTTGTAGACCAGCCGCTCATCGACCACATGGCCCGAGAAGGAGATCAGAAAGCGGTTGAGGTTGAAGGTGTTGATGTTGTTGATCTGTCGCGGGTTGCCGGCGGAATCGGTCCACGAGGTCGCGTCGCGGGCGAACTCGAGCCAACGGAGTTGGAGGAAGCCGCCGAGAGCGACCGCAAACGGAAAGTCGCCGCTGCGGGGGGCTTCCTTGTAGAGCAGCAGGCCGCGGGGTGGCACGACATCGGTCGCGGGGATGTAACGCGGACGGGGAATGCCCGCGAGCCGGGCCTCGACCGCCTGGTCGACCAGTTCCTGAATATGCAACTCGTCCAGAGGATCCGCGGGTGGGAGCGATTCCTCGGGAACGGGCGTCGACTCGACGAGTGCGTCTTCCGGCTCGGAGGCCGGAGCCAGAGCCAGCGGCGGCTCTTCGGTGATCGCCTGTGATCCAGACGGGTCGCCGTGGGCGGTGGTCGGCAGCAGCCAGACCCCTGCCAGCAAGACCACAGCGGCTGAGGCGAACGGCCGGAAAAAACCCGCGCAGGCCGAACCGGCGGATGATGATGGTGTGCGCATAAGGCTTTTCCACCAATCACAATCGGGTCCGGCTGTGCCGGTAGTGCAGGTTTTTCGGGTTCGGCAATTTTGGGTGGCTGGAGAGGCAGGGGCGATTTAAAGGATTGTGCAGGAAGTGCCGATTGTAAGAGTGGCACGCCTGGCGACTGACCCGAATGTCGGGAGGCGCCTTTCCCGGGACGGCCAGGTCTGACCGGATCAACCGGAGGACGCATTTCAAGGGGACAACCCCGTGATCTCATTGCGTCGCCGCCACGTCATCACCCAGGCTTGTTGCCTGTCCGGGCTGCTCTGCCTGGTTGTGGTCGGCCTCACGTTTCCCGGGAACGCCCCTGCCGCCGAACTCTTCGCGGGGCCGAATGCCCTCTTGGAGCTTCCCGGCGGAAACGGCGGCGACGCGGAAGAGCCGGTGGCTGAACTGCCTCCGCCGCGAGAGGTTCCCGCAGGCATCGCGGCGGAAATAACGCGGTTGCAGAAGCAGATCGACGAACTCCGGGCCGCCAAGGCGGCTACCGAAGGGGCTGAAAAAGCATCGCCAAAGGCCACCGACAAAGAGAAGACTGAGAAGCCGCTGATCGACCGGCTCTCCACCGTCGAAAAAAGCCTGGGCAAACTCGTTGATGCCAGTGACAAGAAAAAGAAGGAAGACGCCAAGAAACCGTCGTTTGTCTTCAGCGGCCAGGTGCAGGCCGACCAGATCTACTTCGGCCAGGATGCCGTCAGCCGCGCCAGCGTGGGCGATCTCCAGGATGGCGCCCAGTTTCGCCGGCTTCGCATCGGCGCCCGCGGCACCAGTTTCGAGGTGCTCGAATACTCGCTTGGCGTCGACTTCGCGCTGGCCAACCA
>JBIIGJ010000051.1:0-23670 GCA_044236455.1 Pirellulales bacterium
TCAGCCGCGCCAGCGTGGGCGATCTCCAGGATGGCGCCCAGTTTCGCCGGCTTCGCATCGGCGCCCGCGGCACCAGTTTCGAGGTGCTCGAATACTCGCTTGGCGTCGACTTCGCGCTGGCCAACCAGCCCAGCTACCTCGACAACTACCTCGAGTGGAAGGAGCTGCCCTGGCTGCAAAACATCAGGGCCGGCCACTACTTCGAGCCCTTCTCCCTCGAACGCGTCACGCAGAACCGCAACAACACGTTCATGGAGCGGTCGCTCGTCGACACGTTCGCCCCCGCGCGAAACATGGGGGTGATGACCTACGGCAACACGGAGAACGAACTGGCGACCTGGGCGATCGGCACGTTTCGCACCAACAGCGACAACACCGGCAACGACTCGTTCGACAGCGGGCAGGCGTTGACGATGCGGGGCACGTGGCTGCCCTGGTGGGACGAGGAGAGCGACGGCCGGTTCTACATGCACCTGGGCGCGGCCTACAGCTACCGCAAGGCTTTTCAAAACCTGGTCCGCTTCCGAAACACGCCGGAAATCCGCAAGCAGCAGCCGCCCGGCAGTTTCGGGCCGGTCGGGCTGCCGAGTCCCAGCAATTACATCAACGGCGTGCCCGGGCCGTTCGCCCCGATCTTCGTCGACACCGGCAACATCAAGGCCGACAATTTTCAGCTCTTCGACCCCGAGTTCGCCCTGATCTTGGGGCCGCTCTCGTTGCAGTCGGAGTATGCGTTTGCCGTCGTGGACCAGATCGGGGGTCCGCCGCTCTTTTTCAACGGCTACATGGCGCAAGTGAGCTACTTCCTCACCGGCGAGCACCGCCCCTACGACCGCAAGCAGGGCATCCACAAGCGGCTGGAGCCTTTCGAAGACTTCTTCCGCGTGCGGACGAAGTCGCAGGGTGTGCAGAATGGCCTCGGGGCCTGGGAGGTCGCGGCGCGGTTCTCCAACATCGTGCTCAACGACAAGAACGTCCAGGGGAACAACCTGACGGACTTCACCGTCGGCCTCAATTGGTATCTCAACCCCTACACACGCTGGAAATTCAACTACATCCGCGCTTTCCTTCAGGATGAGCGCAAGGGAAACAGTCTGACCGATGCCTATGGCATGCGGATCGATTTCGATTTCTGAGGGCACCATGCGGTTTCACACCATCCTCGCTGCGCTGATCCTGAGCCCGATCGTGGCCTGCGACCTCGCCGTCGCGGCCGATGCCTTCGTTGCCACGGTGCAGGAGGCGCTTGTGCCGGTGCATGAGGCCGCGGCCGGCGACGCCGACAAAAAAGACAAGAAGCAGGACGGCGAGAAGAAGGCCACGGATGGCAAGGACAAAGCCAAAGATGGCAAGGACAAGGAAGAGCCTTCCAAGTGCATGCACTGCGGCGCCACATGCGGCCTCGAGGCAGTGTGTGTCTGCGAGTGCGGCACGAAGAAGACGCCGAAGACCGAATACGAGGCCAAGTGCGACCCGATCTGCGTGCCCCGTTGCAGCGGCCTGCCCTGGCCCTTCTCCCGCTGCCACCGCGGCGCCGGATGCACCGATTGCCAGTCCGACGCATGCCGGGCCTGGGTGCGGCACCGCAAGACGCTCGTCAGGGAGACGAAGGACGAGGAGGTCTCCGTGATCGAACGGAAGGTGAAATACGTCTGCTGCAGGTGCGCCAGCCGCGGGAAGACCGGCTGCTGCGGCGGCGAGCCGGCCGAGCATGGTGGCTGGTGGCCGCACTGGCTTCGCTGGCTGCCGTTGCCAGCCCGGGCCGCTCTGGAATAACGACATTGTCCCAGCCGCGTCCCGTCGCTCCCGCTCCGGGCTTTTATCCGATGGTGGCGCGACCGTTGTTGGTAGCGTCACGGAGGAATAAAAGCCCCGGGTGGAAACCCGGGGATGGGTCTAAAACCGAAAGGCCATTCCGCTAGAGCGAATTCGAGCGTGGCACCTACGGCCCGTCGGGGCCGAATCGGCCGCTTGACGCCCTGTTCAGCCCTGCTACGCTTTATCTGTTTTCCGAATGATGCAAGGCGGCATCATTTGATTTCGTGATTTGGCTGGGGCCAAGGAGGGCCGGAGTATCACTTTTTGGCTGATTTACACCGGTTTCCGGTCGCGAATCCGCCCCCTGCATTCATGAATCTGAAGTCCCTGAAAATCTTCTGCGACATCGTGTCTCGCCGCAGCTTTTCCCGCGCGGCGGAGGACAACGGGATTTCGCAGTCGGGGGCCAGCCAGGTGGTGGGGCAGCTGGAAAACAGGCTGGGCGTGCAGCTGATCGAGCGGTCGAAGCGGCCGCTCTCTCCCACCCGCGAGGGCCAGGTCTTCTACGACGGCTGCCGCAAGATCATCGCCCGCTACGACGCCCTCGAGGACGAGGTGCGTTCGCTCCATGAACAGGTGGCAGGCCGGGTGCGTGTGGCCGCGATCTATTCCGTCGGCCTCCATCATATGAGCCGCTACCTGCAGGAATTCATGAGCCAGCACCCCAAGGCGAACGTCCGCCTCGAATACCTCCACCCGGAGCGGGTGCTGGAGGCGGTGGAGAGCGGCGAGGCCGACATCGGCGTCGTCAGTTATCCGCGGGGCACACGAACGGTCCATGCCGAGCCGTGGCGGGAGGAGCCGATGGTGCTCGTCTGCGCCCCCGGACATGCGTTCGCGGGCCGCGACACGATCCAGCTCTCCGCCCTCGACGGACAGGCGATGGTGAGCTTCGATCCCGACCTCGTCATCCGCCACGAAATCGACCGCGTGTTCGCGGCCCGCGGCGTGGAGCCGAATGTCGTGATGGAGTTCGACAACATCGAGACGATCAAGCGGGCCATCGAGATCGACGCGGGCGTGGCGCTCCTGCCGGAGCCGACCGTGCTCCGCGAGGTGGCGGCCGGCACGCTGGCCAGCGTGCGGATCGACGACGAGGAACTCGTGCGGCCGCTGGGCATCATCCATGCCCGCGGCAAGCCGCTCGCTCCCACCGTCAAGCGGTTCATCGAACTGCTCCGCGGCCATGCCCACGACACCGACCCGCCGTTTGCCGATGCGGCGGAGCGGGATGCGGAACACGCCGCAGCCCACGCCTGACAGTTCCGGCTCCCGACTTCTCGCCTCGCTTTTCCATCCATCTTTTTCAGTCCTCTTTTCCTTCCCGACGCTTCTGCATCACGCCCTCCAAGCTCCTACAGTTCCCCTTCACTCGAGTATCGCAATGACGCGTTCCCACGGACTTCCCCCCGCCCAGGGCCTCTACGATCCCGCCAACGAGCACGACGCCTGCGGCGTGGGCTTCGTCGTCAACCTCCACGGGCGGAAGAGTCATCAGATCGTCCGGCAGGGGCTCGAGGTGCTCGAAAACCTCACGCACCGCGGCGCGTGCGGCTGCGATCCGCTCACGGGCGACGGCGCCGGCATCCTCATGCAGATGCCGCAGGAGTTCTTCACGGCAGTGACACCACAGGCCGGGATCAAGCTGCCGGCACCGGGCGACTGGGCGGTGGGCAACGTCTTCCTGCCGCCCTCCGACGGCGACCGCGAGGCGGCGGAGATGTTCTTCGAGAAACTCTGCCGGGAGGAAGGCCTCGAGTTCCTCGGCTGGCGCAGCGTGCCCACCGACAACCGCTTCATCGGCGGCACCGCCCGCGAGGTGGAGCCGGTCGTGCGGCAGGCCTTCGTGGGCCGCGGCAAGAAGACCGCCCGTGACCACTTCGAGTGGAAGCTGTTCGTACTGCGGAAGCGGTTCGGGATCGAACTCGGCAAGCTCGGCCTCACCGAGCAGACGTTCGTCTACGTCTGCTCCCTCTCGTCGCGGACGATCGTCTACAAGGGCCTGCTGCTCGCCGACCAGGTCGACAAGTATTTCCCCGACCTCTCCGATCCGAAGATGACAAGCGCGATGGCGCTCGTGCACCAGCGGTACAGCACGAACACGTTTCCAACCTGGGACCTCGCTCATCCCTTCCGCTTCATCGCGCACAACGGCGAGATCAACACCGTTCGCGGGAATACCAACTGGATGCACGCGCGGGAGAGCATGCTCGCGCACCCCGTGTATGGCCCTGACCTCGACAAGATCAAGCCCGTGATCCGCGAGGGCGGCAGCGACTCGGCCACGTTCGACAACGTGCTGGAACTGCTCGTGCTCGCCGGCCGGCCGATCGAGGAGGCGGTGAGCATGCTCATTCCGGAGCCGTGGAGCGGCCACGAGAGCATGGCGGACGAGCTCAAGGCCTACTACGAATTCCAGGCATGCCTCATGGAGCCGTGGGACGGTCCGGCAGCCCTCGCCTTCACCGACGGCACCCGGATCGGCGCCACGCTCGACCGCAACGGGCTGCGGCCCGGTCGCTGGTGGCAGATGAAGGACGGGCTCGTCGTGATGGCGAGCGAGGCGGGCGTGCTGCAACTGCCGGCGGGCGAGGTGGTCCGCAAGGGCCGTCTGCGTCCGGGCCGCATGTTCTTGGTCGACACGAAGGAAGGTCGGATCGTCGAGGACGACGAGATCAAGCGGAAGCTCGCCACCGCGAAGCCGTGGCGGGAGTGGATCGCGGGCCAGCAGGTGCGGCTCGACCAGCTCGCCGATCCGGCACATGTCGCCGACGTGACGAAGTCGCGGGCCGTGCTGCCCGAGGAGCTGTTGCAGGCCTCCAACGGCACCGGCACGGACGGCGCGCCGCATGCGATGGATCCCTGGCGGGCCGCGGGCGTGGCGGGCGAGCACTCCAGCCTGCTCGAGCTGCAGCGGGCCCACGGCTACACCCTGGAAGACCTGAAGGTGATCATCGCCCCGATGGCCACCGACGGCGCCGAGCCGATCGGCTCGATGGGCAATGACACGCCGCTGGCCGTGCTCTCCGACCGGCCGCAATTGCTCGCCAACTACTTCAAGCAGCTCTTCGCGCAGGTCACCAACCCGCCACTCGACGCCATCCGCGAGGAGATCATCACGTCGATGATCACGACGATCGGCAGCGAGGGGAACCTGCTCGACTCGAAGCCCGAGCAGTGCCGGCTCCTGCGGTTGGAGACGCCTGTGATCACCAACGCAGAATGCGCTCGGATCAAGGTTCTCAATCAGCCGGGGCTCGTCGCGAAAACCATCTCGCTGCTCTTCCCGGCCGCCGAAGGGGCCGCGGGGATGCGGAAGCGGCTCGACGCCATCCGCACCGAGGCTTCCCAGGCCGTCAGGGAGGGCGCGACGATCATCGTGCTCTCCGACCGCGGCATCTGCCGGGAGAAGGCCGCCGTGCCGGTGCTGCTCGCGACCGGCGGCGTGCACCACCACCTCGTGAGGGAAGGCTCGCGGACGCGGTGCGGCATCGTCGTCGAGACGGGCGAGGCCCGCGAAGTGCAGCACTTCGCTTTGCTCACGGGCTACGGCGCAGGCGCCGTCAATCCCTACCTCGCCTTCGCCACGATCGACCAGATGCAGGCGGAGCGGATGATCTCGGCCGAGTATCCGCGGGAGAAGCTCCACAAGAACTTCACCAAGGCGGCCTCCAAGGGCCTGCTCAAGGTGATGAGCAAGATGGGCATCTCCACGCAGCAGAGCTACCGCGGCGCGCAGATTTTCGAGGCGGTCGGCCTCGAACAGGGCCTCGTCGATGAATTCTTCACGCGGACGCCCAGCCGGATCGGCGGCATCGGCCTCGAGGGCGTGGCCGACGAGAGCTTCAAGCGGCACGAGCATGCCTGGCCCAAGACCAGCGTGCCGCAGACGCTCGAACTCGACGTCGGCGGCCGCTACCAGTGGCGGCGAAAGGGGGAGGCTCACATGCTCTCGCCCGACGTCGTGTCGACGCTGCAGCGGTCGACCCAGATCAACAGCCGGGAGGAGTTCAAGAAGTATCAGCGGCTGATCGACGAGCAGCAGACGAAGCTGCTCACGCTCCGCGGCCTGCTCGACTTCAACTGGGCCGATGCGTCTTCCGGCGGGCAGGGAGCGATTCCGCTCGACGAGGTGGAGCCGGCCAAGGAGATCGTGAAGCGGTTCGCCACCGGCGCGATGTCGTATGGGTCGATCTCGAAGGAGGCCCACGAGACGCTCGCCATCGCGATGAACCGGCTCGGCGGCCGCAGCAACACCGGCGAGGGGGGCGAAGACCCGGTGCGGTATCAGCTCGAGCCGTCGGGTGACAGCAAGAACTCCTCCATCAAGCAGGTGGCCAGCGGTCGTTTCGGCGTGACGAGCCTCTATCTCGTCAACGCGAAGGAACTGCAGATCAAGATGGCGCAGGGCGCGAAGCCCGGCGAGGGTGGCCAGCTTCCCGGCCATAAGGTGGACCGCGAGATCGCGCGGATTCGCCACAGCACGCCGGGCGTGGGCCTGATCTCCCCGCCGCCCCACCACGACATCTACTCGATCGAGGATCTCGCGCAGCTGATCCACGACTTGAAGAACGCCAACCACCATGCGCGGATCAGCGTGAAGCTGGTGGCGGAGGTGGGCGTGGGCACCGTCGCCGCGGGCGTGTCGAAGGGCAAGGCCGACGTGGTGCTCATTTCGGGCCACGACGGCGGCACCGGCGCGAGCCCGCAGACCTCGATCATGCACTGCGGGCTGCCGTGGGAGCTCGGCCTCGCCGAGGCGCATCAGGTGCTCGTGATGAACGACCTCCGCGGGCGGATCGTCGTGCAGACCGATGGCATGATCCGCACGGCCAAGGACGTGGTGATCGCCACCATGCTCGGCGCCGAGGAATTCGGCATCGCCACGGCGTCGCTCGTCGTGATCGGCTGCATCATGATGCGGAAGTGCCATCTCAACACCTGCCCCGTCGGCATCGCCACGCAGGATCCGGAGCTGCGAGCGAGGTTCACCGGCCAGCCGGAGCACGTCGTCAACTTCTTCTTCATGCTCGCGGAGGAAGTCCGTGAGCTGATGGCCAAGCTCGGCTTCCGCACGATCGACGAGATGGTGGGGCGAGTGGACCGGCTCGACACGCGGGCCGCGATCGCCCACTGGAAGGCGAAGGGCCTCGACTTCTCCACGATCCTCCACAAGCCCGAGGTGCCGAAGCACGTGAAGACGCACCACGAGTCGTCGCAGGATCACGGCATCGAGCAGTCGCTCGACATGACCACCCTGCTCGACCTCTGCAAGCCGGCTCTGGAAGATCGAAAGCCCGTGAAGCTCGAACTGCCGATCCGCAACATCAACCGGACCGTCGGCACGATCCTCTCCAGCGAGGTGACGAGGCGGTACGGCGCGGGCGGTCTGCCCGACGGCACGATCCGGATCAACTTCACCGGCACGGCGGGGCAGAGCATCATGGCGTTTGGCGTGCCTGGCGTGACCGTGAAGGTCGAGGGCGACGTCAACGACTACTGTGGCAAGGGCCTGTCGGGCGGCCGCGTGATCGTGCGGCCCGCCCGCGATGCCAGCTTCAAGGCGGAAGACAATGTGATCGCCGGCAATGTCGTCGGCTACGGGGCCACCAGCGGTGAGATCTACATCCGCGGGATCTGCGGCGAGCGGTTCTGCGTGCGGAACTCTGGCGCCGAGGCGGTCGTCGAGGGCACGGGCGACCACGGCTGCGAATACATGACCGGCGGCCGGGCCGTGATCCTCGGTGAGACTGGGCGGAACTTCGCGGCCGGCATGAGCGGCGGCATCGCCTACGTCTGGGATGCAACCGGCACGTTCCGTCAGAGGGTCAACACGGAGATGGTCGAGCTCGAACCGCTCGACCAGCAGGATCTCGACTACGTGAAGGGGCGGGTCGAGAAGCACGTGGAATACACAGGGAGCACCCGCGGCCGCGAGATCCTCGACGGCTGGAAGACGGAGCAGTCACGCTTCGTGAAGGTGATGCCCACGGATTACAAGCGGGCTCTGGCGGAACTCCGCAAGCTCGCCGAACAGGAACAGCAAGAAGCCAAAAAAGGGGACGCAGCTCTTTTCGAGTCTGCTACCCGTAGTTGAGCACGATGGGGAGTGGCAAGAAAAGAGCTGCGTCCCCTTTTTTAAGAGGAGAAGGTCCATGGGTGAGCCACGAGGATTCATGAAGTATGAGCGGAAGGTGAGCGGCTATGCGCCGGTCACCGACCGGCTCAAGCACTACAACGAGTTTCTGACGATCCTCCCGCAGGAGGAACTCACGAAGCAGGGCGCCCGGTGCATGGACTGCGGCGTTCCCTTCTGCCACACCGGTTGCCCGCTGGGGAACATCATCCCCGACTTCAACGACCTCGTGTATCGCCAGCAATGGCACGAGGCCAGCCAGCGGTTGCATGCCACGAACAATTTTCCCGAGTTCACCGGCCGCGTCTGCCCCGCGCCTTGCGAGGCCGCCTGCGTGCTTGGCATCAATGAAGACCCCGTGGCGATCAAGCAGATCGAGATGACCATCGCGGACCGCGCCTTCGACGAGGGCTGGGTCGTGCCCGAGCCGCCCGCGGTGCGGACCGGCAAGCGGGTGGCCGTGGTGGGCAGCGGCCCGGCGGGGCTGGCCGCGGCGCAGCAACTCAACCGTGCCGGCCATCTCGTCACGTTGTTCGAACGGGCTGATCGACCGGGCGGCCTGCTGATGTATGGCATCCCCGACTTCAAGCTGGAAAAGTGGCGGGTCTGGCGGCGGGTCGAGCAGATGCGCGAGGAAGGGGTCGAGTTCCGCTGCGGCGTGAACGTCGGCGTGGACGTCAGCACCCAGTCGCTGACGGATGAGTATGACGCCATCGTCCTCACCGGCGGGGCCACGCTCGGTCGCGACCTGCCGATCCCGGGCCGCGAACTCAAGGGCGTGCACTACGCGATGGAGTTCCTGCCGCAGCAGAACAAGCGGAACGCCGGCGACGAGGTGCAGGGGCAGATTCTGGCCGAGGGCAAGGACGTGGTCGTGATCGGCGGCGGCGACACCGGCTCCGACTGCGACGGCACGAGCAACCGCCAAGGCGCCAAGAGCCTGACGCAGTTCGAACTGCTCCCGCAGCCGCCGGACCTCGGGAAGTATCCGCGCCGCAGCCAGCGGCCCACGAACACGCCGTGGCCGAACTGGCCGATCATCCTGCGGACGAGTTCCTCGCACGAGGAAGGTTGCCGGCGAGAGTGGAGCATCCTCTCGAAGGAGTTCCTCGGCGACGACAAGGGACACGTGCGGGCGGTGAAGACTGTGCGTATCGAGTGGTATACCGACGAAGCCTCGGGACAGCAGAAGTTTCGCGAGGTGCCGGGCAGCGAGCAGGAGTGGCCCTGCCAGTTGGCGCTCCTTGCGATGGGCTTCATGGGACCGGAGAAGCAGGGGCCGATCGCAGACCTGGGGCTCGAGATCGACCCGCGTGGCAACGTGAAGACCGGTGCAAACTACATGACGAGCAAGCCGGGCGTGTTCGCCGCGGGCGACCTGCGCCGCGGGCAGTCGCTCGTCGTCTGGGCGATCCACGAGGGCCGCGAGGCGGCCCGTTCGGTCGACTTGTGGCTGATGGGCCAGACGAACCTGCCGAGCGTGTCGGCGGGTGAGTTCGCCGTGCACGCGTGAGCATCCGCCGGCTCACGCCGGGGGCTTTTCTAGCAAGGGTCGCGCAGCCGTCGGCGGTTGCGTCCCGCCCGAATACAAGCCCGGAGCGGAAGCGACGGGATGGCGTGACGTCATTTCGGTGTGATCGTCACCGTGAGTCGGCCGTCGTTGTCGGCGAGTTCGCCGGGCGGTTCGTTGAGCTTGAAGAAGGCCACGCCGTCGGCGGCCGCCGTGAACTCGCCCCGTGCGCCCGCGGCGAGCACGACGAAACGAGCGCGCCCGCCGTCATCCGGTTTCTCCACCCACTGCGCCACAAGCAGCCTGCCGAGCGGTCGTCCTCGATACCATCGCAGCGAGATACCGTCGGCCTCCGTCTCCAGTCGCGTCTGCGGTGCAGACGGTCCGCCCTCGAGAACGCCAATCGTGCAGCGTCCCGTGGCGGTGATCGCATACCGGGTGCCTTTCCGCAGCGACCAGCCGGAGTGCTGCCAGCCGCGGCTGCTGTCGACGGTGATCTGTTGATCCGAGTCGAGCGGCTGCCCGCCGGCCCAGTCGATACGGGAGCGGCTGAAGTCGTAGCCGTAGTCGATCTCGTCAGTGAACGCGTCGAAATCCCTGGCGGCCCGTTCGGCATTCCAGCCGGGCGCGGTGGTGAGTCGCGTGGTGAAGGCAGCGTCGAGCGGGCCCCGTTCGGCGGCGGCGAAGGCCCGCGCATGATCGGGGTGTTGTGAGAGCAACGCCACCGCCGCCCAACTGGCGGCGTAGGCAGAGAGATCACGGTGATTCACGCCCGGCGTCGCGAAGACGTCATCGAGACCGGGGCACTCGCCGGCAGCCCGGAGTGAGCGCAGTGTCTCGATGCGGCCGAGTTGCTCGACATCGCCAGCCCGCAGCGGCAGGGGCGTCGGCACGAAGCGGCCGGCGTGGTCGCCGTCGAGACGGTGGGTGGCCAGGAGCTCGGCGATGCCCTCCATGTACCACGGGGGAGTGTCGAGCGCGCGGAGCGTGAGCGTGAACGCATGCACGCCCTCGTGCAACAGCAGATGTCGCCGGTAGGCGGGATTCGACTGGTCGGCCATCCAGAACCGCTGGCGGTTGCAGAACCCATTCGCGAAATCGGGAACATCATCCGGCAGCAGTCCGGCCGCGCGAAATCGCTCGCGATCGACGACGAGACAGCCGCAGGCCCGCCACTGGCGGTGCGCATTCGGATCGAGCGAGAAATGCCCGCACCATGTGGCCCACGCCTCGTCGAAGATGCGGGGCAGATCCTCGACGCCGTCGCCGGCACGGACCGGTCGATCGGTGACGAGCACGAGGTGATCGCCTTCCAGCACTCGCAGCCCTGCCCGTCGTGCCGACGCCACGAACGAGTCGACGGAGATCGCGTTGTCATCGCCGGCAACGGCCCGCCCGATCCCGGGCAGGCAGGCGGCAAACACCGACGCGAGGATGAGCGACCACAACCGCATGGCCGACGAGTGTAGACGGCTCGCGTGGCGGATTTCCAATCCGGGCGATCCGTTTGATCGAGGGCTTTACAGATTCCGCAGCTTGCCGCGACCTCCCAGTCGACAACGGCGCGGCAAGCCGTGCCGTGAACGACGGGTTGATTCCATCGGATTCCGCGGAAATCCCGATGCCAACGTCCGGAAACGGACCTCCGCAAAAGCGTGAAAAGACCTCTCGGGGCATGCGGCCACCGGCTGCTACAACCCCGACCGCGCCAGGAGGGCGAACAACGTGCGGCAGGGACGCCGACAACGCTGGGTTTATCTGTGGGTTCGGCTCGTGGCAGTGGGCATCCTCTGCGCGGCCGGCAGGGATGGCTCTGCGCAGTCGCCATCCGCCACCACGGCCGTGAGTCCCTGGGCCACGGGTGGCGTTTCCGGCACGGCATCTGCCGGGAGCAACGGCACGGGATCCCTTCCCTACTGGCAGGCGCCGGCGCTTCCCGCGGCCGTGATCCAGGGGGGCACCATTCCCACGGGCTGGACGCCGCAGGCCGTTCCGTATCAGGGCATCGGACCGGACGGCCGCGCGATGACGATGTATTACTCGCCCACGTATGTCTTCACCTACACAATCGGGCCGCCGGTGCCGGCCTCGGCGACGATCCCCAGCACATCGCGGGTGAACCGTCGGCAGGCGAATCCGCAGTGGCAGCAGCAGCAGGTTCCGATGCAGTACCCGGCGCAGGTGGCGCCGGTGGCGGCGCCCGCAACGGTGGCTCGCTACCCGACCATGCCCTACCAGTATCCTCCGGGTTCGCAGGCGTTGAACGGCACGCCGATCGTGCCGCCAGCAGGAATGCCTCCTGCTCCGGCCCTTGCCACAGCGCCGCCTGCGATGATCCAGCCACCGCCCAATCAATGGGCGTCGGGACAGCAGGCTGCGCCACCGGTGGGACAGTGGGCCCCGTCGGCGGAAGCCCCGCCGATGTCGCCGAATCCTGACGGTCAGGCGTTTGCAGCCGCTGCGCCGCCCATGGTCGCCGGCACAGCCGGAGCCATTGCCGCAGCATCGCAGCCACAGGCAGCCGCCCCGTCGCCCATCTCGTCGTTCTCCTCGCCATCATCGACTCCCGCGCAGCCGGTGAGCGTGGCACCGCAGCTGCCGTCGGCAAGCCGCTCTGCCGCGCCCCATCTGTGGCGGGTGGTGGGCGTGCACGACGGAGACACGCTGACCTGCCTCGACGAATCGAACCAGCAGCAGAAGGTCAGGCTGGCGGAGATCGACGCGCCGGAGATCGGCCAGGGGAACGGCAAGGCATCGCGGGAGGCGTTGGCCGACATGGTGTTTGGCAAGACGGTCGAGGTCACGGAGGACGGCAAGGACCGCTACGGACGCTGGATCGGCCACCTCTCCGTGAATGGCGTCGACGTGAACCGGCAGATGATCGCCACCGGCAACGCCTGGCACTACGAAGACTATTCCCGCGACCCCTCGCTCGCGGCGCTTCAGTCGCAGGCCCAGTCGCAGCAGCTCGGCCTCTGGGCCCAGCCCAACCCGGTCGCGCCCTGGGACTTCCGCAAGAGCGGCCAGCAGTAGACAATGAGCCGTGACGGCGGATTGTCCGGGAAAGCATGGGGGATTGAATGGCAGGATGCCATTCACAGCAGCAGAAACCGGAGGTTTCCAAGCGCTGCACGCAGCCGGGCATCCGCCCACCATGGCGACACGATGTCATGTTTCGCGTGAAGCAAGAGGCCTGGAGCGGAAGCGATGGGACATCTTCCCGCGGCTGAACTGAAGCACGTCATCCTCTGCGCGATTGGCAGTTCGGGAGACGTGCATCCCTTTGTCGGCCTGGGGCGGGCGTTGCGGCTGCGTGGCTATCGGGTGACCGTCATCACGGCCGGGTATTTCCGCAGCCTCGTCGAGCAGGCGGGGCTAGAGTTCGTGGATCCGCTGCCGGAGAGCGACTTCCGGGAGATGATCAGCAACCCGCGGATCTGGCATCCGCTGCACGGCACGCGGACGATCATCGATCTTGCGATCCGGCCCCTGCTCGAGCCTGTGTATCGCAGCATCCTCGACCACCAGACGCCGGGGCAGACGCTCGTCTGCGGGTCGAGCCTCGCCTTTGGCGCCCGCGTCGCCCAGGAGGCGCAGGGCATTCCGCTCGTCAGCGTTCACCTCTCGCCGATGCTCTTTCGCAGCGATTTCGAGGGGCCAACGCTGCCGGTGCTGTGCGTGCACCGCGGGCCGACCTGGTTTCGCCGACTGCAGTGGTGGCTCATCGACAGCGTCTCGGATCGCGCCATCTGCCCGTGGCTCAACGCGTTTCGGGGCCGCCTCGGTCTGCCACCGGTTCGCGGTGTGTTCCGTGAGTGGATGCATTCGCCGCTGCGGTTGGTCGCGATGTTTCCCGAGTGGTTTGCACCGAGGCAGTCCGACTGGCCTGCCCAGACCCGGCTGACCGGCTTCCCGCTCTACAGCGAGGAAGGTGTGGTCGAGCCGGCGGCCGACGTCGTGCGGTTCATCGAGGCCGGCCAGCCGCCGCTGGTGTTCACGCCGGGATCGGCCAATGTGTTTGGCCGCGACTTCTTTCTCGCTGCCGCCGAGGCCTGTCGCAGGCTCGGGCAACGCGGTCTGTTGCTGACACGGTTTCCGGAGCAGGTGCCGACGGCGCTGCCCGACGGCGTGCGGCACGTCGACTTCGTGCCCTTCCGCTGGCTGCTCAAGCGATCGGCCCTGCTCGTGCACCACGGCGGCATCGGGTCGATGTCGCAGGCGCTGGCAGCGGGCGTGCCGCAGGTGATCATGCCGATGGGCTTCGACCAATGCGACAATGCGGCCCGTGTCGAACGGCTCGGCGTGGGCCGGTTCCTGCCGCCAAAGCGGTTTCGCGGGCCGGCGCTGGCCGACATGATCCGCGGGTTGGTCGATGACCCAGCCGTGGCCGCCCGCTGCCGGGGTGTCGCCGCGAGGCTGGCGGATACCGACGGGCTGGGGCACGCCTGCGACGAGGTCGAGGCGGCGTGGGCAGGCCGTCATGGCGGCTTCACGGGGGCGGTTCCCGATTCGAACCAAAAGCTCGCCTTGTCAGGGCGACGGGCTAGAATCTAAGCACGTTCTCCAGCGACGGCTGGGGAGAAAATGTCCCGGCGGCGACCTCGCAGTGGTCGCGGCGGCTGGGGTTCCTCTCGCGAAAGGAGGTGGTCTAGTGACGCAAACTGACTGTACCGGGGGGCTGCGCCGATAATGGCCAGTCGACGGGCTCGCCGTTGATGCAGCCCACCAACGTGTTCCTACGGCTGCCGCCCCTTCGGGGGCGGCAGCTTTTTTTTGGGCTGGGAGAATCGTCTCCCTCTCCATGCACGTGAAAAAGCTGGTAATGTTTTTGAATCCGATCGCGGGAGGGCAGTCATGAATCGTTCGAGCGGACATGGTCGTGGCACGTGGTTGCGTCGGGCCTTCGGCCTCTGCTGTGGTCTGGTCTGGCTCTGCCTGCCGACCACAACCCAAGCCATTTGTGGGCTCGATGCCGCAGCCTTTGAGCAGATCCGCGACGTTCAGGATCCGGACGCGGCGCAGGCATGGGCGCGGTGGATTGCGCGGCAAGGGGGCCTGTCATGCGTCGTGTGCCATATCGCCGGTTACGGACCGCGGAATCAGTATGGCACCGCGATCAACATGCTAGTGACGGGGAACGATCGTGGGGATTCCGCGAGAAAACGCGAGGCGGGACGACGGGTGAACGAGATCCCGGCAGATCCGTCCAATCCTGATTCGCCCACCTTCGGCGATTTGATCAGCCGAGGCTTGCTGCCCGCGACCGATGGTACGCCCCACCTCCCCGCGCTGCAGAACGTTCCAGCCACATCTCCCGAGGATGTGACGGTCGAGCAGGCGCAGAAGCTGGTGCAGAAGGTCGAGGCAGAATCCCGTTTCGGGATTCTGCAACTCAGCCGAACTCATGAGTTGAGCCCGGAGGAAGCGGCGGCACTCGCCGAGTTCCGCGGGGAGATGTTGATCCTCGGGCTGAGATCGCTCTCGCCTGAAGTCGCCCGGGCGATCGCCAAGAGTCGGGCGGCCACCGTCTGGCTGCACTCCGTCACGGCAGTTGCTCCCGAGGCTGCTGAGGCGCTTGCCGGCCTGTCGGGCCAGTTGGTGCTGTCCGGTCTGGTGGAACTCGACTCCGTGCCACTGGCGAAGAAATTGGCCCAGCGGCTGGGCGTGTTGTCACTTCCCTATTTGAAGCAGATCGGGCCCGAAGTCGCCGCGGCGTTGGGCGAGAATCCGCGCGGCCTGACACTGGCCGCGTTGACCGACGTGTCGCCGGAAGTTCAGAACGCGCTCGCCGAAACCGTGGGAGCCCTCACGGTGCCGAACCTGACGTCGCTCGATTCGCTGCCCCTCACCGGGAAGCTTGCCGTGGGTTTTGCGTCGGCGGTTCTTCTCCCGCGCATCAAGACGCTGTCTGTGGAACAGGCAGCGTTGATCGCTGCAGTGAACCGCCCCTTTTTCCTGGGAGGGATCCTTCTGCCGCTGACCGTGATGACCGAGGAAGTGGCGACCGTGTTTGCGAAGAACCCGGCTGCGGGGCGGCTGGCACTCGGGGCCGGGGCGATCTCCGATCCAGCCTTCAAGATCCTGGTGGAGTCTCCTTTGGCCATTGGATTGCTGGAAGTGGAATCGCTCAGTGACGAGAGGGTGCGGATTCTGGCCTCTGCGCCGAACAGCGTCCCGGGCGGTCCATTTGGAAGTCAAACGAAAATCGGCTTGCCCAAGCTGACGACGCTGGACTCCGCCCTGCTCGCCGAGACGCTGCTTCGATGCTCTTCCGGTTTTGCGGGCGTCACGAGGATCTCACCCGAGGCGGCGGCGGAGCTGGGCCGCGTTCCAGAAGCGGTGGCTGGCCCACGGGGCAGTGCAGCGTTGTCATTCCCCAGCCTCGAGGAACTGAGCCCCGAGACAGCTCGGCTGCTGATGAACCGGAGCTGGCCGTCGATCTCGCTCCCGTCTCTGCGGGATGCATTGCCGGAGACCGTCCGCAGTCTCGTCCGTCAAACTACCTCTTTGACGCTTGGCGTCTCCACCCTGACTCCCGAAATGGCCTCGGTATTCGGTGAGATGGCCAGCAACAAGACGGACTTGGGGGGAGGACAGCTGGCATTCCCCTGCTTGACCGGACTTTCGCCCGAGGCTGCTCGGATTCTCGTTGAATCGCTGAATCGCGGTGAGGAGGTTCGCGTTTGGGGCGGACTCAACCGGTCTCCGCAAATGTTCATCGGCGGCCGCGGTCTCGGTGGTGTGTCTCCACCGTTGACCCCGGCATTGGCGGGTGAACTGGCGAAGTATCGGGGCCGGTTGTCGATCGCCGGCCTCCGGGAACTTTCGCCCGAGTCGGCCGCCGCGCTGGTGCCGTATCGAGGCTCATCCATCGAGCTGTCCGGCTCCGGGACCGACAAGCTGTCGCCGGAAACGGCGGCGGCACTGGCAGCGTTTCCCGGGAATCTGATCATGCCGCTCAAGGTGCTCGATTCCGTGCCGCTGGCCGAAAAATTCGCCCGCCAAAGTTCGCGGACGCTGGATGGTCTCGAGTTCATTTCGGCCGAAGCGATTCCGGCATGTGTCAAATACAAAGGTTTTTTCACGCTCAGGCAGCTCACCGTGCTCGATTCCCCCGAGTTGGCCGCGCGGCTGATTCAGGATTCCTCCGGGCAGGTATTACCATCACTACGAACGATCTCGCCCGCGGCGGCGGGAGTCCTGGTCACCAGTCCCAACGAGATCTACCTGGGGCTGACCTCGCTCACGGACCCCAGAGTCGCTCTGTCGCTGAGAAAGGCGCAGAAGGGGGTGAAGCTTCCGCAACTGCGAGCGGCCACTCCGACGGTGGTGAAGATCCTCGGATCCTCGGCTTCGATCACCATGCCCCCGCCGGAGTCGATCTATATGCTGCCCAAAAGTCAGCCCGCCGGCGACCAAGGCAGAGCAGGGGACATTCCACTGTCTCCTTGATGATCAACTGTGGGCTACGGCCCCGCAGATTCTCTCTCTGGACGTGGTGTCGTTTCAGGGGCGCAGGTCAGGACGAGAACGCCCCTTGCTCCGGCGCCAATTTCGGGGCGGCGTCACTGTCGGCAAGCCTTCCCGCCCAGGCTGCCTATCCCCCGGGGTCGGTTGGTGCTGAATCGGGACTACTGTTCATGTCGATACCTCCGATGCAGCGGTCGCAGGCTTTCGGCGTTCCGAAGACACGGCAGTACCGTGCATCACGAACAACGGCATTTATGCGCGCATCCTTCGACTACTTGATCGTCGGAGCCGGGCTTTTCGGGTCCGTCTTTGCCCGCATCGCGGCGGAATCGGGCCGGCGATCCCTGATCATCGACCGCCGGCCCCACATCGCGGGAAACTGCTTCTCCGAAAACGTCCGCGGTATCGAGGTCCATCGCTACGGGCCGCATATCTTCCACACGAATGACGAAGGGGTCTGGACGTTCGTAAACCGCTTCGCAGATTTTCATCCCTACGTCCACCGCTGCGCGGTGCGCTACCAGCAGCGACTGCTCTCGTTTCCGATCAATCTCCTCACGTTCCACCAACTCTGGGGCGTGACCAGTCCCGCCGAAACCGAAGCGCGGCTCGAACGCGAGCGCATCCCGTGCGATCAGCCGCGGTCTTGCGAGGAATGGATCCTCTCCCAGGTGGGCAAGGAACTCTACGAAACGTTCTTTCAAGGCTATACCGCCAAACAGTGGAACCGTGAGCCCAGCCTGCTGCCGGCCTCAATCGTCCGCCGCATCCCGATCCGACTGACGTATGACGACCGGTACTTCAGCGACCGCTTCCAGGGCATTCCCGTGGGCGGCTACACGCGGCTCTTCGAAAACATGATCGATCACGATCTGATCCGGTTCGAGACCGGCGTCGACTACCTTGCCGAGCGGCATCGCCTCGACCGCGAGGCCGACCGCACCGTCTACACCGGCTGCATCGACGAATTCTTCGACCACCGCTTCGGTCGGCTGGAGTACCGCTCGCTGCGGTTTGAAAACGAGATCGTCGCTGGCGACTACCAGGGCACGGCGATCGTGAACTACACGGAGCGATCGGTGCCGTTCACACGCATTACCGAGCACAAGCACTTCGAGGGCAAGGCGGCCCTGCCGCACAGCGTCATCACGCGGGAGTATCCGGCAGACTATCGGGAAGGGGCGACGCCCTTCTACCCCGTCCGCGACGAAATGAATACGGCCCGGTACGAACGCTACCGACGTCTCGCCGCCACCTCGAACGTCATCTTCGGGGGCCGATTGGGCACCTACCAGTATTACGACATGCACCAGGTCGTAGCTCAGGCGATGGCCGTCGCTGCCGATGCCGTCAGACGACCATTTCATGGCACCGCATCCGTCCGGAAGGCCGCCTAATTGATGGGCAGCCTGTCTGCGCGGCCCTTGCTCCGCACTTTCATCAGGAAGGCTTTCCGCCTCTTCCGAATGCTTCGCTCGAGCCGGCGGAGCATCCCTGGCCGCTTCTGCTGCGGCCGTTTGCCAAAGACCGGTTTGACGGACGCGTAGGTGTCTCGCAGCAGGCGTCGGCCCCATTCCGGCAGGAATTCGCCATAGGCGGCGACGATCCGCATGTGGTTGAGATACGGCGACGTGGTCCGGCTGAACCCGCCGGGCGTGTGCCGGTAGAGAAAGAGCGGCACCGGGATCACGTCCTGCTGGAATCCGCGCAGGCTCAGCCGTGCCAGGAATTCCCAATCCTCGAACGACGCGTCCCGCTGCACGCTGAAACCACCGACGGCCCGGAAGGCTTCGGCCCGGACGATGAAATTGGCGTCGCCAAAGCAGTTGTTGAAAACGCCCGCTTCGAGACACGGTCCCGTGGGCATGTAGTGGTACATGATCGTCCGGAGCTGATCAGCCGGTTGATCGGCAAATCCGCGCATATGGCAGGTGAGGCAATCGGCTGGGCTCACCGACATCGACTGGCACATCACCTCGAGCATGAAGGGCTCTGCTTCGTTGTCGGCGTCCATGAACACCAGGCAGTCGGTCACCGCCAGGGACGCGGCGAGGTTCCTCGTTTCGCCGATGCCGCCGTTTTCCTTCTCCACGAACGTCCAGCGGGGGTTTGTCCGATAGCGGTGTCGCAACTCACGAAACACTCGGAGGCTCTCGGCATCGGTCGATCCGTCATCCACGACGATCAGCGAGAAGCCCTGCACGGTCTGCCGCTCGAGTGAGGCAAGCAGCGACGGTAGATACCGTCCGTAGTTGTAATGGGCGACGCAGACGGTCACCTCTTCCGGGCAGACATGCCGCCGCGGCACGTCCGGCGCCGGCTTGGCGGCCACATTCGTCCATCCCTCGCGGGCGGCCTTCGCCGAATAGCTGCACGGAACCGGACCAATGCCGTGCTCGATGATGGAGAGGAGTTTTGCAGCCAACGCACGCGGCGTCGGCACGAACAGGTGGGAGTCGCCGGGCACCAGTTCAGGGATTCCGCCCCTGTTCGACGCGATGAACCTGATGCGATGCTGGAGGCACTCGATGACGGTGTAGGGAAGGTTGTCGAGCAGGGATGGCAGCACGGCCACCCGTCCCGGCCGGCCACGCAGGTAGGCGATAGCATCGGAGGCGGCGAGCCTGTCGAGGATTTCCAACTTGAGACCATGGCGAGTGGCGAACGCCCTGATCGCCAGATCCGCCGGCCCCGACCCGACCAGACCGGGTTTCCCGAGAAACGTCAGCTTGGGCAGTGCTCGTGCTTGCCGCTCGCTGAGCAGCAGGCCGATCGCGTCGAGAAAGACCTCGAGCCCCTTCCGGGTCTCCAATCGGCCAAAAAAGCAGAGTTCCTCGACGGGCACCGTGGCGCCGTCGTCCGCGGGCATCCCGTCTTCGAACAGGTAGGGGATGACTGCAGGCGACTCGAGTTCCCAACCATGGGCCGCACACCAGTCGGCCATGTGTCGCGACGGAGTGATGGTGAGGTCCGCATGCCGTGCCGAATACCGCTCCGCATACTGCAGCAGCATGGCCTGTTCGGCATCCTGCACGAACTGCCGAGAGCCCTCGTGGATCCACTCGGTCGAAGAATGCAGCGTGCACGTCAGTAATGTGCGAGCGTAGGCGAGCCCGCATCGCTTCGCGCGGATGGGAATGAAGCCATTGGCCTGCCACTCCTGGAAATGGATCTGGCCGAATTGCCGCCCGCTGAGCCACTGGTGCACTCGCAGCGAACGGACGATCAGTGGGTGCCCGCCATGGCACGGCTCCGCCGGCTCAGGTGGAAGGTCTTCGGCGGTGACGAGTTCGATTCCATAGCGCCGGAGGTAATCGTCCTTCCAGACGGCGGCGCTGCCTGTCTCGACGGGCCCCGTGAAGAGGATCGTGACCCGGTGGCCCAGGCTGCCGACGAGATGGCGGGCCAGATGGAAGCATGCCGTGCCGATGCCGCCGTTGCGGATTGGGCCGATGATGTCGGGCGTCACGATGCATATCTGTGACATGCGTGATCCAATCGGGGGAAAGGTCGATATCGGGCTCGGGTCACGGCGCGGCCATCCCGGGCCGCGTCAGGCCGCCCGGCCTCGCAGTGCCGTGGCCACCTGCGATCGGGAGCGGGCCAGAAAGCGTTTGAGCTTCGAGGTATTTCGGTGCCACTTCCAACGCACTCGCCCTGCCGCCGATTTCGCGCTGAGCAGGATTTCGTCGCGCAAGGGGGAACCATGACACTGCGTCGCATTCGGGCTTCCTGAGAAGCGTCGGTAGCGATCCAGGATCTCGGGGGCCACCGCCTCGACGAAGGGCCGCTGGGGCCAGTAGGCGAAGTGACCGAAGATCGCCCCCGGGCAGATCACGTTTGGCCTGTCCAGGCGGTTGGGAACCTCGACCGTGAGGAAGGGCTCCTCGTCCACGTCCGTCCGGTGCCGCTCTGGCAAGGCGGCCATGTCGTCGCCGTTCCAGCAAATCGCATTGATGGAGAATCGACGACGTCCGTCATAGGCGAACGGCACACTTCGCAGCGTGTCGACTCTCCCGGTCGCGATCAGATCGAGGAACCAGCGATGGAGGCGGACGGTAAAGCCGCCGTCGTTCCAGCCGACTTGATCCATGCACTCCTCGAGGACTTCCCCCCAATGCCGCGGGAGGAGACCGGCCTGTTGGTAAAAATGCGTACAAATCGCGTTGTTGACGATGTTGCCGAGGATCAGGAAGGGGTGCGGGTCGGCGAGACGCTGCCGGTAGATTGCCTCGACGGCTCCCTCGGCGACGTAGCAGATGTCGTCGTCAAGTCGCAGGTAGACCGTATCCGGCGAGTCACACGCGGCCATAAAACGCCAGATCGCGTGGGCGATTGGCTCTCTTTCGGAGTAGGGAGCGATGACGATACGGAAGAAATCTGGATAGCGGTCGCCGAGCCGCAACAAATAAGCGACATCCTCCGGGTTGCGAGTATTGACCCACCAGTGATGCTCGCGGATCACATGCCGATTGCGGAGGAGATAGTTAGCAAGTATTTCCACGTACCGCCGCCTCCCCGCGGGAGTGACGGTCACCAGTCGGCGCTGGGGATGGCGTGCATTTTCGGGCGCGGTTGCCGCGGCGTCGCCCAAACTGCTGCCTTCCCGTCTGGAACCGTCATTCGTCATTGATGCGCTCCAATTCAGGGCCTGCCGGGAACACGTTCGAGGGAGGCAGTCCATACCAAGTTGAGAAGGCTGGGAAAAGGCCTGAGATGGCTGTTCTGCGTGGCGTGAGCAAGCGAACGCGACGCCCAAATGGGGTTGACACTCCGCAGAATCGAACGGCCCGTGCAGCCGGACTGGGCCTGAAGACCGACGCCGATGAGAAGGGCCTCGGCGTAATGAAGGCCGAGATCTCCCGTGATTCCGGCACCGCTTGCCCGGCGAGTTTGCCCTCAGCCCGCAGTCGCCATGGATGGCGCTGCGGCGAGGACCGCTGGAAAACAGCACCCGGCGATCGAGGACCTCGCTGCGCGGCAGGCTTCCTTGCCACCCGAGGCCTTGGGGCTGCCGGGCTGTGATCGCCGATCTCGCAGCGCGCAAATGCGCGGCGTCACTCGGCATCCCGGTCATCGGCACGCTGGGTATCGTGCTTCGTGCTCGAAGGCAGGGGATCATTCCCGCGGCGCGGCCGGTTGTGGAGGATCTCCTCCGCGGCGGCATGTTCCTGTCGCGGTCGCTACTTGACCGAGCTTTGGCGCTCGTCGATGAATAACCGTGGGTGGCACGGGGCTTTGCCACGGTAACCGATTCCCCGGGGGTTCCAGCTCATGCTGGGGCCGCTCGCTGGCCTGTGTGGGAGTATCTCCCAGCTACAAACCTGTCGAAATCCTGGCATATTCCGTGCACGCGCTCGTGCCGTCAGCCGTCCCCTGCTGACGATCGCTTCTTTGGCCGCTGCCTTCTTCCAGCGGTCGCCAACATCCTCTCCCAAGGAGACCCCCTCCTCATGACCACCACGCTGATTCTCTGCGCCCTGCTTGCCTCCGGGCTGGCACTGGCGCTTTCCGTGAGCACCGTATCCGCAGGGCCTTTCAAGCTCTGGCCAAAAGGGTGCTCGCCAAACTCCACGAACGCTCTGGAGCTGGATTTATCTCCCACCCCCAACATCCACACGCCAACCCCAGAAGGCCGAACAGTACGGCCCTGTGTCGCAATAGGATCAAAAGGTTCGGATCGACAATGGATACACCGTATAGGCCGAAAAGGTTTTTCTTACCGCATGCCCCCACTAACGGCAGCAAGTGAATGGCCGCGATGACGGGGAGCATAATCATGGTGATGTAGTGCATGCGATCTCCGGACGACTGCGAGCGACAAAGATCAACGGGTTGCGGCCACGGGCCATCTATCATCCACGACGGTGACCGCGAGTCCATCGCATCGGATGGTTCGCTGGTCTTTTCACATCCGGTTAAGCAGCCACACGCGTCACCATTTTACGATTCCTCGCATCACTTTGAAGCCACCAACAAGCGTTGAACCGCCATATTCCTTGGCCAACCGCAGGAGGGTTTTGTGAAATCCGCAATTGGGATATGTGGATTCAACTTTGGCTATGGCCGATCTGGGTATTCCCTTGCGGCACCAACCTTGCGTTGCGTCTATCCAATCGGCTTTACGGCATGACTCAATGACGTCCGCGTGAATTCCGTTGTATTTGAACACCTTGTGGTGCCAATGGATCGCGCCTCTCAGAGCGTCTGGGTCTAATCCCCAACCGTATTTGTCGTTGTCTTGGAGGGCGACGGCTTCTGACGGCTCCAAATAAGCCAGTTCCTGATCTGTCCAAAGCCCGATGTCGTGATAAACGAATGCGGTTTCCACCATCTGTTCGTGTTCAGACGCGTTGTCCAGAAAGTGCATCGCGTATGTGATGCAACGGTACACGTGGTTTCGATAGCCATCAAAGTCGTGGCCAAGCAGAGTTCGGTACGGTGCGAACAACTCTTCAACACGGGGGCGCTCAATCTTGATGGTGATGTCAAGCAAGATACATCTGCTTTCTTGGACTCCATTCCGGCATTATTACGAACGACAAAGCTCAGCAGCGGCGGGGACCGAGTGAGCTACAAACTCCAGAAAGCACTTTATCTGCCGTCTGATCCAGCGGCTGGTTCTGGCCACTTCGCGCCTACGGCCGCGGCGATTGGGCGGCGTGGTGGGAACCGGACGACTTTTCTATCGCCAGCAGCACCTTGCCCAGATTTGGTGGCTGGCACCATTTCCCTC
>JBIIGJ010000238.1:0-2535 GCA_044236455.1 Pirellulales bacterium
GTCACGTTCGTCGGAAAGCCCTGAGCGGAAGCGACGGGACCTGCCCCTCTACTTCTGCGGTTCGAGTTGGATCGACGCCGAGTTGATGCAATACCGCAGCCCGGTGGGCGGCGGGCCGTCGTTGAACACGTGCCCCAAATGGGCGCCGCACCGCCTGCACGTGACCTCCGTCCGGATACCGAAGCCGGGCAAGCCCCCGAGCGAGCGATCCTCGTGCTCGGCGATCGTGGTGCCCTTCACGCCGTCGATCGGAGCGGTGAAGCTCGGCCAGCCGCATCCGCTGTCGAATTTTTCGCCCGAGCGAAACAACGGCTCACCGCAGCAGATGCAGCGGTAGGTGCCCGGTGTTTTCGTGTTCCAGTATTTGCCGGTGAAGGCCCGTTCGGTTCCCTTCTTCCGGGCCACCTGAAACTGCTCCGGGGTCAGCCGCTTTTGCCACTCCTTGTCGGTCTTCGGGATCTGGTCGTCAGGCAGCCGACCGTCCTCGGCGGGGTTGTCCTGGCCTGGGGCATCGGGCTTATCCGGCATGGGCTTGGCTCCTTTGTTGGGGGCTGACGCTACCGGCTCCGCGGCAGCGACGGGCGTCGCCAGCAGCACGCCGGCAATCAGGCCTGCCAGCAGGGCACTCGACCGCACGCTCATTGCAGACATATCGCAACCCTCACTTTCTCGGGTCGGGGGACGTCTTGGGCTCGTAGGCATGGTCCCGCTTCCGGAGCACCTTGGCCTTCACGATTCTATCGGGTTCGATGCCTGGCAGCGATTTGCCCTGCTCGTCTTGCGTGCGGGTGAGCTTCGGCAGCACTTCGAATCCCTCGATCACGCGGCCAAACACCGTGTGTTTGCCGTCGAGATGCTCCGTGGGGCGGAACGTCAGAAAAAACTGCGATCCCCCCGTATTTTTGCCGGCGTGGGCCATTGAGAGCGAGCCGAGGAAATGTTTGCGGGCGCGGGGCAGTTCACACTCGCAGTCGATGACGTGGCCGGGGCCGCCCGAGCCGGTGCCCGTCGGGTCGCCGCCCTGGGCCATGAAGCCGCCGATCACGCGGTGGAAGGGAGTGCCGTCATAGAAACCCTTCTCCACGAGGCTGATGAAATTGGCCACGGTGTTGGGGGCGTCGTCTTCGAACAGTTCCACCACGACATCACCCTTCGACGTGGTGAGCGTCACGCGGGGGCGGTCATCGGCGTCTGCGTCGGCCTTTCGGGCAGCCATCTCCGCGGCCACCTTGGGTCGTTCGTCCTCGATGCTGGCCCGCAGTTCGGCCACCTTCGGCTTCTGGACGCCGTTGGCCTCAGCCTTCGTGAGCCACTCTGCCGCGTCGTCGAGACGGGAGAGCACCATCGCGGCGGCAGCGGCCATCATGTCGATTTTGCCGTCGGCGGCGCCGGCTTTGTCGAGGATAGTGGCCAGTTTGAGCGCGCCCGTGTGATCGTCGGCCTGGAGCCGGGAGGCGATGACCAGACCGCAGATCTCGCGGGCCGCTGGATTCTTGGCGTCAGCCAGGGCCAGGGCGAAGGCGGCCGTTTCCAGCCGCTCCTGCGTGGCGGCAATCCTGTTCCTGGCAGCCTCAAACTTGGCGGCGACCGCCTTCTGATCGGCGCCCGGCTGATGGTATTCGGCCTGAAGCAGCGTCAACTCGGTGATGAGTTCCTTCTCCTGCTTGCGGGCCGCCTCGAACTCCGCCTTGGCCTTGGCGGGGTCGTGGGTGTGGGCTTCCACCTGCGGCACCTGTGAAAAGCCGAGGCTCGCCGCCGCCGCCACCAACCAGACGGCTGCCGCTGCCCGCATGCATCCCAAAGCCATTGGCCTGCTCCTTCCAGAAGAAACGTGGAGTCACTCCGGGTACGATAACACGTTTTCCCGCTTTCCCGGAATCCTCGGCCATGGACCGTTCACGTCGCTCTCCCGACCGTCGCCCCCTCCCCGCCGGGGAGGACGAAGCCGCCAGTGCGCCAAGGATCATCGGCGGCGATCTCCGGGGACGGTTCCTGGAATTCACCCCCGCGGCCCGCACGCGACCGATGAAAGAACGTGTGCGGGAGAGCTTGTTCAACCTGCTTGGCGTTGACGTGAAGGGGAGGGCGGCCATCGACCTGTTTGCCGGCACCGGGGCCCTCGGCTTCGAGGCCGTCAGCCGTGGGGCGATCCGGGCGGTGCTGGCGGAGCGACACTTCCCGACGGCCGACGTACTCCGCCGATCGGCCCGCTCGCTGGGAATCGAAAACCGGGTGGAGGTGCGGCCGGGCGACGTGCTCTTGTGGGCGAAGCGGCTGCCGCCGTTGCCGGCGGAGATGCCATGGGTGGTGTTCGTGTCGCCGCCGTGGTCGTTTTTCACCGAGCGGTGGGGAGAACTCGGGGCCTTGATCGAGGTGATGATGCAGGCGGCGCCGGTGGGCAGCACCGTGGTGGTTGAGGCCGACACGTCGTTCGATGCCGCGTTGTTGCCAGGGGCCGATGCGTGGGAGACCCGCGAGATCCCCCCGGCGGTCTTGCATTTCTGGCGGCGGAGTTAGGGTCGAGCACCCCGGCCC
>JBIIGJ010000159.1:0-6322 GCA_044236455.1 Pirellulales bacterium
CCCCTACTCCGTCTTCTTCGACACTCTGAAGACTTCGTCGAGCGTGGTGATGCCGCGGAGCGCTTTCTGCACGCCGTCTTCGAACATCACCGTCATGCCGGTGCTCACCGCCGCCCGGCGGATGTCGGTCGTGGCCGCGCCCTGAAAAGCCAGCTCACGGATCTTGTTGTTCATCACCATCAGTTCGAAGATGCCGAGGCGGCCCTTGTAGCCAGATTTCTGGCAGTTGGTGCAGCCGCGGCCCTTCATGAAGGTCGCGTCCTTGAGCTGCTCCGGCGTGATGCCCGCCTCCTGGATCTGGGAGTCGAGCGGCTGATGGGGCTGCTTGCACTTCGGGCAGACCACCCGCACGAGCCGCTGGGCGAGCACCGCCACCACGCTGGAGGCCACGAGGTAAGCCGGCACGCCCATGTCGATCATGCGAGTGATGGCACCGGGCGCGTCGTTGGTGTGGAGCGTGCTGAACACGAGATGCCCCGTGAGCGACGCCTGAATGCCCATCTGCGCGGTTTCCGTGTCGCGCATCTCGCCCACGAGGATCACGTTGGGGGCCTGCCGCAGCATGGCGCGAATGACGCGGGCGAAGTCGAGGCCGATCTGGTGCTTGATCTCCACCTGATTGATGCCCGCGAGGTAATACTCCACGGGGTCTTCGGCGGTGATGATCTTCGTGTCGGGCCGATTGAGCTCGTTGAGCGACCCATAGAGCGTGGTCGTCTTGCCGGACCCCGTCGGTCCGGTAACGAGGATGATGCCGTTGGGACGGCGGATCAGGTTTTTGAAGACCCGGAAGTCCTTCTCGGAAAGGCCCAGCTGCCGGATGCCGACGCGGATGTTGTCCTTGTCGAGCACCCGCATCACGACCGACTGCCCGTGGTTGGTGGGCAGCACGCTCACCCGCAGGTCGTAGTCCTTGCCGTCGGCGGTGAGCTTGATCCGGCCGTCCTGCGGCCGGCGGCGTTCGGCAATATCGAGCTTCGAGAGAATCTTGATGCGGGAGAGGATGGCGCCCAGGAGCCGTCGCGGCGGGTTGTCGCGTTCGACGAGGCGGCCGTCGATGCGGTAGCGGATCCGCACCCGGTCTTCGAAGGGCTCGATGTGGATGTCGCTGGCCCGCAGCTGCACCGCCTCGGTGATGATGAGGTTGCAGAGCTTGACCACCGGCGCGTCCGACTGTTCCTCGGCGGCAGTCGCGGCGGCCTGTTCGACGGCGGTCTCGGTGAAGTCGATCGCCGTGTCGGTGAATTCCTGGAGCATCGAGTCGGCGCTTTCGCCGTCGGAGAGGCCGTAGTGGCGGTTGATCGCCTCAACGATCTGCTGCCGTGGGGCGAGGCTCATCTCGACGTCGCGGTTGAGGATGAAGCGGAGCTTCTCCTGCAATTCCATGTCACCGGGATCGCTCGTGGCCACCTGCAGCACGCTGCCCGCTTCGGCCAGCGGGAAGATCGAGTTTTCGCGGGCCACGCTCTCGGGCAACAGCTCGATCACATCCTGCGAAACGACCATGCCGGTGAGGTCCATGACCTTCATCCGGTAGGCTTTGCCGAGGGCCGCGAGCACCTTGTCGGGCGTGGCATAGCCGAGCTTCACGACCTCGTCCTGCACCTTCGTGCCGGCCGTGCCCGCCACGCGCATCGCCTCCGCGAGCTGTTCGGCGCTGAGGAGCCCCTCGGAAATCAGGATCTTGGAAAAGGCGTCGGGAACAGGCATGGCGGGCTAGACGGCGGGCTGCGGTGCGAGGAACGTGTCGGTGGGTTCGTAGCCGGGAGCGCAGGTGCAGAGGAAGACGAGTTCTGCGGTGCCGGTGTTGCGGATGGTGTGCCGGATGCCGGCCGGAATGGCAATGGCATCCCCGGGCCCGACGTCGCGGGTCTCATCCCCCAGCGTCATGGCGGCGGTTCCCGAGAGGATGTAGTAGATCTCCTCCGTCACCGCATGGTGGTGCGGGATGGTGGCGCAGCCGGGCTTGAGCCGGGCCTCGGCGAGGCTTTGCTGCCGGATGCTCGAATTGCGGTGGGCGAGAAGTTCGCGAATGGTCGACCCGTCGGCGGTGATGAACGGGACCGTTTCGCGGTGGTTGACGATATCCATATCCCTCACGATACCAAACTCGGCCCAAAAACGTGGCCCCCGTCAGCCCGGCGGCGTCCGGCCCAGGCCGTTCGGCCGCGGGGGCGTGTGCCCTTGGGGGGGGTGTTGCCGGGGCGTCGTCGGCGATTCCCGAAAAAGGCTCGCGGCGGGCGGCCCGCTGCTTTCCCTTTTCCCCCTTGGGAGCGCATAATACAGAGGTCCGGTCGGCGGCTGTCAGGGGCCCGTTCCGAGCGGAAGAAAAGAAAGCGGTAGGCGAAGGTGGGCCAGTTCTCGAGGCACTGGCTGAGCTCGGTGCCGTCAGGCATGGATGCCGGCCAGATGACCGCGGCCTCCTCTGGGCATGAGGCCGGTCCTGCGGGCGCCCCACGTCTCTTCCCGCTTATCGGGGCCTCGGTTTCGCTGTTTTTGTCGCACCATTGGGTGGTTTCATCATGAGCACTGCCGCATCCTCTCCACACCAGACGCAGATCGAGAAGCTCCTTCAGCTGGCGCGTGAAAACGGCGCCACGGAAGTGCGGCTCTCGGGTGGCTATGCACCGATGCTGCGGGTGGGCGACCAGATGCGGCCGCTGAAGACGAAGCCGCTCTCCCCCGAGGATGTCCAGGCTTTCGCCGCCGCGATCATGCCGGCCGGCGCCGACGCCAAGATGTTTTCCTTTACGACGGCGGCGGGCTCTCACGCAGGCTCCTTGCTCGACATCCAGGGCGCGAAGGTGCTGGTGCTGCGGACGGCAGTCGACGCGGCCGCAGCAGCTGAGCCGGAGCCGGCGGCCACCCCCGCGGCGTCGGCCTCGCTCGACATCGAGCTCGACATTCCGGAGGAGGCCACACCCGCCCAGCAGGCGGCCGCCGCCGCCGATGCCTTTGCCATGCCGAAGGCGGCGGTGGGCACGATCCAGATCGACAAGCTCCTGACGGCGGCCGTGAAGGGGGGCGTGAGCGACATCCACATCACGGCCGGCCTGCCGCCGGTGTTCCGAATGAGCGGTGCCATGACGCCCCAGAACACGAAGGTGCTCACTGCCGACGACACCAACGGCCTGATGAAGGCGATCACCCCCGAGCGGTGCCAGGCGGAGTTGGCCGAGAAGGGGGGCTGCGACTTTGGCTTCGCCTTCAAGGACCTCGCCCGTTTTCGCGTGAGCGTGTTCAAGCAGAAGGGCACGATCGCGATGGTGCTCCGGCAGATCCCCAACAAGATGCTCACGCCGGAGCAGCTCGGCGTGCCGGAAGTCTGCAAGAAGATGGCCCAGCGGCCGCGTGGCCTGTTTCTCGTGACGGGCCCGACGGGCTCGGGCAAGAGCACCACGCTCGCGAGCCTGATCAACTTCATCAACGAGACACACGACCACCACATCATCACGATCGAGGATCCGATCGAGTTTTATCACAAGTCGAAGAAGTGCACGGTCAACCAGCGTGAGATCGGCACCGACGTGACGAGCTTCTCGGAGGCCCTCCGCCGCGCCCTGCGGCAGGATCCCGACATCATCCTCGTCGGCGAGCTTCGCGACCTGGAGACGATCGAAGCGGCGATCTCGGCGGCGGAAACGGGCCACGTGGTGTTCGGCACGCTCCACACATCGAGCGCCCAGGGCACGGTGAACCGCATCATCGACGCGTTCCCGACCAACCAGCAGGAGCAGGTTCGCACGCAGCTCTCCACGGCGATCATCGGCGTGGTGTCGCAGGCGCTCATTCCCAAGATCGGCGGCGGCCGTGTGGCGGCCTACGAGATCCTGGTGGTCACGCCCGCCATCGGCAACCTGATCCGCGAAAACAAGACCTTCCGCATCAATTCGTCGATCCAGACCGGCGCGAAGATCGGCATGCAGCTCCTCGACGACCATCTCTTCAAGCTCTGGAGCGAGAAGAAGATCACGAAGGAAAACGCGATCGCGAAGTCGCAGGCTCCCGACGATCTCACGCAGCGGATCTTCAATGCCGAGCGTGGCATCTTCGAGGAACTCGAAGAAGGCACCAAGAAGAACCGGCGAGACCAGGACCACTAAAGCAGCTAAAGCAGTTCCACCATGGCACTCCGACGCCTCGGACAAATCCTGATCGACCTTGGCATCATCGACGAGCAGCAGCTCGAGCAGATGCTGGCGGAGCAGTCTGCGCGGGGCGGCGAACTCTTGGGCCGCGTCGGCATCTCGATGTCGATGATCACGGAAGAGCAGCTGGCGGAGGCGCTGGCCGAACAATGGAGCACGACCGTGGCCGTGCTCGCCGACCGGCCGATGAAGGCCGACGTGCTCGAGATCGTGAGCGAGCCGATGGCGCAGCTCTACCGGATCGTGCCGCTGGAGCTCGAGGGCAACCGCCTCACGATCGCGTCGGCGGAGCCGCAGAAGATCCAGATCGCCGACGAGCTGCGGGTGTTGCTCGGCTACGACATCCGGGTGTGCGTGGCGACGGATCCCGAAATCACGAAGGCGATCGACAAGTATTACTCCGCCGCGACCGACACGGTCGAATCGATGGTCGACAAGCTCGAAGGCGACAAGGAACTGGAGGCGGCAGCCGCGGCGGCCGCTATCAAAGACGGCCCGATCGATCTCACGAGCGTGGAGGCGCTGGCCGAGAGCGCCCCGGTGCGGAAGCTCCTCAACATGGTGCTCCTGATGGCGATCCGCGACGGCGCCAGCGACATCCATTTCGAGCCGTTCGAGCACGAGTTTCGGATCCGTCTGAAGGCCGACGGCGTGTTGCAGGAGATGGTGCCGCCGCCCAAGCACCTGGCCTTTGCGATCACGACACGGATCAAGGTGATGGCGAATCTTGACATCGCCGAGCGGCGGCTGCCGCAGGACGGCCGGATCGAGCTGACGGTGGGCGGCCATCCGGTCGACCTCCGCGTGAGTGTGCTGCCCACGCTCTTCGGCGAGAGCGTGGTGATGCGGGTGCTCGACCGTGGCGTGGTTTCCTTGAGCCTTGAAAAGCTCGGCATGGCGCCCGACATCCTGCGGCGGTTCCGCGACATGATCAAGCGGCCCAACGGTATCGTGCTGGTGACGGGCCCCACGGGCTCGGGCAAGACGACCACCCTCTATTCGGCTCTCTCCGAGCTCAACGACATCGAAGACAAGCTGATCACCACGGAAGACCCCGTGGAATACGACGTCGATGGGATCGTGCAGGTGCCGATCGACACGGAGATCGGCAACACGTTCGCGGCCTGCCTGCGGGCGATCCTGCGGCAGGATCCCGACCGCATCCTGGTGGGCGAGATCCGCGACGTGGAGACGGCCGAGATCGCCGTGCAGGCGGCGCTCACGGGCCACATGGTGTTTTCCACGCTCCACACCAACGACTCCCCGGCCACGGTCACGCGGCTCCGCGACATGGGCGTGCCGCCGTTTTTGATCACGGCCACGGTGGAGGCGATCCTGGCGCAGCGGTTGGTCCGCCGGATCTGCGCCAACTGCAAGGAGGAGGTCGTGCCAGACGCCCAGATGCTGGCCGATCTGGAGATCAGCACCGAGCAGGCTGTCGGCAAGAAGTTCTACCGGGGCCGCGGCTGCGAGAGGTGCAACAACAGCGGCTACAAGGGCCGGCTGGGCCTCTACGAGCTGCTGATCATGACCGACGAACTCCGCGACATGGTGATCCGCAATGCCTCGACGGAGGAGCTTCGCGAGGTGGCCCGCCGCGGCGGCATGGTCACGCTCCGCGACTCCGGCATGATCGGCATTTTCGATGGCCTGACGACGGCCGAGGAAGTGATTCGCGAAACCATCCTGGAAGCCTGATCCATGCCCACTTTTCTGTTCGAAGCCATCGACGCGACCACCGGCAAGGAAATCCGCGACACCGTCGACGCGGCGACCGAGGCCGAAGCCCAGGCCACGATCCGGTCGATGGGCTACATGGTCACGAAGATCAAGGCCAAGAAGGCTGCGTCGGCCGGTGGCGCGAAGAAAAACCGCGGCTTCGTATTTGGGGGTGTGAAGGGGAAGGACCTCACCCTCTTCACGCGGCAGCTCTCGATTCTCCAGGACGCCGGCCTGCCGATCCTGCGGAGCCTGAAGATCCTGGCCCAGATGCAGAAGCCGGGCCGCCTGAAATACAGCATCGAGGACGTCTGCGACGAGATCGAGGGCGGTTCGACGCTCTCGGAGGCGATGTCAAAGAGTCCGAAGGCCTTCGACCGGCTCTATGTGAACATGATCAGGGCGGGCGAGGCGGGCGGTGCCCTGGAAGTGATTCTCCGCCGTCTGTCGGAATT
>JBIIGJ010000178.1:0-5502 GCA_044236455.1 Pirellulales bacterium
GCCGGCCGATCGCATCATCGACGGCACAGACCTGCTCCCTTTCGTCGACAAAACCGCATCGGGGCAGCCACACAAGGCGCTCTACTGGCGGAGCGGAAACTACCGGGCGATCCGCGTGGCCGACTGGAAGCTGCAGGTCGACGACACCCGCCGAAAACGATGGCTCTACAACCTCGCCGACGATCCGACCGAGCAGCACGACCTTGCGGCATCCAACCCGGACAAGGCGGCCGAACTGGCCGCCGCTCTGGCGAAGATCGACGCCGAGCAGTCGAAGCCGCTCTGGCCGGCGCTCATCGAGGTGCCAGTGTTGATCGACAAGCCATTGGGACGGCCGGTGGCCAAGACCGACGAATACATCTACTGGTCGAATTGACGACACGAGTGGATCGCCGGGCAGGATGCCGAGCCGCCGCGTGAAGCCAGATGCTGAGGAGCCGGTCGGAGGTACGCGCAGGAGCCGGCGAACCAATGCGGCCAATCAGTACCGGGCTTCATCAGTACCGGGCTTCTCAATAACGGGCTTCGAACCCCGCGAAGCCGCCGTGGATGATCGTGCTCGATCCACCGTTGATCCCGGAGATGCTCGCCGGGCTCGTGATGACAGGCGGCCACTGGCCGTCGGCCTGGGCGATGTTGCCCACGCCCACCACGCGATAGCCCAGCGAGAGCGTCCAGCGTTCGGTCACGTCCCAGGCCACGCCGGTGTCGACCGACCCGAGCCATGAAAACACGCCGAGCGTCGAGTGGACGTTGACCGGTGCCCCGGAGAGAAAGAGCGCCTGCGTGCCCGAGCCGGTGGCGAGGGTCGTCGTGTTGGTGATCGAGTTGCCGGCGATCATGAACTTCGGCACCGCGGAGAACCGAATCTGGGGCAGGAACCGCCAGTCGAACTTCGCTCCCACTTGCGCCCCGTAGAGGTTGTTGTTGGTGGCCACGCCGAGATCGAGCGTGCCGGGAGCGCCGCTGCCAGACACGCTCGTCTGCGTGAGCACGTCCTCGAGCTGGAAGAACCGAAACCCAGCCAGCCACATGAGGTTGATCGTGCGGCTCGGGGAGGACGGATCCCGGGACAGGAATTCAGGCCGCTCCCACAGCGAGTAGAGCCAGTTGATCTCGACGTCGTTGACGAGATCGGAGCGGCTGATCTGCTGCGACGCTGAATTGGCGAGATACGCGGAGGCCGGCGTCGTGCCGACGAATACGTTCTGCGCCTGCGGGATGGCATTGATCCCCGCAACGGTGGCCGTGTCGGATGTGCCGATGCCATACACGCCCCAGTAGATGAACTCGACCGCGTTCTGCTGCCGCGGTCCGAACCAGCGGCCGAAATGGAGATCGACGCCACCGGGCCACGTGGCCGCGGCGCTGCTCGTCGTCAGCTGCACGCCACCTGCGGGCTGCATCGTGGCCGTGCCCGCGGGGAGCGTGCGGGTCATCACGAGTCCACTGGCGCCCGCGAACCAGCGGGGCCAGTTCGGTAGCATGTCGGCTGCGGCACCGACGGGGATGCCGGCGAAGCCGTCTGCGCTCAGCGGGTCGGCGATGTACATCGGCGGCGGCTCACCCACGGAGGGGAGCGGGGCATCGGAGCCCGATGGCCTTCCAGGAACTGCCGTGGCTGGCGCCGCCCCAAGAGGCTCGCTCGGAGGGGGCGCGGCGATCGGTGTTGGCTCCTGCGATCGGCCGGTTCCTGCCAACAGGATCACGCAGATCAGCGTCAGACACCACCAGCCAGCTGCGCCGCGGCACGGCGGCCGTGCCGCTGTCATGCTCGATTGGATGGGGAACGACACCATGGGGCACACGCCAACGCGGAGGCGGAAAGCGGCCGGCAACGACCGAGGCGGGAGGGTCTGGAAACGCCGACCGGGGGTCAAGCCCGCTTTGCCTGTGACAAGGGCCACGGAGACGCATGCAGATCCCCCGGCTTACGCCGGGGGCTTTTATGGGAAGCGGGGACGAATCCCGCATAAAAGCCAGGGGCGAAAGCGACGGGATCGCCCAACGCCGCCCACCCAACGGTACACTCGCAGGCCGCGTGCGACCTACAAAACGCCCGGGCACGCACCGCCTTGCAAGCCCGCGGTCCAATGACCGACCGCCGCAAACCCCGTCGTCGTGGAAGCCTGAGGAAGATGCCCGGTTCACGCAAAGAGCGGCACACGCGAGCTTCGGCGCTGGCGTGGCTCGACCGCCGGATCAATTTCGAGCGTGCGGTGCCGGCTGCCGCGACACCCGGCACGTTTGGCCTCGCGCGGGTGCGTCGGCTGCTGGCCGCCATCGGGAACCCGCACTACCAGTTTCCCGTGGTCCACGTCGCCGGCACGAAGGGCAAGGGCTCGACCGTCGCCATGCTGGCCGCGGTGCTGAAGGCGGCCGGGCACCGGGTGGGCCGCTACATGTCGCCGCATGTCGACGCCATCGAGGAACGGATCTGCGTGGGCGGCCGACCGATCTCCGCCGCCGAGCTGGTGCGGGCTTTCAACGTCGTGATTCCGGCCGTCGAGCGGATGGACCGGGCCGCCAGCCGCCGCGGCGACAGCGGCCCGACCTGGTTCGAGGTGCTGACCGCGGTGGCGTTCGTGCACTTTGCACGGGCCCGCGTCGATCTGGCCGTGCTCGAAACCGGCCTCGGTGGCCGACTCGACGCCACCAATGTCTCGCAGTCGGTGCTGTCGATCATCACGAGCATCAGCCTCGACCACATGCACCTGCTCGGCTCCACCATCGGCCAGATCGCCACGGAGAAAGCCGGCATCATCAAGCGTGGCTGCCCGGTGATCTCCTCGGCGGTCCATCCCGAGGCCCAGCGGGTGATCGAATCGACCGCCGCCCGACGCCGCGCGCCGCTCACGCAACTCGGCCGCGACTTCGAGGCCGCGTATCTGGCATCCGACACAAGCGGCCCAGACTCAGACCCGCTCGCCCCTGGCCGCGTGGCGGTGTCACTTGTCAACGCACCGACTGCGCCGCCTCTCGTCTTCCCGCTCGCCATGCGGGGTGGCCACCAGGCGATCAATGCGGCAGTCGTGGTGATGGCGGCCCGCAGCCTCAATGCCCGCGGCTTCCGCGTGACCGATCGGGCGGTGACAAAAGGCCTCGGGGCCGCGAGCCTGCCGGCGAGAATCGAACGGGTCGGCGAGAAGCCGCTCGTGATCCTTGATGCGGCCCACAACGTCGCCTCGATGGAATCGCTCGTGGCCACGCTCGCGCCGGCGGCACGGGTTTTCCGTCCGACGGTGCTCCTCTTCGCCGCCAGCGCCGACAAGCAGATCGCGGAGATGCTCGCCGTGGCACGCGGTCGCTTCGACCACGTCGTGATCACCCGCTACGCCACCAACCCCCGGGCTGCGACGGTGCCGCAACTGGTGGAGGCCTGCCGACAGGCGGGCCTCCCCTCGCCGCAGGTCGCGACGGCGCCGGCGGAGGCATTGCGGCTGGCGCGATCACTGGCCACTCCGCGGGGACTCGTCTGCGTGGCCGGCAGTTTCTTTCTCGCCGCCGAGATTCGCGCGGTGCTGTGAGCGGCGGATTGAAACGCATCGAAATCGGCAACGGGAATCCGCTGCCTGTCCGGCGTCCCCCGGCTTCCGCCGGGGGCTTCTAGGAAACCGGTTCACCACCGTAGTCAAGAAGCCCGGAGCGGAAGCGACGGGACACCTTACCGGTCAATCGCGCTCGCGGACCAAATCGACCGCCTTCGCCAGCACGGGATCGACATGACGAGGCATGACCGCATGCGACTCCGGCTCGTTCGGCACCCTCGCACCGCCCTTCGCGGGCACCACGTCGCGGAGCCGCCGCCAGACCTGCAGCGACTCGATCTGCCTGCCGGTGGGAGTGAGCGTGCAACCGTCGTCGGGGCTCACGCCCCATGCCGCATTGCCATCGTCGTCGCCGTGCCGGTGGATGTTGACGTGACTGGGCCGCAAATACTCAGCCGATGTCAACTTCACCAGGCCGCTGCCGTCCGACAACGGCACGATCGACTGCACGGTGCCCTTGCCGAAGGATCGGCTGCCTACCACGATCGCCCGGCCGTGGTCCTGCAGGCAGGCGGCCACCACCTCCGCCGCGCTGGCGGTGAGTCCGTCGACCAGCACGGCCATCGGGAGGTCGGCACAGGCGGCGCCGCGAGTCGCCCGTCGAACGTCGAGCGCGGCGGCAGCGTCGCCGGCCCTGCCAGCGTCGCGAGCGGCCCGTCCTCTCGTCGACACGATCACTCCGTCGTCGAGAAAGATGTCGCAGACCTCCACCGCCGCCGACAGGAGGCCGCCGGAATTGCCGCGGAGGTCGAGCACCAGAACGCCGCCGGCTTCCTGCCGCTCCTCCGCGGGCTGCTGACCATCGTCGGCCATCCGACTCTCGATCGCTTCCAGGGCCCTGCGAAGTTCGTCGGCTGTGCGTTCGCCGAAACTGGTAATGCGAATGATCGTGGCCGTGGGGTCGCCCTCGATCGACCATTCCCACGATCCGTCCTGCCGGCGTCGGTCGCCGAGCACGCTCTCCGTCTTCACCACCTCCCGTACGATCGCAAGGTCGCGAGGCGGTGCGCCGGCAGCATCGACCACAGCATCCGACGACGACGAGACGGCCATCGAAAGCCGCACGGGCGTGCCGGGCCGACCCCGCAGGCGTCGCAGCGCGTCGTCGATGGCCATCTGCTGGGTGGGAAAGCCGTCGATCGCGAGGATTCGGTCGCCCGCGGCGATGCCAGCCCGCCAGGCCGGCGAACCGAAGACGGGGCTCACGACGGTGATCCCACGCCCTCCCTCAGACTCCGCCAATTCGAGACCGACACCGCCAAACTCCTGATCCAGCAACCGCTCCAACTGGTCGCGCCGGTCGCCCACGACGAAGGCGGAATGATCGTCGAGCCGGGAAAACACTCCCTCCATCGCCGCGTCGAACAGCCGCTGCTGATCGACGGGCTCGAAATAGGTCCGCTCGATCGCCCCAAGCACCTCGGCGAAGCGGCGGCCGTGGCCGGCGCGATCACGTGCCAGCCACGCCACGCCGGCGACGGCGATCATCATGAGCAGCACGAAAAGGTTGCGTTTGGGCATGGCGGTGCGTGGAGCGGGAATGTCAGCCGACGGACGCGGGGCGGGAATCAGCGGCGAGGGCGTGCCCTTTCGCCACCACGGTCACTCCTTGCGGCGAAACCGTCAAGCCCCGGGCGGCGTCTTCCTCGGCGTTGAAGCCGATCGACATGCCCGGTGGCACTTGGACGCCCTTGTCGATGATGGCACGCCGCACCCGGGCATGGCGGCCGATATCGACACCCTCGAAGAGGATGCTCTCCTCGACCCAGGCGAAGCTGTTCACCCGCACGCCCGGCCCGATGATCGACCGGGTGACCCGGCCACCGGAGATGATCGCCCCGGGGCAGACGAGGCTGTCGGTGGCCTCGCCGCGGCGGGCGGTCGGCCCCTCGCCGGCAAACACGAACTTCGGCGGCGGATAGGCCGGGTGGTGCGTGCGGATCGGCCACTGCTC
>JBIIGJ010000222.1:0-3331 GCA_044236455.1 Pirellulales bacterium
CAGAAGAACCGGTGCCAGCCCACGTTGATGTGGCGGTCGAGGCTGCTGGCCTTGTACTGCGTGAGCAGCAGCACGCGGCGCAGCCCGCTGTTCAAGCAATTCGAGAGGGCAAAATCGACGATGCGGTAGCTGCCGCCGAAAGGCACTGCGGGCTTGGCGCGGTCTCGGGTCAGGGGGTCGAGGCGTGCGCCCTTGCCACCGGCAAGCACGACCGCGACGACATCGCGGACCCGGTTATGGTCCACGTGCTGGGAACGCATGCACTTCTCCTCTCCCGCGGTCCGCCACCGTGCGGGGGTGATCGTGGTTCAGCCACGAGAGGGTGACTATACGCCGTCCCCCCCACTCCTGGCGATGCCAGCGGTCCGCCACGGCCGCCGGGAGACGCTGTTTCCCCGCGGCGAAGCGATATGGCACCGATCCGATCGGGTCTTTACTATCCCCGCCTCTCGACCGGAATCTGCCGCCGTTTTGGATACGGCGGCGGCGCCGGCCCTCTCCTGGAACCCACTGCCATGGCCAGCCGGTCAAAGGCCCACGCCCGCCGTGAACGCGACAACGACTCGGGCGATTCGCTCAAGCCGCTGGTGGTGCTCGTGCTGCTGGGCACGATCCTCTACGGCGCGTGGTCGGTCGTCAACAAAGGCCCGGGCAGCACGTCCGGCATACCCGCGGAGCCCGTCCGAACAGACCTGTCTTCCGCCCCGGCATTCCCTCCGCAGGTCGAGGTCTCCACGGGCCCCGGAGCGCTGGCTGCGGCAACTCCCCTCGCCGCCACGGCCGCACCGGCTCCCATTGCCGCGGGCATTCCCGCTGCGCCGGCTGTTCCCGCGGTGGCCTCGCCAGTGCCACCGGTTCGCAGCGAGTCGGCGCCCACCTATTTGAACGCCGTCTCCGCTCCCCCTCCGGTGGCCGACCCTGCCGAGCCAGCCGGCTCTGTTGATCCTGCCGGCCCGGCCCCCATGGCAACGCCGCCGGCAACCGCATTCGATCCGCTCGATGCTCAGCAAATCCCGCCGCCGTCGAGCTTTGGCAGGGAAGCGGCTCCATCGGCGGCCTTCGCGTCTGCGTGGGCCGACGCCCACGACAAGCTCGCGGCCGGCCGCTATGCGGAGGCGCTGGCAGTGCTGTCAACCTGGCACGACGATCCGTCGCTTGGCCTCGAGGAGAGCCAGCGGCTGGAAGACCTGCTCGGGCAATTGGCCGGCACGGTGATCTACTCGCAGCAGGATCTGCTGCTGCCGCCGCACGTGGTTGAGCAGGGCGAAACGTTGCTCTCGATTGCCGCGCCATTGGCCGTGCCGTGGCAGCTCCTGGCCAAGATCAACGGTGTCGCTGATCCGGCGAGACTCGTGCCTGGGGAATCTCTCAAACTCGTCCGCGGTCCCTTCGACGCGGTGGTGAGCGTATCGCGACGGCGACTCAGCCTGCGGGTGGGCGGCAACTACGCCGGCAGCTTCCCGGTGGTGGTCGGCAGGCAGCTCCGCGAACGGGTCGGCTCCGCCTTGCCAGTGGTCGCCGTTCAACGCGACGACGCCCCGGCGGAGGAACAGACAGGCACTGCCACCCAGGTGAGCTGGTCACAGCCCGGGCCCATGTCGATCGCACTGGCGGGCGGCCTCGCCATCGAGGGCGTCGCTGATCCAGCCACGGTTTCCGAAAACGCGATCCCCGCCACGAGCCTGATCGTGGCCGAACGCGACCTCAGCGAACTGGCCGACATCCTCGGCCAGGGCTCCCAGGTGATCGTGCGGCAGTGACCGCCCGGGGCTTTTATGGGAACATAAACCTCCGATCCCGCCCCGATAAAAGCCTGGAGCGGAAACGACGGGACGGCGTTCACGCCTTCGACAGCAGCGCCTCAGTCGCACGCTGAATGGCCTCGTCGACCGCGGTGGCGTCGGCCGCCTCGGCCACGATCCGCACGATCGGTTCGGTGTTGCTCGACCGCACCAGCAGCCAGCCGCCATCCCAGTCGAGCCGCAGGCCGTCGAGTCGATTCGCCCGTGCCTGCGGGAACGCCCGTTCGATCCGGTCGATCGCTGTCGCCAGCGCAGGCCCCTGCAGTTCCGGTGAGAGATCGACCTTCGTCTTCTTCATCATCAGGTGCGGCAACGCCCTCGCCAGGCTGTCGATGGTCGTGATGCTCTCGTTGCCGCGGCCATGCGAGGTGCCAGACGCGGTGCACATCCGCTCGAGCACGAGGGCCATCGCCACGAAGCTGTCGCGGACGAGCACCACCCGTGGATCGATCACGCCGCCGTTCCCCTCGCCGCCGAGGATGGCTCCGGCAGCGAGCATCGCATCGACGACATTCGCCTCGCCCACGGCCGACACATGGCACGCCACGCCACGCCGCGCGGCGATCACCGCAGCCATGCCGCTCGTCGAACAGTTCACCACGATCGGCCCCGGCGTCTTCGCGAGCACCGCCTCGACGGCCAACGCGAGCGTCGCCTCCTCACCGATGTATCGCCCCTCGGCTGTGGCGATCGCCAGCCGGTCGGCGTCGGGATCCTGAAAGAAGCCGACGTGGGCGCGGGCCGCGGCAATCCGCGGCAGCATGCCGGCAAGGTTGTCGGCCGTCGGCTCAGGCGTGTGCTCGAAAAGACCGTCGGTCTCGCCCCCCTCGATCACGAACTCGCAGCCGAGATACTCGAGCAAGGGCCGGGCCACGCGGCTGCCCGCACCGTGGCCCGAGTCGAGCCAGACACGCGGGCGGCAGCGGCGGATCGCCTCCACATCGACGGTCTTCGCCACCAGCGCGACGTGGGCGGGGCCACCGTCGACCGCGCGGACGGTTCCCGATTTTGCTGCGGCCTGGCCTGCAGGCTCGGTGACGGAGGCTGTCGCCCGAAATCGTTCGAGCACCTCGGCGCCGGCGGCGGCCGGCAGCACGCGTCCTTCCGACGAAAAAAGCTTGAGGCCGTTGTAGGGGGCGGGGTTGTGGCTGGCGGAGATCTGGATGCCGCCAGCGGCCCGTTCCTGCCGCACCACGATCCCCACCGTCGGCGTGGCGGCGATGCCGCAGTCGATCACGTCGCGGCCCGATCGCGTGAGCCCCTCGGTGAGGGCCGCCGCCAAGAGCGGCCCCGAGGTGCGGCCATCGCGACCGATCACGATCGGCCCGGGGGGCAGCGTTGCGGCAAAGGCTGCGACATACCGCATGGCCACCTCGGGCGTCAGGCTGCCGCCGACGATGCCGCGAAGCCCGGAGACGCTCACGATCAGGACATCGCGAGTCGGTTCACTGCTGGTGTCGCCCATGGGTCCTGCCGATCCTGTGTTCGAGGTGTGCTCTCCGCGGAGCCGGGAGAAGGATAGGACGGTC
>JBIIGJ010000092.1:0-13983 GCA_044236455.1 Pirellulales bacterium
GGCTTCGTCATCCGCCGCTGCATCAGCGCGGATGCCGACACCGTGCCACTCGGCCAGTTCTCCTGGTTCTCGTTCTTGGTGGCGTCGGTGTCGTTCGGCGTGCTGCATGGCGACGCCTGGCTCGCGGGCGTCGTGGTCGGCATGCTCTACGCGGTGGCGCTCTATCGGCGTCGCCAGATCATCGACGCCATCGTGGCCCACGCGACGACGAACGCCCTGCTCAGCGGTTACGTGATCGCGACCGGATCATGGTCGCAGTGGGGCTGAGAGAGAAAAATACACCCCGCTGGGCTCGAACCAGCAACCTTCGGTTCCGTAGACCGATGCTCTATCCAATTGAGCTAGGGGTGCCCGACAGCCAAGAAGAATACACGCTTCTGCCCGCAGCACCAAGATTGGCCCACCGGTTCGGGCGGATTCGACCATGGCAGGCCGGACAGGCCGGGAATCCGACCGCGTCAGCCCGGCTCCTTCACCACCAGAAACCCTTCCTTGTCGACGTCGAACGCGGTGCCAAGCAGGCAGACTGTTGGCCTGTCGGCGCTAGCTTTTCCCGGGCCGAATCCATCCCGTGGCGGAAGCGTGGCAGCGATCACCAGCGTGCGGGTTTCCCCCGTGGCAATGCCCTGATCAACGAGTGATTCCATTCCCAGCCGATCACGAATGGCGGCTTCCGGCCAGACGACCACGCCGTTGACCACGCGTCCCACGGTATCGGGCTTCAGCGTGACCTCGTGGTCGGCGGTCGCCCGCGCCGGCGGCGAGTTCATCGCCACGAGGCCCCCCGCCTCCCGTGGTGCAAACGCCACGACCGGCTCCACGCCAAACACCTCCCGAAAGCGGGCGGATGCCTCGCGCGCCCGCTGCAGGTCAGTGATGGTGTCGATCGGCATCACGACGGCGTCCAGCGTCGACTTCAAGCCTGTGAGCGGCATCCCGGTCCCGGCGGCCTGTTCGTTCGCCAGGCCCAGCACCTGCTCCACGCGGCCCAGCCAAATCGTGATCCGCTCCCGCAGCATGAGTTCGCCGAGCAGCCGCGGAAGCAGCGCCGCATCAGCCGTGGTACTGCGGATGCCCAGCAGTCTGGCACCATGCATCCCGAGCGATTCATGAAGCGGATCGCCGGCGGCTAATGAGGTGAGCAGCCGATCGCCACGGCGGACGAGGCAGCAGCCGTCGAAGGCCTCGGCGGTGGCGGCAGCGGCGGCGAGTTCCGCCGATCGCGTGGCCACCATCCTGTTCCTCACAGAGGTTGCGGTGAGCTCCTGAAGCGCGAGCCGCGCCTCGTGGCAGGGCGTGCCGATGGGCAGGGGATTGCCGTAGGTGAGCGTGACCGGCCGGCGGAAGACCCGCGGCCACTTCGTGAAATAGCGGCCCTCGGAAAACGACAGCGGGCTGCCCCACATGCCGTCGATATGCAGCGGCACGATCGGCGCCTCGACCCGCTCCAGGATCCATTCGAGGCCGCGTTTGAAGCCGAGGATCTGGCCCGTCCGCGAGATGCCCCCCTCGGAAAAGATGCCGATCACATCGCCGGAGGCGAGGCCCGACTGGATCGCCTTGAGCGCCTGCCCCATCGATTTGGGCTTTGGATCGAAAAGGATGAACCGCCATTGCTCGGAGAGCATCCGCAGGAATTTTCCCTGGATGTTCGGGCCATAGACCACCATCCGGATCGGCCGCAGGCTCGAGAGCACGACGATGAACCCGTCGAGCCACGAGAGGTGGTTGGACACGACCACGGCCGGGCCCGTGGCGGGCAGCCGCTCGGCATGGGCCACGCGGAAGCGGTGGGTGGCGTTCACGATCGACGCCACGAAGATCCGCAGCGACGCCCGCGGGGCGGCGTAGATCGCCAGGCCGGCGGCCGCGGCGGCCAGCAGCCCAAACAGCCCGAAGATGCTGCGGGCCGAGAGCAGCGGCGGTGCGGCGGCCAGCCCGTTTTCGACTGCGGCAGCGGCATTCTGGGCCGTTGCCCAGGGGCTGGGGCTTCGCAGCAGGCCGTAGAGCATCGAGGCCCCAAACATCCCCGCGAAGGTCAGCAGGTTGGCAGCGGCAAGCAGGGCCCCGCGGCGGGCCGGCGGGCTCTTCTCCTGGAAGGCCGCCTCCAGCGGCACGTCGAAAATCCCGGCGCCGAGGCCGAGCAGGACGAGCGACGCCGCCGACCACCACCATGCGAGCCCTGTCCCGCCGCAGGCCGTGGCGAAGATCGTGCGGGGGCCCAGGGCCAGGGCAAACGATCCAAGTGCCATCAGGATCGCGCCGAGTGGCACGAGCCCCATGTCGACTCCGCGGGTCGACACCTTTCCGGCGACGAGGCTGCCCAGGCCGATGCCGCTGACCAATGCGAGCAGCAGCGGCACGACCTGCCCCTGCGATGTCGCTCCCGCCTCGGTTGCATATTGATCGACGTTGAGCTGGGCCACGGCCCCGAGCGCCCAGAAGAAGACGATGCCGGCCGCCGCGGCCGCCAGTTCTCGATGGCGGAAGAGTTCGGCGAGATCACTCCAGGTGCGGGAAAGGGCATTCCACGGCGGCGGGGCCGTGGGATCGGCCGCGGGACGGGGCACGAGGAGCAGACTGGCGATCCATCCGGCCACGGCCACGCCGACGAGCACGATCGCCGCAGGCACGGCATGCAACCAGAGCGGTGCGGAATGTTGAATGCCGTCGCTGCCAGGCACGACCGTGCCATCTGCCAGCCAGTTGCCACCGGCCATGCCCGCGAGCGTGGCAGCCAGCGTCACCATGGCGAAGAGACCGTTGGCCTGCGAGAGCCTGGAGGTGGGAACCGACTCGGGAATCGTGCCGATCACGCTCGGCGCAAGGAGCGCCGCCTGACAGCCGATCACGAGCACGGTCGCCAGCAGCAGCCAGAGGCCGGCGGGCAGGCCGACGAACGAACCGCCCGATCGCACGCCCCAGGCCACAGCCGCGGCCGCTGCCGCAGCAATGAGAATCTCGGCGAACTTGCACCAGACGATCACCGACCGCTTCGGATACCGGTCGGCAAGCCAGCCGGCAAGCCACGCCAGCAGCACGAACGGCAGCACGAATCCGGCCGTTCCGATCGTGAGCACGAGGGCCACCTGGCCCCCGGAGACCGCCTTCTTGCCGAGGCCGATCGCCAGCCAGCGGAGCAGGTTGTCGTTGATGACCGTGAGCACCCGGAGGGCCAAAAGGGCCCGGAAACTGCCAGGGGCAGGAGAGGGCATCGATTCCAAGTGTCGCCTCAATTCATGCGTCGAATGGCTGAGTTTGCCGGCAGTTTGCAGATGCCCGGGTAGCGAACGTATTCTCAATGGATCGGCCATGTGACAACAAGGCCGATCTGCCCCCCTTTGAGCCGGGGGTTCCCGGCCGCTCTTCCACGGAAGGAATCGAAAGGAAAACGCCATGCTGTTCCCCATCACGGTCACGTCTCACCTGTCCTGGAACCATTGCTGGAAAGCCTTCTTTTCCAAGGGGCTGGTGGCTGCGATGGCCATGGCCTTGGGCCTGTTCGCCTCCGTGTCGCACGCCCAGGGGCAGGTCATGGTGTATGAAACGTTGCGGCCGGTGACCTCGTACTACACCCCAATGGCGGCGGGATATCCGGGGGGCTATATGGCCAACTACTCGCCCGCTGGCAACTATGCGGCGGTCACTGCCTATTCGCCTCCCGTTGCGCCGGCGTATGTCGCCAACTATCAGGTTTCCGAAGTCGTCGGCTACCCGGTCACACAGGTCGCCAACTACCCGGTCACGCAGGTCGCTAACTACGCGGCCGCGCCGGTGGCGGTGACGAGCTATTACGCGCCGGCCCCGGTGATGGCGGCCCCCGTCTACGCGGCGCCGGTGACGACCTACTACGCCCCGACGGCGGTGGCTGTGCCACTGTATCGCCGCGGGCTGTTCGGCGGCCTGCGGCCTGCCCGCACCGCGATGTACGTCCCGTACTAACCGGCTCGACCGGTCGCGACGGCCTGACCATGGTGGTTGGCTGCGGGCGGAATAAGGCGGTTTCTTGACCGCTCGCTCCCACCACCTATAGTACCGGCTGACCTTGGTCCCGGCCGACGACAATCCCGACAGATCCCCGGGAAATTCAGCCTGGATACCGGAGCAGGATGCGTTGCCCGGCGCCGGTCGTAGAAGAGTGCGGATGACGCGAACGGTTAACATCATCGGTGCCGGTCCCGGAGGACTCGCCTCCGCCATGCTGCTGGCCCGTGCCGGCCTCCGCGTGCGGGTTCTCGAGCGGCTCGACGTGCCGGGGGGCCGCACCAGCACGATCGCCACGCCCGAGGGATTCCGCTTCGATCTCGGCCCGACGTTCTTCCTCTACCCGCGAATCCTCGACGAGATCTTCGCGACGTGCGGCTATGACCTGCGGCGCGAGGTGGAGATGATCCGCCTCGACCCACAATATCGGCTCGTGTTCGGCGCCGGCGGGGAACTGCTCGCCACGCCCGACATCGACCGCATGGAGGCGGCGGTCTCGCGGCTCTCGCCGGCCGACCGCGGCGCCTTCACCCGGTTCATGCTCGCCACCCGAGAGAAATTCGATCGGTTCGCGCCATTTCTGCAGCAGCCCTTCGATAGCTGGATGGATCTGGCCACGCCCGACCTGCTGAAGCTGATGCCGCTGCTCAAGCCTTGGAAGAGTCTCGACGCGGAGCTGGGCACGTTCTTCTCCGACGAGCGGATCCGGCTGGCATTCACGTTCCAGTCGAAATATCTCGGCATGTCGCCGTTCCGCTGCCCGAGCCTGTTCTCGATCCTGTCGTTCCTCGAATACGAGCACGGTGTCTATCACCCCATCGGCGGCTGCGGCGCCGTCTCGGCCGCCATGGCCAGGATCGCCACCGACATCGGGGTGGAAATCCACTACAGCGAACCGGTCGAGTCGCTCGAGTTCGAGGGGCGGAAGGTGAAGGCGGTACGGACCTCCCGGGCCACCTATGCGGCCGATGCCACCGTCGTCAACGCCGACTTCGCGCGAACGATGACGCGGCTGGTGCCCGACCGGCTGCGGCGGCGGTGGAGCGACCGGAAGATCGCATCGAAGCGGTTCTCCTGCTCGACCTTCATGCTCTACCTCGGCATCGAGGGCCGCTACGACGAGATCCCGCACCACACGATCTATCTCTCGAAAAACTACCGCAATACTCTGGCCGACATCGAAACAAGGCACCGGCTCGGCAGCGACCCTTCGATGTACGTGCAGAACGCCGGTGTCACCGACTCCACGCTCGCGCCGGCGGGCATGAGCACGCTCTACCTGCTCATTCCGGTCACCCACCGCCACCCGAACGTTGACTGGCGGCGGGAGGCCGCGGGGTACCGCGAGGTGGCCCTCGACCAGCTCGAGCGGCTCGGCATCCATGGCGTCCGGGAGCGGATCCGCTACGAGAAGATGATCACCCCCGACGACTGGCAGGACGACTACGAGATCTACCGCGGGGCGACGTTCAACCTCTCGCACAACCTCGCCCAGATGCTGCATATGCGGCCACACAACCGCTTCGAGGATCTCGAAGCGGTCTATCTCGTCGGGGGCGGCACGCATCCGGGCAGTGGCCTGCCGGTCATCTATTCGTCGGCCCGCATCACGTCCGGCCTGCTGCTCGAGGACATGGGCATCGATCCCGGAGAGTGTGCCAAACGCCCGGCGGCTGGCATGATGATCCAGGGCACGGAACCTGTTCACGCGGTGTGACATCGATCCGTCCCCATTTCCCTCCCGACAGACAACCCCACCACAACGCCCAGACACAGCCAAGGACCTAGCCATGACTGCAGCGCGTGAATCAGACCGGGTGGTGGTGGTGGGCGGCGGCCTCGGCGGTCTGGCGACGGCCTGCACGCTCGCGGCCCGTGGCTATGCCGTCACGCTCTGCGACAAGAACCCGTGGGTCGGCGGCAAGGCGGCGGTACTGGCGGAGCAGGGCTTCCGGTTCGACATGGGGCCGACGATCCTGACGATCCCGCGGGTGCTCAAACGGATCTACGCCGAGGCCGGCCGCGACCTGGAAGATCATCTCGACCTCGTGCCGCTCGACCCGCAGTGGCGGAGTTTCTTCGACGACGGCTCGACGCTCGATCTCCATGCCGACGTGGATCGCATGCGATCCACGCTTGACGCCTTCGCCCCGGGCACGGGGAGCGGCCAGGGCTACGCCCGGTTCATGGACCTCTCCGAGCGGCTGCACCGGATCTCCGAAGACTATTTCTTCTGGCGAAACGTGGGGGGCCTGAAGGACATGTTCGATGCCCGCCGCGGCCTGTCGCTCTCGATTCTGAAAGAGGTGATGGGGATGCGGCCGGGCCGCAGTGTGGCGGGCACCGTGCGGTCGTTCGTGCCCGATCAGCGGGCGGCCCAGATGCTCGACCACTTCACGCAGTATGTCGGCAGTTCTCCCGACGCCTCGCCGGCTGTGCTCTGTGGCATCGCCCACATGCAGTCGAACGACGGCGTCTGGTATCCCCGCGGCGGCACCGGCGCCGTGCCGCGGGCGCTGGCCAGCCTGGCCGTCGATCTCGGTGTGGACATCCGCACGAAGACGCCAATCCGCCGGATCATCGTGGACGGGGGCCGCGTCAGGGGCGTCGAGACGGAGGCGGGCGAGACGATCGCCGCCGGGGCCGTCGTCAGCAATTCCGACAGCGTCCGCACGCACCGCGAACTGGTGGAGGGACGTCCCCGCGAGCGATTCCTCCAACGCCGCCGCTATGAGCCGGCCTGCTCGGGCGTCGTGCTCTACCTCGGCCTCGACAAGCGGTACGAGCAATTGATCCATCACAACTTCGTCTTCTCGCACGATCCGCACGAGGAGTTCGAGATGATCTACCGCCGCGGCGAGCCCGCCCCCGACCCGACCTGCTATGTCTGTGCGCCCGCGGTCACCGAACCCGGCGTCGCGCCCCCCGGGGGCGAGGCCCTTTATGTGCTCGTGCACACCCCCTATCTGCGGCCGCACCACGACTGGTCGAAGATGTTCGCCCCGTACCGCCGCCGGATCATCGAAAAGCTCGAGAGCACGGCGGGCATGAAGGACCTCGAGCGACACATCGTCTTCGAACGGGCGCTGACACCGCAGGACATCAACGACCGTTACCACGTGCTCGATGGTGCGATCTACGGCCTCGCGAGCCACGGAAAATTCCTTGGCGCATTCAAGCCGGCCAATCGGTCGCCCGATATCGAGGGGCTCTACCTGGCCGGCGGCTCGGCCCACCCCGGCCCCGGTATGCCGATGGTGATGATGTCGGGATGGATCGCCGCCGACTGCGTCGATCGGGATGGGGTCGTTGCACGTGCGGCATCGCCCGCAGGTTCGGCCGCGTGCCCCGCCTGACTGGTTGGAACGACCGCCTCCGGACACCGCTTTGATGCCGCTGCCGGACGACCTTCACGAGCACGAACTGCCCGCGTTCTCACGGCGGCTCTACGGCTGGTTCATGCTCTACGTGCGGAACTACTTCCGCCGGCATTTCCATGCGATGCGGCTGCTGGCGGAAGAGGCCGGCCAGGCGGCCGCACCCGACATCGCGGGAGAGCCGGTCATCTTCTACACCAACCATCCCGGCTGGTGGGATCCACTTGTCTTTCTCCTGCTGGCGGAGAAGTGCTTTCCGAGCCGTCTCAACTACGGCCCCATCGACTCGGCCGCGCTCGGCAAGTACCGATTCATGGAGCGCATCGGCTTTCTCGGCATCGATCCGCATACACGGAGCGGCGCCGCCCGCTTTCTGCGCATGGCCAAGGCAGCCCTCCGCCGCACCGACGTGATCTTCTGGATCACATCGCAGGGGGAGTTTGCCGATCCGCGCAGCCGGCCGCTGAAGATCCGCCCCGGCGTGGCGCATGTCGCGGCGGCCAGCGACGGCGGCCTGATCGTGCCGGTGGCGCTGGAGTATCCCTTCTGGAGCGAGCGGCTGCCCGAGGCGCTCGTGGCGTTTGGTCCAGCCATGCGGATCTCCGACGCGGGCCACCGCAATGCGAAAGAGTGGACGGAGGTGCTGGAGGCGGCGCTCGTCGCCACGCAGGACAGGCTCGCGGCGGCGGCGATCCGCCACGACCCGCATGCCTTCACGGTGCTGGCTTCGGGCGACGTCGGCGTGGGCTGGGTCTACGACAGTTTGCGGCGATTCAATGCCTGGCGGCGGGGCGAGCGGTTCGACGCCTCGCACGGCGGGGAGCGACTGGGATGAGCGGCGCGACGATCTCCCTGCTCACGGCGGCGGCCCTGCTGCTGGCCGCGATTCCGGCGTTGCTCACGCTCTTCAATCTCAAGGTATTTCTCCCCGCACCGGAGCAGAGGAGGGCATGCAACGAGCCGGGGGTCGGGGGAAGCCGAAGCGAGTCGGCGTATCCTCGCCTCGAGTCGGAGGCTTTCGCCGCCCCCGGCGGCTTGGGCCGTTTGAGGGATGCCGAGCACGACCGGACCTTGCCGAGGGTGTCGGTGCTGGTGCCGGCACGAAACGAGGCGGCGGCGATCGAGCCGTGCGTGCGGGCCATCCTCGCCAGCCGCGACGTCGATCTGGAAGTGGTCGTGCTCGACGACGCATCGACCGACGGCACCGACGCGATCGTTCGTCAGCTCGCCGAGAAAGACACTCGCGTGCGGCTCGTCCGCGGCCGGCCGCTGCCCTCTGGCTGGTGCGGTAAGCAGCATGCCTGTGCGCAGCTCGCCGAGGCTGCCGCGTACGACACATGGGTGTTTCTCGACACCGACGTGCTCCTCTCGCCCGACGCGGTCGGCCGCTGCGTGGCTTTCCTCGATGCCTCGCAGGCGTCGCTCGTCTCCGGCTTTCCGCGGCAGGTGACCGGCTCGTTCCTTGAATGGCTGCTCCTCCCGTTGATCCACTTCGTGCTGCTGGGCTTCCTGCCGATCGCCCGCAGCCGCCTCGACAACTCGCCGGGTCTGGCCGCCGGCTGCGGGCAGCTCTTCATCACGAGTCGCGGCGACTATCTCCGGGCCGGCGGCCACACGGCCATCCGCGCGTCGCTGCATGACGGAATCAAGCTGCCGCGGGCGTTTCGCCGCGTCGGCCTCCGCACCGACATCTTCGACGCCACCGACATCGCTTCCTGCCGGATGTATACGCGGAGCCTCGATGTCTGGAAGGGACTTTCCAAGAATGCGACCGAAGGGATCGGCTCACCCACCACGATTCTTCCCTTCACGATCTTTCTGGCCGGCGGCCAGATTCTTCCCTGGGTGCTCGCCGGATGGGGACTCTCGACTGGCTGGCAAGGCTGGCCCGCATGGGCAGTGGCGTTGGCGTGTAGCGCCGTGGGGCTCTCCGCCCTGCCAAGAATCCTCGAGGCCGTGAGGTTTCGCCAGAGCCTCACGAGCGTGCTGTCGCATCCGCTGGGCATCCTGGTATTTCTGGCCATCCAGTGGGTGGCCCTCGTGCGGCGGCTGCTCGGCCTCCAGACCAGCTGGCGAGGCCGGTCGCTCGCCCCGCAGTAGCGGGGCGGTGGGAAAATGTTTCCTACCGATTCCTTGCACCCTGCGCAGGGCTCCGGAAGAATGCGGGACGGAGCAGGGAGGTCATCATGCATGCTCCACGACGGTCTCTCAGGGGCAGATCGCCGGGCGAAGGCTGACGCAAAGCACATCGTGCCCATTGCCGCCAGCATCTTTTCGTGAATGTGCGGGGATATCGACGCCGCCGAGACAGCAGTGTCTCGTGTTGCATCGTCCGTCCCGCACGTTGTCTACCCGGACGTTCCTTCGGCCATCCAAGGCCATTTCTCCCCACGAGGTGCCCCATGACGTCGCGCAACTGGTTCTTTCCCCGCACTTCCCACGCCATCGCCGACCTGTTCCGACGCCGCCGCAGCGAATTCCGCAATGGCAGGGCACGTCGCGAGCGTCCGACACAAGCCAGCCTGGCCTCAGAGACGCTTGAGCCGCGGTCGATGATGGCCGTCACTGCGCCGTCGATCTCGATCGACGACATCACGATCACGGAAGGGGACGCCGGCACGAAAAATGCGGCTATCACCCTGCGGCTCTCGGAGCCTGCAAGCACCACCGTGAGCCTGCGATTCGCGACGGCCAACGGCACCGCCAGGGCCGGCAGCGACTTCGTGGCGAAGACTGGCAGTGTCTCGTTTGCCCCAGGAACGACCAGCAGGCAGGTGCTGATCGCGATCAAGGGCGACCGCACCTACGAGCCGAACGAGACTTTCTCGATCAACCTCTCGTCGCCGAAGCGGGCAACAATCGCCGACCGGAGCGGCATCGTCACGATCGCCAACAACGATCCTGCGCCGGCGCCCGCGCCCGCACCCGCCGTCATAGCTGCACCGACGGTCACCCTGGCCGCGACAGCACCCACGCCAGTTCAATTTGCGATCACGAGTGATTGGGGCAGCGGCTTCAACGGCGACGTGACGGTTCGTAACACGACCAGCGCCGCCTACGCCAGCTGGACGGTCGAGTTCGACTTCGACGGACAGATCACGTCGCTTTGGAATGGCGTGATCGCCAACCGCTCGGGCAGCCACTACACCGTCCGTAACGAGAGCTGGAATGGATCGCTCGCGGCTGGAAGTTCGACGACCTTCGGATTCACCGCCACCCCCGGCGGCAGTTCGGCAGTGCTCCGTAACCTCGCGCTCGAAGGCAGCGGGACGGCCACGCCCACGCCACCCCCGACTCCCACGCCGACCCCGACTCCCACGCCGACCCCAATCGATGGCACCACAGGCCGTGTGTTCCTCGTCAATCCAGCGGCCGAAGACATCGTGGGCTTCAATCCCTCCCGCGACCGCCTCGACTTCGCCGATGTATCGGTCCACAACCTGATCATCGCCAAAACGGAGACCGGCGAGGTGGCGATCGTCAATCCGTGGGCATCGACACCAGAGTTCCAGGTGCTGCGCGGCATCAGCTACCGCGACCTCACGATGGCCAACTTCGGCGTCGTCCAGAACGAGCACCTGCGTCAGGACATCGGCGGCGTGGTTTCCTGGGAGCAGGGCATCGGCCCCCGGGACGGCAGCACGGTCTACGTGCGGTCGCACGAATATGGAGTCCGCCAGCGGATTGAGGGCTTCAATCCGGCCACGATGAAGCTGAGCTTCCTCTACTTCGGCACCCGCGAGCGGCTCTCGGTGACAGACACGGCCGAGGGGCTGTCGATCTCCGTCCTGCCCACCAACCAGAGCATCCTGCTCGTGGGCGTGACAAAGGCCCAGCTCATGCCGGGGAACGTCGAATTCCATCACGACCAGATCGTGGAGGATCAGCTGGAGGTGCCGTTCGGCCACCCCGCCGAGCACTTCACGCTCGTCAGCCGGACATCGCTCCTGACGCCAACCGCTCCAGCAGGCCAGGTCACCGACGGCTCCCAGACATCGATCGGCCAGCCCCAGCCCGGTGGCCACGATCACGGCACGATGCCCATGCCGACACCGACACCGACACCGACCAATGGCGATCTATGGAAGGAACAGTTTTTCGCCCCCTACGTTGATATGGGGCAGTATCCCGTGCCTGATCTCGACGGTCTGGCGAAGAAGTATGGGGTGGGGCTCCTCACCCTGGGCTTCATGCAGGCCAGCCCCAGCGGAAAGCTGGCCTGGGCCGGTTACGACGTCCTCACACTCGACAGCACGAATGAACAGGCTCTGGCCATCCGCGCCGAAATCAACGCCCTGCGGGCCGCCGGCGGCGACGTGATGGTGTCGTTGGGCGGAGCGGCCGGGATCTCACTGGCACAGTCTTATGCCCGGCGAGGCCTCGGCGTGACGGCTCTGGCGACCGCTTATGGCGAGATGGTCGACACGCTCAAGCTGAACAAACTCGACTTCGATATCGAGGGCGCCGCCGTTGCCGAACCCCAGACGCTCAAGCTGCAGATGGACGCCATCGCGATGATGCAGAAGACCCGGCCGAATCTGGGCGTATGGTTCACCCTGCCGGTGCTGCCACAGGGTCTCACGCAGGACGGCATCAACGTGGTGAAGGCCGCCCTGGTGGCCGGCGTGAAGGTCGACGGCGTCAATGTGATGGCGATGGACTATGGCGACAGCGCCGCCCCGCCGGCGCTCAAGTCGATGGGCGAGTATGCCATCGATGCCGCCAACGCCACCTTTGCGCAGATGACCACGCTGTTCACCAGCCAGGGCCAGACATTTGGCTGGAACCAGCTGGGAGTGACGCCCATGTTGGGCGTCAACGACATCACCAGCGAAGTGTTTACCCTGCAAGATGCCGATCGCCTCGAGACATTCGCCCGGGCCAAGGGGCTGGGGATGCTCTCGATGTGGTCGCTCAACCGCGACAATCCCGGCCCCACGGGGCAGCTGTCCAACTTCCACACCGGAATTCCGGCGATGTCCGCCGGTGGCTTCAGCCTCGCCTGGGGCGACTACGGGAGCGATCCGGCCATCATCGGCGCGGTCGCTCCAGTCACCCCGGTCACCCTCCCAGGCATCACGATCAGCGATGTCTCGATGAGCGAGGGCAACCCGCAGACCAGCGTGGCCAACGGCTATCTGCACACCGCGGGCAGCCAGATCCTCGATGCCAACAACAACGCGGTACGGATCGCGGGCGTCAACTGGTTCGGCTTCGAGACGAGCAACTTCGCCCCGCACGGTCTCTGGTCCCGCGGCTACAAGGAGATGATGGATCAGATGAAGTCGCTCGGCTTCAACACGATCCGACTGCCCTACTGCGACCAGCTCTTCGACGCGGGCAGCACGCCCAACAGCATCGACTACTCGAAGAATGCCGACCTGCAGGGGCACAGTGGCCTGCAGATCATGGACAAGATCGTGGCCTACGCCGGCCAGATCGGGCTCAAGATCTTCCTCGACCACCACCGCTCGGAGGCCGGCAACAGTGCCAATGCATCCGGCCTCTGGTACACGGCCGCGTATCCCGAGAGCAAGTGGATCAGCAACCTCACGATGCTGGCGACCCGCTACGCAGGCAACTCGACGGTCATCGGCATCGATCTTCACAATGAGCCGCACGGGCCGGCCACCTGGGGTGACGGCAGCGCGAACGACTGGCGGCTGGCCGCGGAGCGGGGGGGCAACGCCGTGCTCGCCGCCAACCCCAACCTGCTGGTGATCGTGGAGGGCATCGAGACGACCTCCTCGGGCAGTTACTGGTGGGGCGGAAACCTCTCCAACGCCGGGGCGGCACCGGTGCGGCTGAACACGCCCGGCCGGCTGGTCTATTCCGCGCACGACTACCCGTCGAGCGTCTACGCACAGACCTATTTCAGCGACCCGACCTATCCCAACAACCTGCCGGCCGTGTGGGACAAGAACTGGGGCTATCTCTTCCGCAACGGCACCGCGCCAGTGCTGCTGGGTGAATTCGGCAGCACCCTCGCCACGGCCAGCGATCAGGCCTGGTATGCCAAGATGGTCACCTATCTCAAGGGCGATCTGGATGGCAACGGCACGAACGACCTGAAGGCTGGCCAGCAGGGGATCAACTGGACCTACTGGTCTTGGAATCCCAATTCCGGCGATACCGGCGGCATCCTGGCCGACGACTGGAAGACGGTGAACACAGCCAAGGTCGATCCGCTCAAGGCGGTGCAGTTCCAGTTCCCGGCGGCGTCGGGAACGGGCAGTTCGATCACGACCACGCCGCTCACGTTCACGGTGGCGCTCTCGGCGGCGAGCACGCAGTCGGTGACGGTGCAATACGCCACGGCCAATGGCACCGCGCTCGCCGGCAGCGACTACACCGCCGCCTCCGGCACGCTCACCTTCGCGCCGGGCGAGACGCAGAAACTGGTGACCGTGCTCATCACCCGCGACACGACGGGAGAACCGAACGAGGCATTTTCCGTGACCTTGAGCAGTCCGACGAACGCCACGCTCACGAAGTCGGCAGCGACGGGCACGATCCTCGACGATGACACCGTCGCACCAACCCCGACACCAACCCCGACACCAACCCCGACACCAACCCCGACACCAACCCCGACACCAACCCCGACACCAACCCCGACACC
>JBIIGJ010000024.1:0-34929 GCA_044236455.1 Pirellulales bacterium
CACCAACCCCGACACCAACCCCGACACCAACCCCGACACCAACCCCGACACCAACCCCGACACCAACCCCGACACCAACCCCGACACCTGCGGGCACAGTGGTGGCCACCTATACCCAGACGACTGGCTGGGGAACCGGATTCAACGGTGACATGAAGCTCAAGAACACGGGTACGACGGCCATCAATGGCTGGACGATGGAGTTCGACATGAAGGCGAACATCGTCAACATCTGGAACGCCGTGATCGTCAGCCACGTCGGCACCCACTACGTGATCAAGAACGCCGACTGGAACGGCACGATCGCAGCTGGCGCGGAGATCTCGTTCGGATTCCAGGCTGACGGTATCGCCGGTGAACTCCCGTCGAACAAGAAGTTCAACGGCGTCGCGGTATAAACTCCGGGACGGGAGCGAAAGGATCGTGAGGGCACGTTTCTAACCGGCCCGAGCACGTTGGAGTTCACTGTTTCGAATGCAGAATCCGTGAGGGGCTGGCCGGACCCCGTGAGCCGGCGTTGCTGACAAGCGCAGGCAGGATGCCGGAGCGCAGTCAGCATCGAGTGAGCGAAGGACAGGATGTCCGGAGCGAACGTCCGGCGACGGGGTTCGGTCAGCCCCGAACCGCGGCCCGGTCGTGAGCCGCACCTGTCGAGCGACAGGCCAGCGATCGGGCCCGCGTTACGTTGGCGATCGCCTCATCGACCGAGTCGGCCAGGGCCGTGAGATGCCCCATCTTGCGTCCCGGCCGCGGTTCGCTCTTGCCATACAGCAGAAGGCTCACGCCGGGCACAGACAGGGCAGCGGCCCAGTCGGGCTCACCGTTCGCCCAGCAGTCGCCGAGCAGATTCGCCATCGCCGCCGGCGCACGCTGCTTGGTCGAGCCCAGGGGCAGGCCGCAGATCGCCCGTACCTGCTGCTCGAACTGCGACGTCTCGCAGGCGGCAATCGTGAGGTGGCCGGAGTTGTGCGGCCGCGGGGCGATCTCGTTGACGAGCACGCGGCCATCCCGCGTCACGAAAAACTCCACGCAGGCGACCCCCACGACCTCCAGCTTTTCGAGCACGGCTGCGGCCATCTCCCGCGCCGACTGAAGCACGGCATCGGGCAGCCCCGACGGGGCTGACGAGATGTCGAGAATGTGATGGCTGTGGTGGTTTCGTGTCGGGGCGAACACAGCCGTGGAGCCGTCGAGCCCCCGCGCCGCCACGACCGAGATCTCGCAATCGAATTCGATCCACCCTTCCAATACCAGCACGTCCCTACCGAGGCTTTCCCAGGCGGCGTCGATCCCCTGCGGACCGGCGCCGGCCTCGAACTTCCGCTGCCCCTTGCCGTCGTAGCCGAAGGCGGCGGTCTTGAGCACCGCCGGCAGGCCGAGGGCGGCCACCGCCGCGTGGAGTTCCTCACGTGATCGCACCAGTCGATGCGGCGCACACGCAAATCCTTCGCGGACAAGCAATGCCTTTTCCCGGCTGCGGTCCTGCGTGGTGAAGAGCACCTCCGGGGCAGGCCGCACCGGCACGAGGCCGGCGACCGCCTTCAGCGGCTCCGCCGATACGTTCTCGAACTCGAACGTCAGAACATCGAGGCCCCGCGCCATCGCGACGAGCGCCGCCGGATCGTCATAGGCCCCGACGTGCACCCGGTCGCAGTGATGTGCCGCCGGGCAGTCGGCCACGTCGGAAAACGCCTCGACACGGTAGCCCATCCGCTTGGCGGCCATGGCGAACATCGCGCCGAGTTGTCCGCCCCCCATCACGCCGAGCGTCGCGCCCGGCGGGATGACGGCCGGAGTCACTTTTCGCTCGGCCGATCCGACCATGGCGTCACTTCCTTTTCCAGCCGGTCACCGAGGACGCGGTCGGTCTGCGCGGTGCGATAGGCGATGAGTTTGTCCCGCAGGGAGGCGTCCTCGATCGCGAGGATGGCGACCGCCAGCAGGGCGGCGTTGGCCGCCCCGGCGGGCCCGATCGCGAGTGTGCCCACGGGAATGCCCGCCGGCATCTGCACGATCGACAGGAGTGAATCGACTCCCCGCAGCATCGACGACTCGACCGGCACGCCGAGCACCGGCAGGTGCGTCTGGGCGGCGAGCATGCCGGGGAGATGGGCGGCGCCGCCCGCACCGGCGATGATCACCCTGAGGCCACGATCGGCAGCAGTCTTGGCATAGGAGGCCAGTTTGTCAGGTGTGCGGTGGGCCGAGACGATGTCGCACTCGTGGGGCACGCCAAACTGCCCGAGCGTTTCGGCGGCCCGCTGCAGCGTGGCCCAGTCGGACCGGCTCCCCATCACGATGCCCACACGCGGCGGAGCAGCGGAGTGCAGCGCATCCGCGCTGGCAGGAGATCGGCTGGATGGCGGAGGAGAGTCGGCCATTCGAGGGGGCTCCGGCGCGGTCGGGAAGGGCGTGATCGGCGAAAATGAAACATCTTGCTCTGCCCCACTCCCCGTTGCAACCTGTGGCTATGGCCCGCCCACTTCCCGACATTCTGCCCGCTCCCTGGCCCACGGGCCTGACGGCGCCACCGGCCCCGACCGCGGCGGCGGTCGAGCGGGCCGCGAAACTGCTCGCCAACGGCGGCCTCGTGGCCATCCCCACCGAAACGGTCTATGGACTCGCAGCCGACGCCCTCGACGCCGACGCCGTCGACCGCATCTTCGCCGCGAAGGGTCGGCCAGCCACCAATCCACTGATCGTGCACGTGGCCGATACCACGATGGCCCGGTCGCTCGCGGCATCCTGGCCGCAGGCCGCGGAGCAGATCACAGCGAGCCTCTGGCCGGGGCCAGTCACCGTGATCGTGCCGCGCGGCCCACGGATCCCGGACACCGTCACCGCGGATGGGCCGACGGTGGCCCTGCGCTGCCCGGAGCATCCGCTCACACGGCTGTTGATCGCGACACTTGGCCGGCCGCTCGCCGCCCCCAGCGCCAACCGCTCGATGCAGCTCTCGCCGACGACAGCCGGCCACGTGCTCGAAGGTCTCGGGAACCGTGTCGATCTCATCCTCGACGGCGGCCCGTGCGGCCGCGGGATCGAATCGACCGTGGTCGACTGCACGGCCGATCCGCCGCGGATCCTGCGGCCCGGTCCGATCGGCCGCGAGGAACTCGAAGCGGTACTCGGGCGGCCCGTGCTCGACGCGACGGGAGCGAGCAGCGGCGAAGAGACCGGTCCCGCCCGCTCGCCAGGCACGCTCGCCCGACACTACGCGCCGAAGACGCCGCTGGAAATGTCGACCACGGCGGCAGAGCGGGTCGCGGCCCTCGTGCAGTCGGGAAAACGCGTCGCCTGGCTCACGGCGCAGACCGACGATCCGCAGGTGCGGTCGCTGGCCTCGTCGCGGGATGTACTTGTCGTGCCGATGCCGGCCGATCCGGCAGCCTTTGCCACGTGCCTCTACGCCACGCTCCACGCGGTCGATCGCCGCAGCCTCGACGCGATCGTCGTCGACACGCCGCCCGGCACGGAATCATGGGGGGCCGTGACCGACCGCCTCCGCCGCGCCGCCAAGACGTGAGACGAGAAGCCGCCGAAGCGAGCACAGCGTGTCCGGTCCGACCGGTCTCACGCAGCAGAACTCATGCGGCCGCCTCGAGGATTTCCCGCAAAGCCGCGGCGATCTCCGGGTATTGAAACACGAATCCCGTGTCGAGCGCCACCCGTGGAATCACCCGCTGCGATGCGAAGAGCACCTTCGCAAACTCGCCGAACAAGAGCCGCAGGCCGAAATAGGGCGCCGGCATGAAGGCCGGCCGGTGGAGCTGCCGGCCCATCGCCTTGGTGAACTCGCTGTTGCGAACCGGATGCGGCGCGACGGCATTCATCGCCCCGCGAATCGACTCCGTCTCGGCGGCGTGGAGATAGAGCCGGGCCAGATCGGCCACGTGAATCCACGGCATCCACTGCCGGCCGTTTCCCAGCGGGCCGCCGGCGCCCAGCTTGAAGGGTGTCAGCATCTTGGCGAGCGCTCCGCCGCCGGCGCCCAGCACGATACCAGTCCGCGCAGTGACCACTCGCACGCCGTGCTGCTGGGCGGCCAGCGCCTCCCGCTCCCATTCCACACAGACATCCGCGAGAAAATCGTGGGCCGGAGCGGCCGTCTCGGTGAGTTCCTCCTCGCCGCGGTCGCCGTAGTAGCCGACCGCCGACGCCGACACGAGCGTCTTCGGCTTGGCTGCAGCCTGAGCGATGCCCTGCACGAGATGCCGCGTGCCGATGACGCGGCTGTCGCGGATCCGCGCCTTCTGGGCGGCGGTCCAGCGGCCCTCGGCCACCGATTCGCCGGCAAGATGGAGGACAACATCGACGCCTTCAAAGGCCTGCGCAGGAGGCGGCCCCTGCAGCGGATCCCACCGATAGATCGGGCCGGCCAGACTGCCCAGAGCGGTCCGGGCGCGGTCGGCATTGCGGGAGAGCACGACGGGCGAATCCAGCAGTCGCAGCAGCCGGGGACCCACGAAACCGGTGGCACCGGTCACCATTGCCTTCATTTCTCTGCCCTCTTTCTTCCGTCAAGGATGCGGATTGATCTGACCAGCCGGTGTCGCGCGGTCACCCCACGCTGGGACCGGAGGAAGTATAAACAGGTGGCCGCGACCAGGCCTTCTGTCATTTTCCTCGCATCGTAGACTGCACCCCTTGCCCGCCCAGCCGCCCCGCCGGTCGTTTCCCTCACGGCTCGTGCCCGGGGCAGGCCTGCGCCGCGACCTCTGGGTGACGACGGCCGACGCGGCGGCCTTCAGTCTGATGGTCGGCTGCGGCGAAACCTACATCCCGGCCTTTGCCCTGGCGCTAGGCCTCGGCCCCGTGGCCGCGGGAATGATGGCGAGTGTGCCGGTGCTCGTGGGGGCGGTGTTCCAGTTGATCACCCCGCTCGGCGTTGCCCGGCTCGGCACGAACCGGGGCTGGTGCATCGCCTGCACGACGGTGCAGGCAATCAGCTTCGTGCCGTTTGCCATCTGGGCCATCCGCGGTCATGCAACGCTCGCGGAACTGCTCGTGGCGGCCAGCGTCTACTGGTCGGCGGGCATGGCAGGGATCCCGGCCTGGAACACCTGGATGGGCACGCTGATCCCGGGAGGGATGCGAACCGCCTACTTCGCCAACCGCAACCGGCTGGGACAGTTCAGCGTCTTCGTCGGCTTCGTCGTGGGCGGACTGATCCTGCAGTGGGGCGAGGGCAACGGGGTCACGCTCCTGGCCTTCGCGGGACTGTTCATCGCCGCCGGGATCTGCCGCATGTTTTCCACCATGATGCTGGTGAGCTGCCGGGAGTTCGCCCGACCGACCGTCGTCGACCACAGCGACGCGACGCCGAGTCCGGGCACGGCCACCTCGCTCTTCGGCTGGGTGCACGACCTCGGTCGCACGCTCAAAAGGATGGCGAACGCACCGTCCGGACCGCTCGTCACCTATCTCTGCTGCCTCGTCTTCACAGCCCAGTTTTCGGCCCCTTACTTCACGCCTTACATGCTCCGGGAGCGAGGCTTTTCCTACCACGGCTTCATGCTGGTGGTGGCAACGAGCTTTCTTGCCAAGGCGTTGTTCCTGCCGAGCCTGGGCCGACTGGGATCGCGGATCGGTTCGCTCGGTCTGTTGTGGGCGGGAGGGCTCTCGGTCATCCCGCTGTCGCTCTTCTGGCTGTTCTCGGCGGACGTCGCGTATCTCGTGGCCGTGCAGGTGCTCGCCGGTGGCTGCTGGGCCTGCTGGGAATTGGCGGTGGCGCTGCTCTTCTTCGACGCCGTGCCCCACCGCGACCGCACCGGCGTGGTCACCGTCTACAACCTGGGCATGGCGATCGCCACGGTCGCGGGCGCCGCCACTGGCGGCCTGCTGCTGCGGACGCTGGGAGAGGATAGCAGGGCCTATGTCACGGTGTTCGCCGTGTCGAGCCTGCTGCGGCTGGCCACCGTGCCGTTGCTCCGCCGGGTCCGCATGCCGGACCGGGCAGCACCATAAGGAAGAATCGCGTCAGCCCGCAGGAAACCGCGACTCGCTGGCGATGCTGTCGAGAAACGTGCGGGCGCGACCGTAATCGCTCGCCGAATACGTGTTGACGTTTTCCTTCAGCGCCTGGATGAACTTCGAGACCGTCTGCTGGATCTCCTGAAACTGCTCGTACTGCATGCTGCCGCCGGCAGACGCCCTTTCTGCAAAGAGCTTGTCGAGCTGTTCCCTATACGGGGCATACTGCGCTGAGGTCAGCACCAGCGGGTATTCGATGTGGCCGGTCACGGGATCGAGCTGCGTAGAGCCGAGCCGGGGTGGCATGCCCATCTTCGCCATCCGCACCGCCTGCTCCTGGGTGACAGCCGGCCCAGCCTCGGCCGCCTGCGCTTCCCGGTTCGTTTTCCGCATCTCGAAATAGGTCTCGGTCCACCGCATGCGGTTCTGCATCTCGAGAGTCTTGGCCTCCTGCCAGTTCTTCGCCGCCTGCGAGTTCTCCATGTTTTGATAGCCCTGGGCCCGCATCATCTCCGACATGCCGTAGGAAGCGGCCTGTCCGGCCGTTGAGGCATAGCCGCCCCGGTTGAAGCCAAATCCGCCGCCCCATTGGGCCGTGCTGGTTGCCGGCCAGATCAAGGCCGACGCGCCGACGGCCAGAGCCGCGACAAAGGAGCGGAAAAAGCGGGCTCGCACGCGGGCATGAGGGGTGCACACCATGGTCATCCTCGTCGGCATCCTGAGGGTTGGGCGAAACGGAGACTGATGTATTCGAAAAACCAACAGAAGTATACTCTCCTTCCTCAGTGGACACGACAGCGTTTTGTCCGTGTTTCCACGCCCAGCCGGAGTCATTTCTCTCGGGAGCCGTTTGTCATGAGGCACGTGCCATCGACCGTGTGGTTCGGAGTCGTCTGCGGGACCGTCTTCGTGGGCTGTTCCAATGCCACTCCGCCGAAACCCCAGCCCGAGCCGCCGCGAGTGGTGGCCGCGGCCCCTGTCGCCGCAACACCGGCAGAATCCGCGACGAAGCCGGCCGCCACGAACACGCCCGGCGATGACCTCGCCTCGCTGCAACAGGCACTCGCTGCGGCTCCCGACAAGAATGCCCGCGTCCTGGTGATTGACGACATCGCCAAGCTCGGCCAGAAGGCCAAGCCGGCGCTCGCCGACCTGACCAAGTGGACCGCCGATGAAGACCCCCGCACCCGCTGGCACGCGGCCCGGGCCATCGGCCTGATCGGCGAAGACGCCCTGTCGGCAATGCCGACGCTTCTGAAACTACTCACGGACGACGACCCGATCGTCGCCACGCAGGCGGCGGCCGCCGTCGGCCTGATCCGCGAGGACGATGGCCGGAAGAACATTCCCGAGCCTGACGCATCGCTGTATGCCAGTGCGGTCGATCCGCTCGTCAAATCCGCGACGCATCCTGATCCGCGGGTCCGACGGTCGGCCGTGCGGGCCCTGGCCCGCCTGAAACCTGAGCCGGGGCATCTCGCCCCACTGGTCACCAAACAGCTTGCCGACGCCGATCCATCGGTCGTCATGCCCGCGCTCCATACGCTGTCCGACATGGATGGCGAAGCGGTGCCTTTCCTGGTCGAGGCGATCAAGGATCCGAAGGCACGCTACTGGGTCATTATCGCGCTGACCGAAATCGGACCCGAGTCCGCGCCAGCGGTGGAATCGCTGACACAGCTGGCCGCCGAGAGCGAGACCCACGAACGGCTGCAGGCGTTCCTCGCGCTGGCCGCGATCGGCGAGAAGGCTGCGTCCGCGTCGCCAGTGATGGTGAAGTCGCTCGAGTCCGATGACGAGACCTTGCGGTCTCCGGCGGCCTACGCCCTGGGCCGGGTGCGTGCGCAGGATGCCGACGCGGCGCTCAAGAAGGCCGCGGACGACAAGGATCCCTTCCTGGCGGAGGTCGCATCCTGGGCCTTGGCACGGATTCATCCTGACGACAAGGCCTTGGTCGACGAGGCCGTGAAACGGCTCCGCGCCGGCCTGCACTGCGATCGATCGAACGAACGGACCGCGACCGCATCCGCGCTCTCCGACCTAGCGGAAAAACTCGACGAACCCACCCGTCTGACACTGGCAAACGAGTTCGCGGACTTGCTGTCGGATCCCGATCCCGACGTCGGGCTCAGCGGTGGAGCAGCCCTGGTCCGCCTGGGTGCAACGGCCGTGGAAACACTCCGCGGAAAGCTCTCCGACCCGGCGTTGCGGGCAAAGGTGCTGGAAATTCTCGCGGCACTCGGGCCGGCGGCGAAGCCCGCGGTCGATGACATTCTCAAACTGCTGGCCGACGTCGATCCTGTCATCCGGGAGGAGGCAGCCATCGCCATCGGAGCCATCGGGCCCGATGCCGCCGCTGCCGTGCCGGCACTGCAGAAAATCCTCGCCGATGATACGGCTGCGCCGGGCATGAGGTATGCCGCGGCCTATGCGCTGGGCCGCATCGGCCCTGCCGCGAAACCGGCAATCGATCAATTGCGGGCGTTGGCGACTGCGACGGATGAGGTACTGGCAACGGTCTCCATCTGGGCGACGCTCAAAGTCGACCCGCAGGACCAGTCTCTGCACGAACAGGCCGTCTCTGTCCTGAGGAAGGCCCTCCGCGCCGAGCGGGAAATCGTCCGGCTGGAGGCCGCCGTGACCCTGGGGGACATCGGCGCCGCCGCGGCTTCCGCGATTCCGCTCCTGGAACTCGTCTCCGAAGAGGATGGCTCCAGGCAGGTGCGTGCGGCCGCCGCGAATGCTCTGAAGAAGCTCAAGGGCGAATGACGGTCGCGGGGCAGGGGGCTGCTCCCCGACCAGACCAGACCAGATAAGACAAGACCGGCAAGCTGTGACGGCATCTCCCTCTTCGTCTCCAGCCACGGGCCATGCCCGGCCGACTTCATGCTGGAGCATGAAGTTCTGGCCGGAAGGGTCCTGTGGCGGGGGAAGCAATGGCGAAGTACGGGCTGTTTCGCAGACTGTGGCTGACCCGGTTCTCCCAGCCGGCGCGTGAGCGGCCCCTTTACAGGCATGCGCTCAAGAAGCCCCCCAAGCGCATCATCGAACTGGGAGTGGGAACGCTCACGCGGACGGAGCGGCTGCTTGGTCTTCTCAGGGGCGTTCACCCGGGAATCGATCTGCACTACGTGGGGCTCGACCGTTTCGAGGGCCGCCTTCCCGAAGATCCGCCGGGCGTGACACTCAAACAGGCCCACCAACGACTGCACAGTCTGGCCCGGGTGCAACTCGTGCCAGGCAACGTCGACACCTCCCTGTCCAAGCTTTGCAACCATCTGGGGGCGTTCGACCTGGTGTTGATTTCCGCCGACAACGACCCGCGGTACGTGGATCGCTGCTGGTTCTTCATCCAGCGGATCATCACCCTGCAGACGGTCATCTTCGCCGAGTCACGGGCGGGCAGCGGCGGCGCGTGGACCTCCATTCCGAAGGCCCGCGTCGACGAACTGGCCGCGAAGACCGTCCTGAAACGCGCTGCGTAACAGACGGTGGCGGGGCTGGGGCCGTCGGGCTACATTGGTGGACGGATTCGCTCCAACCTCTCCGACACCAGTCTGACCCCCGATGCCCACGCCCCGCACGCTGCTCGACAAGATCTGGGACGCCCACGTCGTCTGTACTCCGCCCGGCGAACTGCCGCTGCTCTATATCGACCGTCATCTCGTGCATGAGGTGACGAGCCCGCAGGCATTCGAGGGGCTGCGGCTGGCCGGTCGCCGCGTGCGGCGGCCCGAAGCGACGTTCGCCACGCCCGATCACAACATCCCCACCACCGATCGGCGGCTCCCGATCGCCGACCCCGTCTCGAAGCAGCAGATCGACACGCTCCGCAACAACTGCCGTGAGTTCGGCGTGCGGCTCTTCGACCTGGGCGATGCCGATCAGGGCATCGTGCACGTGATCGGCCCGGAACTGGGCATCACGCAGCCCGGCATGACGATCGTCTGCGGCGACAGCCACACTGCCACGCACGGCGCCCTGGGGGCGCTCGCCTTCGGCATCGGCACCAGCGAGGTGGAGCACGTTCTTGCCACGCAGACGCTGCGGCAGGCCAAGCCGAAGTCGCTCGAACTGCGGGTCGATGGGGCGCTGCATGCCGGCGTCACGGCCAAGGATCTCGTGCTCTATCTGATCGGCAAACTCTCCACCGAGGGGGGCACGGGGCACGTGATCGAATACACCGGTCCATGCATCCGCCGTCTCGGCATGGAGGAGCGGATGACCGTTTGCAACATGTCGATCGAGGCCGGTGCGCGGGCCGGCATGATCGCCCCGGACCAGGTCACCTTCGACTACCTGCGGGGCCGGGATTATGCCCCGCGGAATTTTGACCGCGCGGTAGCGGAGTGGGAGCGATTCCCGGGCGACCCCGACGCGGTGTTCGACCGGGTCGAAATCTTCCAAGGGGGCGACGTCGTGCCTCAGGTCACATGGGGCACCAATCCCGCCCAGGTGGTGGGCATCGACGCCATCGTTCCCGATCCTACGGCTTTCCGTGATCCCAACGAGCGGGAGAGCGGCAGCCGGGCCCTCGACTACATGGGCTTGAAGGGGGGCACGAAGATCGTCGACATCCCGCTCGACCGCGTCTTCATCGGTTCCTGCACCAACAGCCGGATCGAAGACCTCCGCGCCGCGGCCAGCGTCGTCCGCGGCTATCGCGTGGCGCCGACCGTTCATGCGATGGTCGTGCCCGGCAGCGGCCGCGTGAAGCGGCAGGCGGAGCAGGAGGGACTCGACCGCGTGTTCCGCGACGCTGGCTTCGAATGGCGTGAGGCCGGTTGCAGCATGTGCCTGGGCATGAATCCCGACACGCTCACGCCCGGCCAACGGTGCGCTTCGACCAGCAACCGCAATTTCGAGGGCCGGCAGGGGAAGGGGGGCCGCACCCACCTCGTTTCTCCGGCCATGGCGGCCGCAGCGGCCGTCACCGGCCACTTCACCGACATCCGACACTGGCTCTACCGTTGAACACACCGCGGAACGACAGCCCCATCCCATGCAACCATTCATCACTCACACCGGCATCGTCGCCTCGCTCGACCGGGCCAACGTCGACACCGATCAGATCATTCCCAAGCAGTTCCTCAAGCGGATCGAGCGGACGGGCTTCGGGCAGTTTCTCTTCTTCGACTGGCGGTTCCTGTCCGACGGTGCACCGAACCCCGAGTTCGAACTCAACCAGCCCGTGGTCGCGGGAGCGAGCGTCCTCCTGGCGCGGCGCAACTTCGGCTGCGGCTCGAGCCGCGAGCATGCCCCTTGGGCATTGGCCGACTACGGCTTCAAGGTGGTGATCGCTCCGACCTTTGCCGACATCTTTTTCAATAACTGCTTCCAGAACGGCATGGTTCCGATCCGCCTCTCGGAGGAGGATGTCGAGGAACTCTTCCGCCGGACGAGGGCGGCGGAGGCAGCCGGCGGCCCCTATCGGCTCCATGTCGACCTACCGACCTGCACGGTCAGCGATGACGCAGGATTTTCACGCTCGTTCACAGTCGACCCGTTCCGCAAGCGGTGCCTGCTCGAAGGCCTCGATGACATTGGCCTCTCGCTTCAGCATGTCGACAAAATCGCCGCCTGGGAGGCGGCCCATGCCGCGCCGGCCGCGGACTGACCCCATCATGGCCATGCTTCCCGGGACTCCCGCCGTCTGGCTGGCAGTGGCCTGCAGCCTCTCGCTTTCGATCGCCGCAGCGGCCCCACCCGCCCCCCAGCCGCAGCGCACCGACCTCATCACAGACATGCCGGCGGCCGGTGATCTGGCAGCGCCGGCCAATGGTCAGACGCTCTACATCCTCGATGAGACACGTGGCGAGGTCGTGGCCATCGACCCGTTCGAGCCGACGAAGCGGTGGACAGCCGTGGCGGCAGGCACGGGCCGGGCCGCCGCCGCCGGCCCCCTCGCGATCGGGTGCATCGACACGAGCATGCTCGTGTCGCTCTGCCACGCGTCCGGGGGCTGGTCGCTGCAGACGCACCGCCTCCAGCCCGGCACGGCCGCCGACTGTGACAAGCCCACACAGACCGTGGCGATCGGCAAAGCAGCGGGTGACGCCGCCGCGGCCGCTCCCAAAACAAACGCGGACCGCCCATCGGGAGACGTCACCGCCTTCCTTGCCGTCAGTCCTTCCCGCGACTGGCTGGGCGTCTGCGGCCTGCCGGCCCCGCTTCCGGCCGTGATGCGCGCCCCGATCGCCGGGGCGAGGATCGGCGGCATGTCGGCCAGGAACTGTCCCGTCATCCCCGCGGACTTGCGGCCGGCCGCTGCCACGATCAGTCCGGCGGATGAATTCGTGATCTTTTCACGCGAGCAGGCGGACCGCTCGGCCGCCAGCGTGTTCGTGTCGTTCTATCTTCCCCCCGATCCGCGGCGGCTGCTGCACCTCGACACGTCCCTCCCGCGGATTCGTGACGCCTGTTTCTGCCGTGCCGACGGCACGCTCTGGGTTGTCGGCGGCGGGCCCCCCGGCGAAACGATTGAAGAAACGGCTGCCGCTGGGGTGCCTGAAGGCCTCTGGCGGATCGACGCCGTCCTGCGGAATGGCCGCCAGTCGGCAGAGGCCGTCTGCGTGGCCCGCCTCGAGGGAGCCCGGGCAGTCGTCTGCCTCTCGGAACGGATAATCATCGTGACCCATGGCCGCGATGCCCGCGTGGTATCGCAGATCGATCCCACCCAGCCTGCAAGCAAACCATGACCAACCAGCCCACCCCGACCAGCCGCCGCGAGAAGATCGAAGCCCTCCTGCGGGACGATCCCGACGACGTGTTTCTGCGCTACAGCCTCGCGCTCGAAATGGAAGCCGCCGGGGAATGGGAAGCCGGGCTCGAGATTCTCGAAGCGATTGCGCGTGGCGAACCTCCGTATGTGCCGGCGTTCCAAATGGCTGCCCAGCACCTCGTGGCCCGTCAACGGATCGAGGAGGCCAGGAGCACGCTTCGCGAAGGAATCGAGGAGGCGCGGCGGCAGGGCAAGACCCACGCGGCCGGCGAAATGTCGGAACTCCTCATGAGCCTGGGCAGCTAGATGGCTGCGGAAAAATCGCGTCACGCCATCTCGGGCACAGGCTCGGCTGACTCGGCACCCCGCGTGATCACGAACCCCATTTCCTCGATCATCTTGTAATCGGCCTCGGGCAGCTGGCCCTTCGTGGTCAGATAGTCGCCTACGAACATCGAGTTGGCCGCGTAGAGGCCCAGCGGCTGCAGGGTGCCCAGATGGATCTCCCGTCCGCCGGCGATGCGGATCTCAGCCGCAGGGTTGAGCAGCCGCATCATCGCCAGACCCCGGAGGCAGTCGCGGGGGCTGACCCGGTTGTTGCCCTCCAACGGCGTGCCGTCGATCGCGTTCAGGAAATTGAGCGGGATCGACTCCACGCCGAGGCTCCGCAGCTCCAGTCCCATGTCGATCAAGTCATCGTGCGTCTCCCCCATGCCCATGATGCCGCCGCTGCAGAGCTGCAGACCCGCGGCACGGCAGGCCGCCAGTGTCGCGACGCGGTCGCCATAGGTGTGCGTGGAGCAGATCTCGCCGTAGAAACGCTCGCTCGTGTTGAGATTATGGTTCACCTTGTCGACGCCGGCCGCCGCCAGCCGCCGTGCCTGCTCCGGCGATAGGAGCCCCAGGCAGGCGCAGATGTTGAGGTCGTACTGCTGCTTGATCTCGGGCACGATCTTGCAGACGAAGTCGATCTCCCGCTCCGACGGGCCTCGGGCCGAGATCACGATGCAGAACGTCTTCGACTGCCGTTCGGCCGCGAGCTTGGCGGCCTCCAGCAGCTTGGGGGCGGAGAGCAGGTTGTAGCGGGGGATTTCGGCGTCGGAAACCTTTGACTGCGAACAGTAACCGCAGTCTTCGGGGCACAGTCCGCTCTTGGCATTCATGAGGAAGAAGAGCTGGACGGTGTTGCCGAAGTGGTGGTGCCGCACCCGCCAGGCGGCGGCCAGCACGTCGAGCAGTTCGACGTCGGACGATTCGAGGATCGTCCGGGCATCGTCGCGATCGATCGTGCCGCCGGAAAGCACGCGGGAAGCCATGGACTGCCAACGGTTGGCGTGGACGGGTGCATCCTGGACGACTGACATGCTGACTGCTCCGCTCTCACAATGGGAAAACAAACTGGGGAAGACCGGCGGACCAGGGGGGGCCGCGGACAAGGAATGTATGCGATGGGGCCGCTCTTTGCCAAAGCTTTCGAACCTGCGGGCTTTGTTCAGGGCCCGGGGAGACAAAAGGTCGGCCTGGGTCACGACCGATACAACCCTCAGGACCGGTTCGTTTCCAGCTCACAGCAAGGGGTCGAAAGCATGTACCGCTCGCGCCTGGCAGAAGCCACCCTGATCGGATGCCTGACCGCCCTGGCCAGTTTCTGTGCGCTCAATGCCCGGGCCGGGGAGACCTACTCGGTCGTGGCACAGTCGGATCGGTCCTCAGCGGGCACGGGACGCCGCCCGCTCGCGGAGCGCATCGCCGCGGCCAACCTGCCGATCATCGCGCCGACGGCCGCCGTCCCGGCTGCCACAGTCCCGACTGCCACCGCACCGCGCAGGCCTGCACAGCGGGAAGCCACTGCCCGTGCGCAGGAGACCGCGACTCCGGAAAACATGGCCGTAGCGGCCGTCCGGGTAGATCAACAGGATGACGTCGCCCCGACACCGCCGCCGCGGCTCGCCATCACGCCGCCGGTGCTCTGGCCCTTCGGCCCCAAGCGGCCCGCCGCCACCACCGCAAGATCGAGCGGGAACGGGACCAGCAGTTCGAAGCCCGCGTCCGTGACCAGGTAATCGTTCTCGATCTCTCGGAGCCGCCTGAAAAGACGACCACCGGGAGCCGGTGACGAGGCCTCCGACGAAGGCGTTGATGCGGTGCTCCGCAGCCTCAGTCGAGCTTCGCAAGCAGGCTCGAATCGAAGGGCGGGAACTGCGGATCGAGCCGTTCGAGCGTGGCCCGCAGCAGCCGGGCCACCACGAGGTTGCGATACCACTTCTTGTCGGCCGGCACGATGTGCCAGGGGGCGTGCTCCGTGTTGCACTGCGTGAGCGCGTCGTCGTAGGCCTTCTGGAAGTCGTTCCAGAGCCGCCGATCCTCGAGATCGCTCGGCCCCAGCTTCCACTGCTTCTTCGGGTCGCGGAGGCGGTCCTCGAGCCGCTGCCGCTGCTCCTTGTTGCTGATGTGAAGAAAGCACTTCACAAAGGTGAGGTTGCCGTCGCGGAGCAGTTTTTCGAAGGCATTGATCTGGGCGTATCGTTCCTTCCAGACATCCTTCGGTATGAGCTTCCGTACGCGGACCACCACCACGTCTTCGTAATGGGAGCGATTGAAGATGCCGATTCGACCGTGGGCCGGCACGGCCGCGTGCACCCGCCAAAGGAAATCGTGGGAAAGCTCCAGGGCACTGGGCGCCTTGAAGCTCCTGACATCGAGGCATTGCGGACTCACGCCGCTGGCAAGCATGCGGATCGTGCCGTCCTTGCCGGAGGTGTCGATGCCCTGCAGCACGACGACGACCGCCCGCTTCGCCTCGGCAAACAGCCGGTAGGCCAGTTCGTCGAGCTTGTCGCAGTGCTTCCGGGTCTCGGCCTCGGCGTCGGCGCGGTCGAGTTCCTCGTGGTAGTCGGGGTCGAAATCCGCCAGACGGATATCACTTCCGGCTGGAACGGTCAGTGGCTGGTGCATGATCGGTCTCGGGAGGGTGTCCGACCAATCTACCAGACCGAAAACCTACTTCCCCGCCGCGCCATAGAACACCGCCCGCGAACTGACGGGCCGCTGCCGACGACGCAACGGTCGGGGTGGGGCGATCATCCGGGAGTCGAGCAGATCGGCGATCGTGCGGCCATCAGCCGCATCTCCCGCCATCAGGTCCACCACGTCCCCCTCCATCTCCTGCTCGAACCCCAGCACCTCGGCAATCATCGCGATGGTGTGGGCACGGACCTCGCACGACGTATCCCCCACGGTCACGACATACCGGGAGGCCGCCCCGGTCCCTGATGCAGGCCTCGCGAAGCGGGCTTCAACGGTGGTGGCGGCGTGGGTGGTGGCGTTCATGGGGTGGGTCTCCTGCGTCGGCAAAAGCTGCAAGGGCCTCGGCTCTGGAACCATACCACGCATTTCGCGTGCCAATTCCAGAACGGGGCTCCAAGGCCCACACCAACGCGACCAAGGCCATCCAGGCCACCCAATCGCTTCATTGTGAAGCAGTCGGTTTGCAAATTTTTCCAGGACGTTGGCCGCGACAGGCTACTCGCCGGGGCTGCGAATCTTGTCGTGGATCATCTTGTCGCGGATCGTGGCCGCGAGTTCGTAGTTTTCCGCCCGGATGGCCTCCGCCAGCTGCTCATCGAGCGTCCGTCCGACCTCGTACCGCTGCCGGACGCTCTCCCGCATCTCGTGCAGCCGTTTCACGAGTTCATCCTCGTCATACTGCTCGACCGCGTCGTAGCGGGCAAAAAGATCACGAAACTGTCCCAGTCCGCGATTGATCTCGCTGATTGCCGCCTCCGGCCCCGAGTCCTGAAGCGCCGCGAGTGAAGAAGCCTGCACCCGGTGAAAGAGCACGAACGGCCGATACTGCTCGTGCGACAGCGTCCACTCCTCGTCGGGCGAATGCTCCCGCACGAAATCCATGAACGCCAGGCTGTGATCGGCGTCCTTGGCGGCCCGACGGTATTCCCGCAGCGACAGCCAGCAGAGCCGGCGGTGGTAATACTGCACGAACTCCCTGTCCGCCTCGCCGCACTGTTCCTTCGACAGCCTGAATGAACCGCCCTCGCGGATCACCTCGCTGACGAGATAGTCGTAATACGTCTCGGCGCCGTGCGGCCGCAGGCCATCCGGCCGCAGGTCGGTCTCCATCTGAAGCAGGCCCATGTCCACCCGCATCTGCAGCACTTCCCGGCCGTTCCTTGCTTTGAACAGGCGGGCATTCACCTCACCGGGCTGAAAATCCCAGTTCTTGAGGAGGGTATCGATGTCGCGGGCCGCTGCCATGGGGTCGCACTCCTTCCCGTTCGAGCCAAAGCGGCGTCATTGCCACTCGGAGGGATTATACCAGCGTCGATGCAACGACGTTGGAGACCGAAAAGGCCGTCCCGGAGCCGGGCGGCCCCCGGTGTCCCTCAGTCCGTGGACGGACGGCGAAGCCGCTTGGTCTCGGACCGGCGTCGCTTCGTGTCGAGCCGCTTGCCCTTCGCCGCACGGGGCGTTTTTGAGCCTCGCCGTGTCTTGGGCACGATCAGTGCCTGCTCCAGAAGGGCCGCCAGTTTTTCCAGGCAGTCGGCCACGTTTCGCGACTGGTCTCGATGCCGCTGGCTGGAAATGAGAATCGCCCCGTCGCCGGTGAGGCGGGCCCGCTCTCGCTGCAGCAGCCGCCGCCGCACGTCATCGGGCAGGTGCGGCGAATGGGCCGCGTCGAACCGGAGCAGTGCCTTGCTGCTGGTGCGGTTGACGTGCTGGCCGCCCGGCCCGCTGCTCCTCGCAAACTGCCATTCGAGCGCCCCCGCTGGAATCAGCAGCGGACCGACACGGATTTCCTTTTCCTTGGACATGGCAGGGCCAGACGTTTGAACGCTCGGAAACGCGGGGGGGTGGGGGGGTGATCAAAGCCGAACCGGACTCCCCGGATACGCTCCGTGCGCACGGCGGCTCCTCGGCTTCCTTCATGCGGTATGGTACGCATTCTCCTCGGAGGCGCCGAAACGCTCACTCCGGTAGCCGGGGAGTCCTGGGAGAATCGCCATGGGGCAGGAATTTCTGCGAGCGTTCCAAGCGTTGCGGAAGCTGGCAACAGCCTCCACGTTCATCACGCTGGCCAGCTTGTCCCTGGCTGCGGGGCAGAGTGCCGCCGGAGAGCCGGAACCGGCGACCGAGCGGCCCGCAAACGCGGTGGCCGATCTCTGGACCCGTCCCGGAGAGGACTGGGGCACGTTTCTAGGTCCCACGGGAAACGGTCGCAGCAGCCTCGAGGGCATGACCGTGCCGTGGCCCGCAGAGGGTCCGCGGATCGTCTGGCACTGCGAACTCGGAGAGGGCTACTGCGGCCCGGCGGTGGCCCAGGGACGGTGCGTGATCTGCGACCGCGTGGGGCGGGAAATCCGGGTCCGCTGCCTGGCGGCCGAAACGGGGCGGGAACTCTGGCACGAGCGGTACCCCACCGACTACACCGACACGTTCGGCTACGACGGCGGACCGCGGGCGGCGGCGGTGATTGCCGGCGACGCCGTACTCACGTTCGACCCCGATGGACGTCTTGAATGCCGCAGCCTGGCTGACGGCCGCAGCCGCTGGCAGGTCGACACGTCCACCGCCTACCACGTGGTCCGGAACTTCTTCGGCGCAAGCACCGCGCCGCTGGTGGTCGACGTCGGGGAGGAGCGGCTGGCGATCGTGCAGGTCGGCGGCAGCCGGCCGGGCTCCACGCCCCCATCTCCGGAACGGCTCGATCTGGTGAAGGGGCTCGACAGCGGACTCGTGGCGTTTGAACTGGCCACGGGCCGAGAGCGCTGGCGTTCGAGCGATCAGTTGGCAAGTTACAGCACGCCGGTGATGGCCCACATGGACGGCCGCGACTGCCTGCTCGCCTGGATGCGGGACCGGCTCCTCGTCGTCGATCCGGCCACCGGTGTCGTGCAGGCTGATTTCCGCTGGCGGGCCGACGAACTGTTCAGCGTCGTCGCCGCCAGCCCGGTCGTGGCGGGCAATGAGGTTCTGCTTTCGGAGACCTACGGGCCGGGGAGCGTGCTTCTGACCGTCACTGCGGCGGGCCTCCAGACGGTTCGCCAAGACCCCGCCGGCAGTCGCCCGAATCGCAGCCTCAAGTCGCACTGGGCCACGCCGGTGCTCCGCGACGGGCATCTCTACGGCTCGAGCGGACGCAACGCGGGCGATGCGTTGCTCGTCTGCGCCGACTGGAAGACTGGCACCATCCGCTGGAGCGAGGGAGGGCTCGGCAGATCGAGCATGGTGTGGGCCGACGGCCACCTGATCGTGCTCGGCGAGTTCGGTGATCTCGTGCTCGTGAAAGCCACTCCGGAGAAATACGATGAAGTGTCGCGGGTCCGGCTCGTCGCCCCGGTGACAGACACGCAGAACGCTACCCGTCACGCCACGCAGGGCCGCGCGGCGGAACTGCTCGTGGCCCCATGCTGGGCGGCACCGGTGATCGCCCATGGCTATCTCTACGTGCGCGGGCAGGGCCGGCTCGTCTGCCTCGACCTGCTGCCGGCGAAGAACAACTGATCGCTGTTCAGTAACGACTGCGACGCTCGACTGCGAAGTTGTCAAGACTGAAACGCCACTCGCGCCAGCACCGGTCCGACTGCGTGATGCAGCGACTTCTTCCGGCTGAAAACAGTCGTCGTGATCTACACTGGACAGTCCGCGCGCGACCGCCCCATACTTTCGCCCTTCCCCGTCCAGGCGGACGCTATGCAGGAGAAGACGCGAGCATGTTCCATGTGGCCATCAGTCAGCTGACGACGTCCCGCTGGGAGCTTCCCGAGGAGATCGCTCGTCTTGCCGACAACGGCTTCGATTGCCTGTCGCTGTGGCGGGCCAAGCTGTCTGATCTCGGCCACGCCGCCGCCGCGTCGCTGCTGACCGAGGCTGGCATGAGCGTGTCGAGCCTGCAGTGGGCGGGCGGCTTCACCGGCGGCGACGGCCGCACGTTCGCAGAGAGCATCGCCGACGCAGCCGAGGCGATCGAAGCAGCGGCCACGTTGGGCGCACCCGTGCTGCTGGTTCACAGCGGCTGCCGCGGTGGACATACCCGGGCGCACGCCCGCCGGCTGCTCGTGCAGGCCCTGGAAACCCTCGCTCCGCTCGCGGGCCGTGCCGGCGTGACGCTGGCCGTCAAACCGGTGCACGCAGCCGCCGCCCCCGGCTGCAGCTTCCTGACGCGGGCCATCGACGCCCTGGAACTCGTCGCGGAGGTGGCCGATCCGGCCGTCCGCATGGCCTTGGACCTCTGGCAATTCGGCGACGATGAGGAACTGCCACGGCTGCTGCCGCAGCTGGCGGCGGCCACGGCGGTCGTGCAGGTGGCCGACCGGGTCGGCCCGCCGACGGCGGAACTGGAACGCCTGCCGGTGGGCCACGGCGGGCTGCCCCTGGAGTCGCTGATCCTCTCGCTCATCGACCACGGCTACTCGGGAGCCTTTGAGTTTGACCCGGTGGGTGAAGCCGTAGCATCCCTGGGCTACGACCGGGTGCTGGCAGAGACCCGTCAGATTGTCGACGCCTGGACTGCGGTCATGGAGCAGCGGCTGCTGTGGAATCGCGCGGCGTCCGCCGTATGGCAGACCGCGGGCCTCCGCACCGCTGCGGCATCAGACGGCGGACTCGACCAGCCACTCTGGCAAACCGTCTGGCCACGTCTTACGGGTGACAGTACGGGCGGCAGTCAGTTGCGCTCGGCGGGATCCCGCAGGTCCCACGCCTCCAGCCAGACCGTCTCACCCGGCTGAAGCTGGAAGTCTTGACGGAGCTTTTCGTCGAAATCGTCCATGTGGGCAGCGCCGTAGAAGATGGCGATCTTTCGGCGTCCCTTGGTGATCTGCTCCTTGAGCACATCGAGGGCCGCCGCATTGCGGTCGGTGATCAGCGACGACCCCTCCTCGCCGCCGAAGGCCGCGGTGAGCACCTCCATGTCGGTAAATTGCTCCGCCATCAGCCGGCGCAACCGGAGCTCGCGGTCATTGCCAAAGAGAATGCCGAAGATGTCACTGAACCCCACGTCGCCTGCCGGCTGTTTGCCTGCACGATCGGCACGGGCCATGCTCTCCCGCATCACCCGTGAAAACATCGTCCACCACGATTCGCCCCGTTTGGCCATCGCAGCATCGAACTCCTTGGGCGACAGGTCGGCGTGCACGAAATTCCGGGCGGCGTAATCGATCTGGTCGAGCTGGAATTCGAGTCCGAGCATCTTCGTGAGCCCCTGTTGCGCCGAGCCGATGGCCCCCGATGGCTTGCGGCCCGGCTTGGGCACACGGGCATTGTCAGGGGCCACCAGTTCGTAGAGCACGGCGTCGTAATCGGTGAAGAGCCGGTCGAGTGTGTCGTAATACTGCCGGCTGCCCAGGTGCACCGCCCCCACGAGATCGACTTCGAGCGGTTCCCGCCGGCCTGCGGCGGCCGCCGCCTGCGGGGTTTCCACGTAGGTCACGATCGATGTTTCGAGCGCGATCGGCCGGCGGGCGGCGTCGCGAGTGATCCGGAGAAACCCGTGTTCCTGTTCGGCCTGCCGGGCGTCAACCGGAGCCACGGCCCGGCCGGCCCGAGGCTCCGCCGCCCGCACCGGCATTCCCGTGGCAAACCAGGCAAGGAGCGAGGCCGCGGCAATCGCCCCGGTATGGAATTTCCGCAGACCGGCAGGAAAAGGCCTGAGCATGCTCGGCATCGAATGGTCTCCAGCGTGGGAATCCCGGCCAGGAGGGCTGCCGGTGGCATTCCTGCAACATACCCGAGCCTGCCCCGCCTGCCACTCTTTTCTCCCCAGTGACAAAAAATCCGCACATCCGGCAGAGTCTGCCAACTTTCGTCAACTCGGCTCACCGGCACGACCGATACCGAAGGAGCAATCCGCATCTGCGGAAAACCGGCTCCTGCTCCCCAGGACACTAAAAGCGATGGTCACGAACGAGCGGTTCAAGCGTCTGGCGGCACTGGTTCTCGTGATGGCGCAAGGCATTGCGGCCTGCATCCCCGTGCATGCTGGCGACTGGATGCCAATGCTGCCCAGCCAGGACTTTTACGACTTCCAGCTGTTCGCTCCCCCGGACCTGCAGGAATATGAGCTCTACCCGGAGCCGAGCGAGGGGATCTTCTTCAACTACGACAGGCTCTACTGGGGCATCACACCGCCCCGCGTGACCGGCGTCGGCACGACGCAGGCGGGCAACTACATCATCCCCACGAATCCGATCTCACCCCAGACGGTCGTGCAATTGAACAATGCCAACATTATCGCCTCGGGCACGAGTGGACAGGGCAGCATCATCGGCGGCCTCTACACGTTCGGAACGGATCCCTTGCAGCTTGACCTCAACACAAGCTGGATGCGGACCCGCATGGCATGGGGCAGCCGCTACGAGGGCGGATGGATCTATGACAACAATGGCGTCAACATCAGCTACTTCAATATCGGGCAGTCGCAGAGTTTCCAGACCAACAGCGAATTCGCAGCGTCCTCCCCCACGCAGACCTTCACGCAGGACGCCACGGCCGGCGGCGGCACCGGCGGCGGCGGCGGCGGCGTGGGCAACGTCAACCAGGCACTTGTGACTACGACGATCACGTCCGAGAGCCCGCCACCCGACCACGTCATCGCACAGAAGCTTCGGCAGACCAACAGCACTGAGATCCAGAGCGCCGGCGTGGCGGCGATCATTCGCCGCGAACTCGGCAAGCGGGGCAGCGGCACCACTGCACGGTTCGGACTGGGCCCGCGCTTCCTGCAGTTCGCCGATCGCTACAATCTCGGCTACGAGAGCAACCAGTATTCGTTCAACATCGGCGGTGGCACGACCGGCGGCACGACTGGCGGCACGACGACCGGTGGCACGACCGCCGGTGGCACGACCGCCGGTGGCACGACCGCTGGCGGCACGACGGCCGGTGGCACGACGGCAGGCGGCCTGAGCTCGACAACCAGCACGATCGGTGGCGGCAACATCAGCGAAAGCTTCGGCAGCGGACCCGCGGGCGACGTCTTGGGCATCACCGGCGTCGATACGCTGACCGGCGTCGGCATGGGCAGCCCCCTCCAGACCGGAGTCTGGGAGACCTACACCAGCAACAACATGGTCGGCCCGGAGTTCTCGCTCCTGCTCGAGGCGCAGCAGGGCCGCTGGCTGTTCTCCAGCGAACTCAAGTTCACCGCCGGATTCAACTGGCAGAACAACATCTACCGTGGCGCCAATTTCCCGAACACGCTCGGGGCCGACTACCTGCGGACCACGTTCACTCCCTCCACCACCTTCACGGCCGGCGGAACCACCGATCCCGGTGGCAACAGCCCCACAACGATCAACGCTCCGCCGCTGTTCCTGCAGCTGTATGGCATCGGCCAGAGCAACGCGACCAACTCGGCCGAACACCGATTTGTGTTCACGCCGATCGGCGAGTGGCGGTTTGGGACGCAGTTCCGTGTCAGCGAGGCGATCCGCCTGCACGCCGGCTACACCGGGATGTGGCTGGGGAGCATCGCCCGTGCCTCGACGAACACGGGTTACATCACCAAGGAGAAGCGAACGCAGTTCGCGTCACCAGTCGATCCGTCCAAGCCCGCCAGCCAGACCAACCCGTGGGTCGTCAAGACATCCGGCCCAAGCCCCGGAAATACGCCGACGATCCCTGACCCGACCGACCCCACCAAAAATATTCCCAACCCCTACTTCGTCCGCAACCCGGAGTTCAACAGCATCGGCCCGGTGCAGGGTGGCCAGGAATACGTGCTGACCAACGGCGTCGACTTCGGTATCGAGATCCGCTACTGAGTTCCCGCGAAACATGGCATCCTGCCATTTTCGCTTGGCCGACCTCCGTCGGCTGGTGCTTACACGGGCCTCCGGCCCTGACGTGAGGAGGGCGGGGGGCCGGACACCGAAGGGAGCCTCAGGCGCCTCCGAGTGAACGAGGCAGCCGCCTCGAAACACGTCGCCGAGGAGCCGCCGCAGCGACCGGAGCGTGTCCGGACCGCCGCCCGGCAGTCGAACGATGCGTCTGGCTTGGCGGGCTCCGCCCTGGCGTGAGGAGGGCGGGGGGCCGGACACCGGAGGGAGCCTCAGGCGTCTCCGAGTGAACGAGGCAGCCACTTCGAAACACGTCGCCGAGGAGCCGCCGCAGCGACCGGAGCGTGTCCGGACCGCCGCCCGGCAGTCGAACGGCGCTGCAACCGAACGGGGCGATCCCCCGGCTTACGCCGGGGGCTTGCATCTGGGGAAAGGGCCGAGCACGGCCTCAGGCCACCGAAACGGGCATCGACCGCTGCGCCACACCGCGAGCGTACACCGGGTCGATCTTGGCGAGTTCCTCCTGCATCGCCGCGACCGTCCGCCGGATCTGATCCGGCGTGTGGCTCGAGGTGATGAAGAACCGCAGCCGGGCCGCCCGCTCTTCGACCGCCGGATAGAGGATCGGCTGCACGCTGATCCCCCGGGCGAAAAGGGCCCGGGAGAGCCGCAGGCTGTTCATGGAGTTGCCGAGAATGATCGGCACGATGGCCGAGCCGCCCGAAGGCCCCGTGTCGAGCCCCGCCTCGCGGGACAGTTGCAGGAACAGCCGGGCATTGGCATGCAGCTTGGAGACCCGCTCCGGCTGCCGCTGGAGAACCCGCATGGCCCCCAGCGCCGCCCCCGCTGCGGCCGGCGGCAGGCCGACCGAATAGACGAACCCGGGCACGGTGTATTTCAGCCAGCGAACGAGCGTCTTCGAGCCGGCGATGTAGCCGCCGCAACTGCCCAGCGCCTTCGACAGCGTGCCCATCCAGAGGTCGACGTCGGCGGCGTTCACGCCAAAGTGCTCGCCGATGCCACGGCCCCGCGGCCCCATCACGCCGATCGAGTGGGCCTCGTCCACCATCAGGAGAGCCCGATGCCGCTTGGCAACCGCGACGAATTTTGGAAGTTCGGAGAAATCGCCATCCATGCTGTAGATGCCCTCGATCACGATCAGCACCCGCCGATACTGCCCGCGCATTTGGGCCAGCAGCTTCTCGGCCGCGTCGAAATCGTTGTGCGGAAACGGCCGCCGCCGGGCACCGGAGAGCACGGCCCCCTGGAGAAGGCTGTTGTGGGCCAGGGCGTCGTGCAGCACGAGGTCGCCGGGACCGACCACGTGGCCGATCACCGTCTCGTTCGTGGCATGCCCACCGACGAACGTCACCGCATCCTCCGTGCCGATGGTGCGGGCGATCTCCCGCTCCAGTTCCTGGTGGATCGTCTTCTCACCCGAGACAAGCCGGCTGGCCGACACGCTCGTGCCAAAGCGGTCGATCGCGGCCTTGGCGGCGGCAGTGACCTCCGGATCGCCCGACATGCCGAGATAGTTGTAGGTGGCCCAGCTGATCATCTCCCGGCCGCCGATCACGGTGCGGTCGTTGGTGAGCCCCTCGTGCAGGCTGAAGTAGGGATTTTCGAGGCCCGCTTCGCGGACCATCGCGAAGTTCTGCTCCAGGGCACGGACCTCGGGAAACTGGGCGATGTCGTAGGCATCGACGGGGATCTCTCCACCGGCTTGCGGTGAGGCGGTCGCGTCTGCCTGGGCCCGCAGCTGGTCCTTGAAATGATCTTTGACCGGCATGTGGTCAAGGATCGCCTCGGTCACCTCACGGCAGGTCTCGATCAGTGGGAGCACCTGCTCCGGGAAGCGTGCGCCGAAGGCCTCCTCGAGGCTGGCGACGATCTCCATCCGCTCGAGCGAATCGAGGCCGAGCTCGACGATGTTGGTGTCGAGCGTGAGGTTGCCGGCCCGCTCCTTGGCGATGCGGCGAACATGGTCGAAGACGGCCTGCACGATCTCCTGCGGCAGTTCACGGTCTGCCCGCCCGCCTCGCGAAGCCTCGCCCACCGGCCGTTGCCGCGCCAGTCGCGGCTGCTCCGATCCAGGCGTCGGCACGGCCGGCTGCAGCCAGCCGATGTACTGATCCACCACCTCGAGTGTGCCGTCGAGAAACTGCCGCTTGCAGGCATGCCGCTGGATCTTGCCGCTCGACGTCTTCGGAACACTGTTGGGCCGCACGAGCACGATCGCCTCGACGGCGAGTTCATGCTCCGTTGCCAGACGCTTGCGGATCGCCTCGAAGGCGGTCGCCACCTCGGCCGGCTCCCGCTTGCCACGCTCGACTTCCGCCACGACGGCCACCCGCTCGCGGCCGTCCACATCGACGGCAAACGCGGCGATCGATCCGGCCCGCACGAGCGTGCTCGCCTCTTCGACGGCGTGCTCGATGTCCTGCGGGTAGTGGTTGCGGCCGCGGATGATGATCAGGTCCTTGAGCCGGCCGGCCACGAACAGTTCACCGTTGTCGAAGAAGCCGAGGTCGCCGGTGCGGAGATACGGGCCGGGGTTGGGCCGCCACGTGGACACCGCCTGACCGGCCGACGTCTGATCGGACTGGGCGAGCATCGCGCCGAAGGTTGCGGCGGAGGCATCGCCACGGTTCCAGTAGCCCTGCGCCACGCTCGGCCCGCTCACCCAGATTTCGCCGACGCGGCCGGGCGACAGGGCCTCGCAGGAGTTTGGATCGACGATCAGCACGTCCTGGCCGTCAAGTTCGCGGCCGCTGCCCACCAGCCGCCGGACGGCCGGCGCATTCGCGGGCCGCACCACGGCGGAGCCGGTCTCGATCGAGGCGGCGTCGAACGACCGGATCACCGGCGGCTCGAACTTCATGCCGCCGGTCACCATCAGCGTGCTCTCGGCGAGGCCGTAGCAGGGATAGAACGCCTCGCGGCGGAACCCACACGGGGCAAAGGCCTCGCAGAAGGCATCGATCGTCTCGGCCCGCACCGGCTCGGCCCCGTTGAAGGCCAGCGACCAACTGGAGAGGTCGAGGGTGGCCCGCTGCTCGGGCGTGGTCTTCCGCACGCAGAGTTCGTAGGCGAAGTTGGGGCCGCCGCTGATGGTGGCCCGGTATTTCGAGATGGCCTGCAGCCACCGTAACGGTTTCTGCAGGAAGGCGACGGGCGACATGAGCACGTTGAACTTGCCGCCGTAGAGCGGCACGAGAATGCCGCCGATCAGCCCCATGTCGTGGAAGCTCGGCAGCCAGAACACGCCCGACTGGCTCCGCGTGATCTCGAAGGCCTGCATGATCCGCAGCGAGTTGTGGAGCAGGTTCTCATGCGAGAGCATCACGCCCTTCGGTGTGCCGGTCGAACCGCTCGTGTATTGCAGGAACGCGAGGGTGCTGCCGTCGATGTCAGGCCGTTCCCAGCGGTCAGCCCAGGCCACATCGAGTTCGCTGTCGACCTTCCAGATCAGGTGTTCGAGGCTCGGGGCTGTAGCCCGCAGGGCGTCGAATCGGTCGACCACGTCGCGGGTGGTCAGGGCGACGGAAGCCTCGGCGTCGGAGGCGATGGCCTCGATCCGCTCGACGGAGCGGTTTTTCCGGGGCGGATAGGCGGGCACGGCGATCGCCCCGCCATAGAGGCAGCCCATGAAGGCCGCAATGAAATCGAGCCCCGACGGATAGAGCAGGAGCACCCGCTTGCCTGCCATCCCCTCGCTCAAGAGCCAGGCCCCCAGCGCCCGGGCCTTCCGGTCGAGCTCGGCGTAGGTGATGTTGAGCTCCTCATTTTCACCATCCACGAGGAACGTGAAGGCCCGATCGTGGGGGCGGTAGGCCGCCCGCTGCCGCAGCAGGTCCACGATGGTGGGAGCAATCGAAGCTTCGGTGTTTGGGTTGGGGTTCACTGTCTGTGGAGCCTCCCACCAGTGCGTGCCAGAAACGACTGTCCGCCCTCGACGAACCACAGGGGTTTCGGCAGGATCATCGGCCGCCCGCCACAGTCTATCTGTCTGGCCCAGACAACCGGAAGTTTCGGCCCACCCGGGGGCCAGACCCTGCGTTTTACCGCCGTTGCAGCAGGTTTTCCGCCTTGGAGAACCGCGCACGGCCGTACGGATCAGGCAGGCTGTGCCGGCGGAAAATCGCCGCCGGGACGGCAGAAGTCTCGTCGGGTTGCAGCATGCTCATCAACGCCCGGCCATTCATCTCGATGAACCTTATCCCGCCATCCGATCGAAAAAAGCCTGTTCCAACTGGACGAATGCGTCGGGAGAAATCTCCTCCGCCCGTACCGACTCGTTGAATCCCATCGTCTCATAGACGTGGGCCACGGTGTCGCGTGCAGCGTCATTCTGCTTGCCGCCGGCCATGCGCACCAGCACGCCCCGCAGGAGTTTCCGCCGGTGGCAGAAGACGTCGCGCACGAAGTCGTGAAACCTGCCGAGGTCTGCGATCTTCGCCCGGCGCACCGGCTCGAGTTCCAGATGCACGATCGCCGACTCGATCTTGGGCCGCGGCCAGAACACGCTCGGCGGCAGGATTCGCACGATCTCGCCGCGGCACTGGGCGCCGACCCAGACCGAGAGCGCGTTGTAGGCATGCGAGCCGGCGGTTGCCGTCATCCGCTCCCCCATCTCCCGCTGCACGGTGACGGTGGCGGTGTCGAACGGTCGCGGTGTCGCCAGGAGGTTGGAGATGATCGGCGTGGCCACGCAGTAGGGCAGGTTGGCGACCAGCCGGAAGCGTCCGGATGGCTGCAGCGAGCAGGCCTCTTCGATGGCAGCGAGCACGGCCGGAGCGAATCGATGCTTCGACTCCAGCACATCCCCCTCGACGAGGACGACACGGCCGTCGATGTCGCCGCCGGTGTGATCTTCCTGGACAGAACTGACCTGCATCAGCCGTTCACGGGCCAGCTGCGCGAGCCGGGGATCGATCTCGCAGGTCACGACCCGGCCTGCGGCGCAGGCGAGCCGTTCGGTGAGGGCACCCGTGCCCGTGCCCACTTCCAGCACCACGTCCGCCGGCGTGATGCCCGCAGCGCGTTCGAGGACGTCGAGCAGGTTGAGGTCAACAAGAAAATTCTGGCCGCGACGGGCATCGATCGTGAAACCGACCTGCGCAAACAGCTTCTTGAGGTAGGCCGTGGTCTGTCGCGCCGGCCCTGTCTGGACTTTCGGTGCGTCGGATTCGGAGGGAACGTCGGATTCGGCGGCGGTCATCGGGCGGCCTCCATCGAGCGGGCGACGTATTTAAAGAGGAGATCGGTCTCGAGGTTGACCGCATCGCCCTCGGCGAGCGTTCCCAGCGTCGTGCAGGCGAGCGTGTGCGGAATGAGCGCCACGCTGAACCAGCCCTCGGTCACATCCACCAGCGTGAGACTGACACCGTCGATCGCCACCGATCCCTTCGACGCCATCTGGTGGAGCAGGGCAGGGGGGGCCAAAAACCGGCAGGTGACCCAGTCACCCTCCTGCACCCGTGCTTCGAGCCGGCCCTGGCCGTCGACGTGACCAGTGACAAGATGCCCACCCAGGCGGTCGGAGAGACGCAGCGAACGCTCGAGATTGACATGCTTTCCCGCCGCCAGACGGCCCAACGACGTCCGGGCGAGCGTCTCGGGGCCGAGCTGAAACTCGAGCCGCGGACCATCGACCCTGACGACCGACAGACAACAGCCGCTGGTGCAGATGCTCTCGCCGAGCTGCGCCTCCCGCGCGATCTCGGCCGCCTCCACGACCAGCCGCACCCCGGGCGGCTCCGCCACCACGGCGGCCACGCGGCCCAGCGATTCGACTAATCCCGTGAACATAGGCAACACTCGAAAATGAAAAAACGGACGGCGGGATGGGGGGCGGAAACCTTCCAAGATAGCCGGACCGGGCCGCCCGAGCCATGACGAGAGACTTTCGCCCTTGCGTGTCGGCCAGCCGCTGGCACAATTGCCGCGGTTCGGCACCGCGTTCCCGGACCGGCACTTCTGCTTCATTCCCTCGTTTCACCACCTGGCTTTACCCACAAAGGACCCGCCACATGTCCACGATCGTCGACATCCACGCCCGTCAGATTCTCGACAGCCGCGGCAACCCCACGATCGAAGTCGACGTCAGCCTCGCCGACGGCGCCTTCGGCCGCGCGGCCGTGCCCTCGGGCGCAAGCACAGGAGCCCACGAGGCCTGGGAGAAGCGTGACGGTGACAAGGGTGTCTATCTCGGCAAGGGTGTGCTCGAGGCGGTGGAGAACGTCAACACTCGGATCGCGGAGGAACTGGAGGGCTGCGACGCCCTCGACCAGACGACCGTTGACGAACTGATGCTGGAACTCGACGGCACACCCAACAAGAAAAATCTCGGTGCCAACGCCATCCTCGGCGTCTCGATGGCGGTGGCGCACGCGGCGGCCGAGCACTGCGGCGTGCCGCTCTATCGGTATCTTGGCGGCACGACCGCCCGCCTGCTGCCCGCCCCGATGATGAACATCATCAACGGCGGCGCCCACGCCGACAACCCGCTCGACGTGCAGGAATTCATGGTGATGCCGCTCGGCTTCGACACCTTCGACGACGCCCTCCGCGCAGGCGTGGAGACGTTCCACGCGTTGAAGAAAGTGCTCAAGGACAAGAAGCTCGCCACGGCCGTGGGCGACGAGGGCGGCTTTGCCCCGCACATCGGCACCTGCGCCGAGGCGCTCGAGGTGATCCTCGCAGCGATCTCCAACGCCGGCTACCAGCCGGGCAAGGAGATGTTCATCGGGCTCGACGTGGCCGCGACGGAACTCTACGACTCGAAGACCGGCACCTACACGATCGAGGGCAAGTCGCTCGACTCGGCCGGCATGGTCGACTTCTTCGCCAGCCTCGCCAGCCGCTATCCGATCGTGTCGATCGAGGACGGTTGCTCGGAGGACGACTGGAAGGGCTGGAAGCTGATCAGCGAAAAGCTCGGCAGCAAGGTGCAACTGGTCGGCGACGACCTGTTCGTCACGAACTCCGAACGGCTCGGCCGCGGCATCGCCGAGGGAGTGGCCAACAGCATCCTCGTGAAGGTGAACCAGATCGGGACGCTCACCGAGACGATCGCCGCCGTTTCCCTGGCCCATCGCTCGGGCTACACGTCGATCGCGAGCCATCGCAGCGGCGAAACCGAAGACGCCACGATCGCCGACCTCGCCGTCGGCCTCTCGACCGGCCAGATCAAGACCGGCTCCGCCTCCCGGAGCGACCGGATCGCAAAATACAACCAGCTGCTGCGGATCCAGGAGTCGCTCGGCGACGGTGCGGTCTACGCCGGCCGCGACGTCAAGGCCCGCTGGCCCGGCATCGCGTAAGCTGGAGGCATGGCTGCCGACCCCGAGACCCACGAGCCCTTTCGCATGACCGACAGCCCGTGGTTCTGGGCATTGGCGTTCTCGTTGATGGCCCTGGTCGGCATCGGGCTCATTGCGCAGAAGTTCGACGTGCGGCAGCGGCAGGTCGAGGGCCGGTTTCTCGGACGGCAGCAGGCGGCAGTCGAGCGGTCACGCCGCTCCGCCGGCCTGCCGCCGGTCAATCTGGCCGAGGAGGCCCGCGACCGTGAGGTCGCGCAGTCGCGCCGCATCGTGCCGCTCTGGACGCTCGCGACTGCCGCCGGTCTGGCTGCCATCGGCTCTGGCATCATGCTCTGGCGGGAGTGGGAGGCTAGCCGATGATGCTGCGGCGGCGGGAGACGTAGTCCCAGACCACGAAGCGGTCAAGTTCCTTGCCGGCCGTGAAAAACACCCGGCCCTTGGCCGTCTCGGCCAGTCGGTAGGCAAACTGAATATCCTCCCGCGACTGCGACCAGCCCGAGAGCAGAAAGACATTCACCGTGATCCCCTCGCGGCGGCAGGCCTGCGCCTCGCGGAGCGTCGCCTCCTCCGTTCGCCGGTGCGGCGGATAGAGCAGGAAGAGTTGGCTCCCTTCGAAGTGGGCCGTGGGCAGGCCGTCGGTGATGATGATCACCTGCTTGTTCGGCGTGTCCTGCCGCGCCAGGTGCTGCCGCGAGAGCTGCAGGGCATGCTGGATGTTGGTGAAGTGGGGCGGGATGTCGGTCTCCGCGATCTGTGGATCGCTCATGTCAGCCCGCAGGCGAACCACCGAGTCGAAGATCGTGACCGGCTTCGGCATCAGCTTCACGATCTCTCCGGCAGGCCGCTGCTTCGCGAACGAATACATCTCGATGAACTGCAGGAAGTCGCCTGGATACTCCCGCTGCACGAGCCCCTGCAGGGCCAGCGCCATTCGCTTCACACTCACGTGCAGCCCGCCGTACCGCATCGAGCCGCTCATGTCGAGAACGACGGTGGTGGCGCACTTCGGCGAGTTGCGGGTACGGTGCACTTCGATGTCGCGGGCGGTCAGCCGTAGCACGCCGCTGGAACCCGTTGGAGCCTCGCCCGCCTGCCGCAGCATCGCGTTGACGAGCGAGCCAGGGATGTCCATGTGGGCCACGGAGTCACCGAACTCGTAGGGCCGCGTCGGCACCAGTTCCACCGCGCCGTCGCCCACGATCGCGCCCTGGTGCCGGCCGGTCCGCGAGGGATCGAGCGCCGAGAAGATCTGCTCGAGCAGCTTTCCCTGGAAGGTCCGCAACGCCTTGGGCGTGAGTTCATACCCCCGCTTCGTCCGTTCGAGCCCCTGCTGCGCCGCCGCCTGCTCCACCAGTTCCTGCACCTGGCGGCGGAGCAGGTCGAGTTCGTCGAGCTGGCCCTGTTCGAGAAACTGGCCCAACGCCTCCATGTCGATCAGGCCGACGCGGGCGTTTTTCTTCGCCTCCTCGAGCTGCCGCAGCAGCTCGTCGATCGTCTCCAGTTCCTCCTTCACCTCAAGCGCCTCGGGCACCGAGAGCTTTTCCCTCCCCGTGAATGCCCACTTCGCCGACAGTTCGTCGACCTGGTACGCCTCGCCGAGGCGGTCGATCAGGCCGACGAGCTGCATGCCAAACCGGCTCTGGTCGTCGTCCTGGGCATACCAGAGCCGCTCGATCTGCCGGATCTGCTCCTCGCGGACCGCGCGATTGAAGGCGTCGCGATGTTTGGCCGGCGGCTGCACCTGCTGGGCGGCGGCATGGAAGGCCTTCCGCGCCTTCTTCCGCACGGAGTCGGCCTCGTAGCGTTCGAGAATTTTCCGCTTGCGGGCCTCGAGTTCCTCGATCATCCGGGCGAGCGACGGCCCCAGCCCCTTGATCTGCTCCGGATCGAGCATGACTGCTTCTGCGAGCTGTTCTTCGGTCAGTTCGTCAATGTCGCCGAACTCGAGCATGTGCTCCATGGCGGGTGTGACCAGATCGACCTGCGGCGGCCGCGGCGGCGGGATCCGCGCGGGGTCGTACCGCTGGTAGCTGTGGACGATCCCGCCGAGTGTGTCACGGTTGGGCATGGGACGAGTGCTTTCGGAACGCGGTCTGCAAGGCCTGAATCAAAGTGGTGGAAGGGGTTCGGGGCTGCCCATGCCCCGTCGCCGAACGTTCGCTACGGGCATCCTGCCCTCCGCTCACTCGATGCTGACTGCGCTTCGGCATCCTGCCTGCGCTTGTCAGCAACGCCGGCTCTCGGGACATGGGCAGCCCCTCACGGATTCCGCAGGGGGCGTGCAGGTGCGCGAGCCGAGATGCGAATTCACCGAAATCCTCCCGTGTCGTAGATCGTGCGGCCGTGGGATTGGAGCCGTGAGATCCGTTCGGTGGCGTAGAGGCCGGCGAGCACGAACTCGATGCAGCTGGCTCGCACGGCAGGGTCGGCCGAGGCGTTCACCTCGAAGGCCTTCTCCCAGACCGCAGGCACCTCCCCGATGATCTGCTCGTAGGCCGCCGACGGCACCATGTCGCCCACCTCGATCTTCACGCCCTGGCCGAACACCTTCGCGATCTCGTCGAGGCCGTGCTTCTCGACATATTCCTCGAACACCGTCGCGATCGCCTCGGCAATGACGCTGTCGAGCACCTGCCGCTCGGTCATCTGATGGCTGCCCATCAGGTCGAGCTCCAGCTTGCCGAGGCTCGAGGCATAGAGATGGCCCAGGTCGCTGATCCTGGGCACGGCGGGCCGCTCGCCCAGCCGCACGGCCCGCTGCCGGGCGCTCGCCACTACCGTTTCGTAGTTGGCAATCGAGAAGCGGGCACTGACGCCCGACTGTTGGTCGATGAATTTGCTCTTCCGCGCGGCGATCGTAACCTGCTCCAGAATCTCCTTGATGAAATAGGGGACGACCACGGGCCACTCGCCCCCCACGTCGACGCCTGCCTCCTGCTCCGCCACGCGGATGCCCAGATCGCGGTCGCGCGGGTAATGCGTGTGGATGACCGCGCCGATGCGGTCCTTGAGCTGCGGAATCACCTTGCCGGAGCGGTTGTAGGTGGAAGGGTTCGCGGAGAAGAGCAGCAGACAATCGATGTCGAACTTCACGGGATAGCCGCGGATCTGCACGTCGCGTTCCTCGAGGATGTTGAACATCCCCACCTGCACCAGTTCGTCGAGTTCGGGCAGCTCGTTCATGGCGAAGATGCCGCGGTGCATCCGCGGAATCAGCCCGAGGTGGAGCGCCTCCTCGCTCGCCATGCTCGTGCCGCCGGCCAGCTTGGCCGGGTCGATCTCGCCGATGATGTCGGCGAACTTCGTCCCGGGAGCCAGCCGCTCGGCGTAGCGGTCGGCACGATGCCACCAGGCGATCGGCACGTCCTGCGGCTCCCGCTCGGCCACCAGCCTGCGGCCGGCGGACGTGATCGGGGCGGAGGGGTCGTCGTGAAGCGGAATCGACGGATCGTCGAGATAGGGGAGATGCTCGTCGAGGAACCGCACGAGCAGCCGCATCAGCCGGCTCTTCGCCTGCCCCTTCTCACCGAGGAAGAGCATGTCGTGGCCGGCGAGCACGGCGATGTTGATCTCGGGGATCACGGTGTCGTCGTAGCCGACGATGCCGGGGAAGAGTTCCTCGCCGCCGCGCAGAAACCGCGTGAAGTTCGACTGCAGTTCATCCTTGACGGAGCGGCTCTTCCAGCCGCTCGCGTGGAGTTCTGCCAAGGTGCGGGGAAGGTGCGGCTGCGTCATCGGGGGGTTTTCTCTCCGGGGTTCACTCCCGATTGTAGACGCGTCGATGGCAGCGACACATGGGCCGTTTCGATGGGCGGCTGGCCGTCGGGACTTCCGTTCATGTCCGTTGCGGGTGGATGCGGGGCTGCGAACCGAGTGCCACGCGGTTGATCGCGGCCAGGAAGGCCTTCGCCGAGGCCTCCAGAGAGTCGGTCGACACGCTGCGGCCACGCTGCACCTGCCCGTCGTGCCCCGGGTCCGTCGCCTGCAGTTCCACCGTCACCTCCGCCTGGGCGTCTTTGCCCACCGTCACCGCCTGCACGCGGAAGTCGCGGCAGGCCGTATGGATGCCGGTGAGCTTCTCGATCGCCAGGAAGATGCCGTCGATCGGGCCGTCCCC
>JBIIGJ010000043.1:0-26378 GCA_044236455.1 Pirellulales bacterium
CCACCGTCACCTCCGCCTGGGCGTCTTTGCCCACCGTCACCGCCTGCACGCGGAAGTCGCGGCAGGCCGTATGGATGCCGGTGAGCTTCTCGATCGCCAGGAAGATGCCGTCGATCGGGCCGTCCCCTGCCGTCACCGACACGCTCCGCGGCTCGCCGTTCTGCAGCACCCGCAATTCCACCGTGGGGGGCGCACCGCTGACGGACGTGAGCGAGTAGCCCTCAAACGTGAACTGCTCGGGTAGCGAGGAGAACTGCTGCTCGCACAAGGCCGCAATGTCGCCGTCGTAGATCTCCTTCTTACGGTCGGCCAGGAGCTTGAACCGCTCGAACACCGTCTGCAACTGCTCGTGCGTGAGTTGGTAGCCGAGAGCCAGGGCGCGGTCTGCCAGGGCGGCGCGACCGCTGTGCTTGCCCAGCACGAGGTCGGTCCGCTCCAGCCCCACGTCCTCGGGCCGCATGATCTCGTAGGTCCGCCGCTCCTTGAGCATGCCGTCCTGGTGGATCCCGGCCTCGTGGGCAAAGGCATTGCGGCCCACGATCGCCTTGTTGCGCGGCACCTGGATGCCGGTGATGTTCGCCACCAGACGGCTGGTCGGCACGAGCCGCTGCGTGACGACGCCGGTGTCGACGGCATAGTGGTCCCGCCGCGTCTTGAGCGCCATCACGACCTCCTCCAGCGAGCAATTGCCGGCCCGTTCGCCGATGCCGTTGATCGTGCACTCCACCTGGCCGGCGCCCGCCTCCACCGCCGCCAGGCTGTTGGCCACGGCGAGGCCGAGGTCGTCGTGGCAGTGCACGCTGATCACCGCGCGGTCGATGTTGGGGACGCGCTGCCGCAGGCTGCTGATCACGTGATGCATCTGCGAGGGCGTGGCATAGCCGACCGTGTCGGGGATGTTGACGGTGGTCGCGCCGGCGTCGATCACGGCCTCCACGACACGGCAGAGGAAATCGATTTCCGTCCGTGCAGCGTCCTCGGGGGAAAACTCGACATCGCCGCAGCAGTTCCGCGCCCGACGCACGCCGGCCACGGCCCGCGCGAGTACCTCGTCCTCGTTCATCCGCAGCTTGAATTCGCGGTGGATCGAACTGGTCGCCAGGAAGACGTGGATCCGCGGCCGGGCGGCATGTCTGAGCGCCTCCCACGCCCGGTCGATGTCGGCGTCGTTGCACCGTGCCAACCCACAGACCGTGACCGCCGAGACCGCACGGGCGATGTCGCTGACGCTGGCAAAGTCGCCCGGCGAAGCGATCGGGAAGCCGGCCTCGATGATGTCGACCCCCAACTGGACAAGCGCCTGGGCGATCTCCAGTTTCTCGGTCAGGTTCATGCTCGCCCCGGGCGATTGTTCGCCATCGCGGAGCGTGGTGTCGAAGATGCGGATCGTGCGTGCTGCAGTCATGGGAATGGTCGGAAAACGGGAATGGCGGAACGAAACCGGCCGAGGGCCTCGGCGGCCCAGGCGCGGGAGGAGCACCATCCTACCCGCTGGCCATGCGATGCGCTCGTCAATCGGGGCCCGCAGGGTGTAGAATTTCGGTGGAGCCTCGCTCGCCATCCCTCCGCCGCCGGTGACCGCCATGTCGTCGATTGTGTCTCCCGAATCCCATGCGCCGGGCCGAGCGGCTGCGCGGAAGGCGCCGACGGGCAGTCTCCTCCGCCGGCTCTCAGGGCTGGGTTTTCTGGCGGTTGGAGGCCTGTCCTGGTGGTGGCTCGCCACCCATCATTTCAGCGGGAGTGCCGACCACGCAGGAGATGCCCCGCTCGCCGGCCATGCGGCTGACGGCGGCAGGCCCGGGGCCGCCATCGCCGCCCCCATGCTCGTCACCCTCCCTGCATCGGCCCAGAAGGCTGCGGAGATCGGTCTGGCCACGGTGGAAATGCGACAGCTCCGCGAAAATCTCACCGTGCCCGGCCGGATCGACTACGACGCCCGGCACCGGCTCGATTACGCCTCGCCCGTCGACGGAATCGTGTCACGGGTGTTCGCGCAGGTGCGGCAGAAGGTCTCGAAGGGCGACCCGCTGGCGGAACTCTCGAGCCCGGACGTCGGAGCGGCCCGCGACGAGGTCCGCCGCCGCGAAGACAACCGACAGATCGAGAAGAAGTCGGCCGACTGGGCGACCACCATCGGCGACAACGTCGATGCCCTGCTCGACGCGTTGGCCAGCCGTCCGCCACTGGCCGCCATCGAAGAGCAGTTTCAGGAGCGCGTGCTCGGTTCGTATCGGGAGAAGATTCTCGGCAGCTACTCGCGACTGATCTACGTGGAGAAAGTCAGCGCTGGGACGAAGTCGCTGGGTGAAGGGGGTGTGCTCTCGGGCCGGATCATCGAGGAGCGGGCCAGCAACTTGGAAGTGGCCAAGGCCAACTTCATCGCGGCCTGCGAGGAGGCGCGGTTTCTCATCCGCCAGGATCGCGATCGTGCGCGGGCATCGCTCGAACAGGCTGACCGGTTGGTGCAGATCTCGCGGGAGAATCTCCGCACGCTCGTGGGCAGCAGCCTGGAGGGCGATGCGGCCGGCGAGGATGCCGCTGAAAGTCCCGGCGAGGTCGGCTCGTTGAGCGCGCTTGTCTTGCGGACGCCGTTCGATGGTCTGGTGGAGGATGTCTTTATTGCGCGTGGCGAACGGGCCCGCGTCGGCGACCGTTTGTTCGTCGTAGCCGACACGCGAATGCTCTGGGTGCGAGCCCAGATCCACGAGCGACAGTGGACGGCGGTGGAGGTGTCGGAGGGGCAGTCGGTGCGGGTCGTCGTGCCGGGGGCCGACGTGCATGAAGCGACCGCCGTCGTGAACCACGTGGGGGCGACGGTCGAGGCCGATTCACGGAGCGTGCCGCTGGTGGCGGAACTGACCAACAACGACGCCCACTACAAGCCCGGCATGTTTGTCTGGGTCGACCTTCCGCAGGGGGAGATGCGTGAGGCCTTGGCGGTGCCGGTGTCGGCCGTGATGCGGCACGAAGGAAAGTCGTTCGTGTTCGTGCCCGATGGACCGGAGCAATTCCGCCGGGTGGACGTAACCACCGGCATCGAAAGCGGCGACGACATAGAGGTGATCAGCGGCCTGGCGGTCGGGCAGCAGGTGGTATCGCACGGGGCGTTCGTGCTCAAGAGCGAACTGCTCCTCGAAAAGGAAGCGGGATGACGGGCCTGGCGGCACCGTTTGCCCGGGGAGTCGGCTGATGCTGTCGGGTCTCATCGAGTGGTCGCTCGCCAACAGGGCGCTGGTAATCGCGTTGTCCGTGCTCATGAGCCTGGGAGGGCTCTACGCCGCCACCCACATTCCCGTGGACGCGGTTCCCGATCTCGTCAACATCCAGGTGCAGGTGGTGACGGAGGCCGGCACGCTGCCGCCCCTCGAGGTGGAGCGAGCCATCACGTATCCGGTCGAGTTGGCCGTGAGCGGCCTGCCCAACGTCGAGGAGGTGCGCAGCATCTCCCGCCTGGGCATCTCGCTGGTGACGATCGTCTTCCGGGAGGGCACCGACATCTTCCTGGCGCGGCAGCTCGTGGCCGAGCGGCTGCCGGAAGCGAAGAGCCGGATCACGCTGGCCAATGCCGACCCGAAACTCGGGACGCTGAGCACGGCGCTCGGTGAGATCCTTCAGTTCGAGGTGAAGGGGTCGGGGCACAACCTGATGGACCTCCGCAGCCTGCTGGAATGGGAGATCGCGCCGGCGATGCGGGAGGTGTCGGGCGTGACCGACATCAATAGCCATGGCGGCTACGCGAAAAGTTACGAGGTCCGCGTCGATCCCGACCGGATGTCGGCACAAGGAATCACGCTCGGCGAGGTGCTTTCGGCGCTCGAACGCAACAACGTCAGTACCGGCGGCGGCTACATCGTCAAAAACGGGGAGCAACGGTTCATCCGCGGGCAGGCCCTGCTGCCGGATGCCGACGCCATCGAGCATGTGGTCGTGCGGAGTCCGCCGGGAGGCGTGCCGGTGCTCGTCCGCAACATCGGCGATGTCACCATTGCGCCCTTGGTGCGGCAGGGCGCCGTCACGCGGGACGGCCGCGGCGAGGCAGTCACCGGGATGGTGATGATGGTCCGCGGTGAAAACAGCCGGCGGGTGGTGACGGCGGCGAAGGAGCGGCTGAACACGATCCGCGCGACCCTTCCCCCCGGATTCGAACTGGACATCCTCTACGATCGGTCAGACCTGATCGCCCGCACGCTCGACACCGTGCTCCACAACCTGGCCGAGGGCGGCCTGCTCGTGATCGGCGTGCTGCTGGTGCTTTTGGGGAATGTTCGCGCCGGGCTGATCGTATCGCTGGCGATCCCGCTGTCGATGCTGTTCGCCGCGAATCTGATGTGGGCCACCGGCATCTCGGCGAGCCTCATGAGCCTGGGGGCGATCGATTTCGGGCTCGTCGTCGACAGTTCCGTCATCATGGTGGAGAACTGCGTGCGGCGGCTCGGCCTGGCAGCGCCGACGGAATCCAAGCTCGCCATCGTCCGCGACGCGGCGATCGAGGTCCGCGGTCCGACGATGTTCGGCGAACTGATCATCGCGATCGTCTACCTGCCGATCCTCTTCCTGGAGGGAACCGAGGGGAAACTGTTCCGGCCCATGGCCCTGACGGTGCTCTTCGCCCTGGCGGGCTCGCTCATCATCTCGCTCACGCTCATGCCGGTGCTGGCGGCCACCGTGCTCTCTCGCGAGGAGGAAAACGAGCCGCTGCTGATGCGGCTGTTCCACCGCGTCTACCACCCGCTGGCCAAACTGGCGGTCTCCCATCCCGTGGTGGTATCGCTGGTCGCTGCCGGCCTCGTGGCGGCGAGCATCCCCGTGGCGCTCAATCTCGGGGCGGAGTTCATGCCGCGACTCGACGAGGGGGACCTGCTCATCGAACTCAACCGCCTGCCGAGCGCCACGCTGGAGGATTCGGTGGCGATCACGACGCGGGTCGAGAAGACGCTCGGCGGGTATCCCGAGGTGAAGACCGTCTTCTGCAAGACGGGAAGGCCGGAAATCGCCAACGACATCATGGGGGTGCAGCAGACCGATGTCTGGGTCATGCTGAAGCCCCGTGCTGAGTGGCCGGCGGGTGTGACGCGGGAACAGCTTGTGGAACGGATGTCGGCGTCGCTGACAGCCGCGGTGCCGGGCGCCAACTTCGGCTTCAGCCAGCCGATCGAGATGCGGGTCGACGAACTCGTGGCGGGCGTGAAGGCGGACGTGGCGGTGCTGATCTATGGCGACGACCTCGACACGCTGGGGAATCTCGGCAAACAGATCGAGGGCGTGCTGCGGGGGGTCCGCGGATCGGCCGACGTGCGGGCCGACTGGCAGGCCAACGTGCCCACCATGCAGATCGATGCCCGGCCCGACCAGTTGGCCCGGCATGCCATCGACGGCATCGAGGTGATGCGGACCGTGTCGGCCATGGGGGGCATCCAAACCGGCGTCATCTACGAGGGGCGGCCCCGTTATCCGCTGGTGGTGAAGTTTCCGCCCGAGTGGCGAGAGAATGCCGAAAGGCTGCCGCAGATCCCGGTCGGAGCGACGGGCGGGCGGCCCGTACCACTGGGCGAATTGGCCGACATCAACAGGGGCGAGAGCCCGCCGTCGGTCGAGCATGAAAACTCCCGACGCCGCACGTTCGTGTCGGCGAATGTCCGTGGCCGCGACGTGGCCAGCTTCGTGCAGGAGGCCAAGCAGGCGATCGCGAAGCAGGTTCGCCTGCCGGCAGGTTACTCGCTGCGGTGGGGGGGCGACTTCGAAAACCTCCTCTCCGCGAGCCGGCGGCTGATCCTGATCACGCCGGTGGTGCTGGGGCTCATCGCCCTGCTGCTCTACACCAGCTTCAAATCGCTCCGGTTGGCGTCGCTGATCTTCTTCGCCGTGCCAGTCGCGGCGTCCGGCGGCATCGCGGCCCTCGCACTGCGGGGCATGCCGTTCTCGATCGCCGCCGGCGTCGGCTTCGTGGCGCTGTTTGGCGTGGCGGTGCTCAACGGACTGGTGTGGGTGGCCGGAGCCGAACACGCCCGGCAGGGCGGGCTTTCGCCCCGCGAGGCGGCGATCGCCACTGCCGAGGTCCGCATCCGCCCAGTGCTGATGACGGCGCTGGTCGCGAGCCTCGGCTTCCTGCCCATGGCGCTGGCCACCAGCGCCGGCGCGGAAATCCAGCGGCCACTGGCGACCGTGGTGATCGGCGGCATCGTGACATCGACGCTGCTGACGGCCTTCGTGGTGCCGGCCATCTACCCGTGGTTTGTGCCACGTTCCCGGCTTTGGCACACTCCAGCGACGTGACCACTCCCTTCCGCCAAGCACCCCCGATAACGCAGGCACACCGATGACGCTCCGCGAATTTCAGCAGTTGATCCGTGCCATGTATCATGACAAGGACGCCTCGCGGGGCGTGGAGGGGACCTTCATGTGGCTCACGGAAGAGATCGGCGAACTGGCGACGGCCCTTCGCAGCGGCACCCATGACGAAAGGTCGCTTGAATTCGCCGACGTGCTCGCCTGGCTGGCCACGATTGCCAACGTCGTCGACGTGGACCTCGAGGAGGCAGTGGCGCGAAAGTATGGGGCGGGCTGCCCCGGCTGCGGCCAACTGGCATGCATCTGCCCGGATGCGGAGAAGCCATGATCGCGTTCATCATCGCACTGGCCTGCCTGCTGACGGCGGAAGCCGGCGCCGCAGAGACGTATCAACTGCGGGTGGGATTCGATGGCATCTATCGGACCGGTTCGTGGACGCCGCTGACGCTCGAGTTTCCGGCGGCGTCCAAGGACATTCCACAGGCGGTGCGTGTGTGGGTGGAGGATCCCGACGGGCAGTATGTCCGGTCGCCGGCGGCGCCGGTCGAGCCTGGTGCAGATGGCAGGCCCGTGGCGCGACTGACGGTCCGCTTTGGCCGACCCACGGCCCGCGTGCTCGTGGAGCTCGTGTCCGCGGCTGCCGACGCCGCCGGAACAGGCCCTCCGGCTGTTGCGGTACCAGCCATTCTCGACCAAGCCGTAGCGACGCGGCAGTCGCTGCCAGCGCCCATTCCCGCAACCGAGACGGTGATGCTCGTGCTGGGCGATCTGCCCGCCGCCGAGCGGGCCTCGCGTCTGCTGTCCCGCGACGACGGCACACGACCGCGGGTTGTGGCGATCAAAAACGCGGCAACCGGAGGCGGGGCAGGGGGGGCCGCCACGCTGGGCCGGACGGCCCGCGACTTCGACGGGGCCGATTCGATCATCGTCTGTGGTCGCTCGGTCGCGGATTTCGATCCGGCCGTGCTCCGCGGCATCGATGCCTGGGCACGGCAGGGGGGACAACTCGTTTTCGTCGCGGGCTCCAGCGCGATCGACATCGCTCACTCGGGCACCCCGGCGGCCACGTGGCTGCCGGGACCGGTTGCCAAGCTGGTGCCCCTGCGGCGTGGCAACGCCATCGAAACGTATGCACGGGCCAGCCGTCCGCTCGACAAGGGAGCGATTGCCGGGCTGGAACTACCGCTCTTCGAAGACCCGCAGGCCATCGAGGGAAGCGTCGAGGCGTTCGAGGGGCGAGGACCGACCGATCTGCCGCTGGTCGTGCGGCGGGCCCACGGGCTGGGGACGTTGGTATGGGCAGGCGTCGACATCGATCAGCTTCCGTTTCGAGACTGGTCGGGAAGTGACACGCTGCTCGTTGAAATGCTGCGGGGCCGACGGGCGGTCCAAGACGCGGGGCGTGCCGGCGAGACCGCTCGAGGCACGCTCGATCTGGCCGGTCAACTACGACAGGCGATCGACCGGTTTCCGGGCGTGGCTCCCATCCCGTTCGAGGTGATTGCCGGGCTGGGCATTCTGTATGTGGCCTGCCTGTATCCGCTCGACTGGTGGCTCGTCGCCGGGTGGCGCCGTGGCAATCAGGCCGGCGGACTGCGGACATCGTGGCTGGCCTGGCTGTCGCTGCCGCTGATTGTCACCGCCTTGAGTGGGCTGTCATGGGCCGCCGGGCAGCATTTCAAGGGCACGCGTTGGCAGACTTCGGCCGCCGGCTTGGTCGATCTCGACATGGGCAGCGGCCTGATGCGAGTCGCCTCGTTCGCCGGCATCTGGTCCCCGTTGAATGCCAGGCTCGATCTGGAAGTCCGGCCTGACAAGACCATCCTGCCCGCCACTTCGGCCGACGCCGACCGACCGCTGGAGAGCGAAGTCTCCTGGTTTGCAGCCCGCGGAAGGGGGATCGGGGGCACCGATGCCGCGTCGCCACACCCATCGCTGGCGGCGACAGACTACGGGTATCACGGTTCGGCCGCAGCGATCGACGGCATCCCGATCGCCGCCTCGTCGAGCCGGCTGTTCGAGGCGGAGATTACGGGCTTTGCGACGACACCCGCCGTGGAATCAACGCTCGCGAGAGAAGGGCAGGGGACCCTGCGGGGCGCGGTCAGCAGCCGCCTGTCGTTTCCACTCGAGGACTGCGTGCTCGCCCACGCCGGTTGGCTCTACGACGTAGGGACGCTGCGGCCTGGCCAATCCTTCGAACCCGGTGCGGGCCGCGGCCCCCGGTCGCTCGCCGGGGCGTTGACCCGCCGTACAGTGCAGAAGGATCGTGAGGTGTCCATGCGCTGGGATGTCACCGAGCAGGATCCGGTGCGGATCTTGGAGATCGCCGGATTCCATGCGGCCGCCGGAGGCAGCGGCTACACGTCGCTCGAATCAGGTCGGCTCGCCCGGTTCGACCTGTCGCCGCTCCTGCCGCTCGACCGCGCCGTGCTCGTGGGCCGCGGCCCGGCTTTCGTCGACTGGGAGTGCCGGCCGCAGTCGCTTGCCAGCACCAACACATCGGCCCAGGTACCGCCCATGCCAGGGCAGACATGCCTGTGGCGGATCGTCATCCCGCTCGTTCGAACGATGGACGCCAATCCGGGGTCCACTTCCCCCTCGAATCCCGCCCCATCCCCCAACGCAACGCTGCCATGATCGAAACGATCGACCTGACGAAGAAATACGGCGACTTCTACGCGCTCGAGTCGCTCGACCTCAAGCTCGAGAAGGGGGATCTGTTCGGCTTCATCGGGCCAAACGGGGCCGGCAAGACGACCACCATCCGCATCCTCTCCACGCTCCTGGCGCCGACCTGGGGCGAGGCCTATGTCTGCGGCTACTCCATCTACACGCATCCTCGCGAGATCCGCCGTGCGATCGGCTACATGCCCGACATCTTCGGTGTCTACGACGACATGCGGGTGATCGAATACCTGGAGTTCTTCGCGGCGGCCTACCGGATCGACGGGTCCGAGCGGCGGAAGGTGGCGGAGCGGTCGCTCGAACTGGTCGACCTCGCCTTCAAGCGGGACGAACTGGTGACCAGCCTCTCCCGCGGCATGACGCAGCGATTGGGACTGGCTCGCGTGCTCCTGCACGACCCGCAGGTGCTCCTGCTCGACGAGCCTGCCAGCGGACTGGATCCGCGGGCGCGAATCGAGATGCGTGGGCTGCTCAAGCGGCTGCAGGGGCTCGGCAAGACCATCCTCGTTTCCAGCCACATCCTTCCGGAGCTTGCCGACATCTGCAATCGGGTCGGCATCATCGAATATGGCCGCCTCTTGGCCTGTGGAAACGTGCAGGATCTCCTGACACAGGTCCGCGGCCGGCCGGTGATCCGCTTCCGGCTGGCCGGACCGCCGGAGAAGGCCGCCCGGCTGCTGGAGACATCGCCCGAGGCGGCGGGCGTCGCCGTTCGCGACGGCGAGATTCTCGTGACGCTCGCCGACGGCGTGGACGATCCCTCGCCGCTGGCGGCGAAGCTCATTGCCGACGGGCACCGCCTGCTCTCGATGCGCGAGCAGGAGGTCAACCTGGAGACGGCTTTCCTCGAACTCACGAAGGGGGCGATCGGTCGCCCCGGCCGGCAGGCGGCCGCAGAAACGTGACAGATCGGTATGGCAGCAGCAAAGGAGTGCAGCATGAAGATGCGGCTGGGAAACATCGGCGTGTGGTTCGTCGGCCTGCTGGTGGCCGGCAGTGTCGTGGTGCAGCCGCTTGCGGCGGAGCAGCCGCCGAGTGAATTGCCGGCGACGAGCCCGCCTGGAGACAGGACGGCCGCAGACGGGCTTGGCACGCCCGCTGCGACGCTGGGCTACTCGCTCGGCCTGCGGATCGGAAGCCGCATCGCCGCCGACTTCAAGGGCCAGGAACCGGCCGTCGATGCCGCCGCGCTCGCCCGCGGCCTGTCGGATGCGATCCTGGAAACGCGGCCTCGCCTGAGCGAGCAGCAGATCAGGCAGACGCTCGAGGCATTCGACGCCCGCATGCAGGAGCGGGAGAAGGAGTTCGGCAGGCGGATGCGCGAGGCTGGCAAGGTCAACCTGGCCAAGGCGACCGAGTTTGCCCAGGCCAATGGCCGGAAGCAGGGAGTCGTTACCCGGCCGAGCGGATTGCAGTACGAGGTGATCCGCGCGGGCGCGGGCCCGAGCCCCACGCTCGACGATGCCGTGGCCGCCCACTATCGGGGCACGCACATCGACGGCCGCGAGTTCGACGGCACCGATCCCAAGGGTGAGCCCGCCGTATTCCCGCTCCGCGGCGTCGTGCCCGGCTGGCAGGAGGCGTTGCCGCTGATGAAGACGGGCGAGAAGTGGCGCATCTACGTGCCGCCCCAACTGGGATATGGCGAGGAAGGGTCACCACCGGTCATCGAGCCAAACGAACTGCTGGTGTTCGAGATTGAACTGGTGAAAATCCTGCCGTCCAAGTGAGGAAGGCGATCATGTGCAGGACAGGAACAACGGCGGTGCGGACAGGCTGGTTGCTGGCAACCGGGTGGCTGGCGGCGCTTGCGTTCTCGTGGCCTGCCGGTGCGGCGCCCCCGGCGGCCGACCGTTTTGCCGAGGCCCGCGAACGGATGGTCCGCGACGACATTGCCGGCGGCGGGGTGAGCGATCCGCGCGTGCTCGAAAGCATGCGGCTCGTGCCCCGTCACGAATTTCTGGCGGCTCCGCAGCGGCCCTACGCCTACTTTGACATGGCCCTGCCGATCGGCGCCGCACAGACAATTTCGGGGCCGTTCGTTGTGGCCTACATGACGGAGAAACTGGAGCCGAAACCGACCGATCGCGTGCTGGAGATCGGGACCGGCAGCGGCTACCAGGCAGCCGTGCTCTCGCCACTGGTGGGCATGGTCTATTCCATCGAGATCAGCCCCATGCTCGGCGAGAAGGCCGCCCGCACGCTCACGCGGCTTGGCTACCGCAACGTCGTCACGAAGATCGGCGACGGCTTTCAGGGCTGGCCCGAGCACGCACCGTTCGACAAGATCATCGTCACCTGTTCGCCGGAAAACATTCCGCAGCCGCTCGTCGACCAGCTCGCCGAAGGGGGCCGCATGATCATCCCGGTCGGCGAACGCTATGAACAGACACTGGTGCTCTTGTCGAAGCGGAACGGCACGATGGAGCGAGAGTCGCTCGTGCCCAGCCTGTTCGTTCCGATGACGGGTGCCGCAGAGCAGGGCAGGAGGGTACAGCCCGACGGCACGAGGCCCGCCCTTCACAACGGCGGATTCGAGGAAATGCTCCCCGATTCAGACGTGCCTGCCGCCTGGTACTACGGGCGACAGATTCAGATCGTCGAGGGACCGGATGCTCCGGAGGGTCTGCATTACCTGCGGCTGGAAAACGGCCAGCCGGGCCGGCCGGCCCAACTCTTCCAGGGATTTCCAGTCGACGGCCGCGAGATCGGCCGGGTGGCCTTCTCGCTGTCGGTTCGTGGCGACGGCATCGGCGGAGGGCCAAATCCCGATGATTTCCCAGGCTTGGTGGTGCGGTTTTTCAACGAGGAACGCACCCGGTCGATGAACGGTCAGGTGGGGCCATGGAAGGGCAACGGCCCGTGGCGGCAGGTCGAAGGAACGGTCGCAGTGCCGGTGTGGGCCCGGGAGGCGATCCTTCAGGTCGGCCTGCTCGGAGCCACCGGGCGGCTCGACGTGGATGACGTTCGAGTGACGGGAACACCACGCTGATTCTGCCGGTTTTTCCGGTTTTTCTGGGCTGTGACCCCTCTGCATCGCAGTCTCCGGCGGCACGGCACGGAAGCCGGCGCATCTCGCCCATCCTTCTTGATTTACCAAATCCGCAAACTATCCTTGCGTCGTGCCGTCAGTTTTTAGCGCCCCAGCCGCATGCGGCTGAACATGGGCGATCCACACTTTTCAAGGGAGCGTGTTTCAGATGTTGGTCCATCGTCGTTGGTTGCGGGTGGCTGGGGTTGTCACTTTTGTCGCGGTCGCAGCGACTGCCTGCGACGCTGATGCTGGCTGGCATCACCGTTATCGCGGCTATGGCTCGTCGGGTGGTTCGTCCGGCGGCAGCTCGGGCGGTTCGTCGGGCGGTTCGTCCAGCGGTAGCTCGGGCGGTTCGTCGGGCGGTTCGTCCGGCGGCTACAGCTCAGCCGGTTCGTCTGGCGGCAGCTATGGCTCCTCGGGTTCCCATGGATCTCACGGCAGCTGGGGCTCGCACCACGCCGCCAAGATGGCCAGGCGCGCCTACCGTCATTCGAGCCACGGCTCGTCCGGCGGTAGCTCGGGTGGCTCGTCCGGCGGCAGCTCTGGCGGCTCCTATTCCTCATATTCCTACGGCGGCTCCTCGGGTGGCTCGTCCGGCGGTTCCTCGGGTGGCGGCTCGTACGGCGGTTCATACGGTGGTTCATACGGCGGCACCTCGGTGCCGGCGGCCACCTACTCCAGCGGCTACAGCGAATCAGTCGAGTCGTACCGCGTGATCGGCGAGGTGCCTTCGGTCACCGGCGGCGAGATCATCGAGACGCCGCGGTCGGTCAATCCGATCTCGAACGACTCCACGACGAGCCTGGTGCCGGCCGATGCGGCCCTCCTGTCCGTGAAGGTTCCCGCTGGCGCAACGATCTTCGTCAACGGTACGAAGACGTCGGCCACCGGCACCATGCGGCAGTACCTGTCGCGTGGCCTTGCCGCGGGCAAGCGGTATGAGTTCACGGTGCGGATGACCGTCGACCGCGACGGCCAGAGCAGCGAGCAGACCAAGGTCGTGTCGCTGGTTGCCGGCGGCCGTGCCAGTCTGTCCTTTGCCGACGCCTCGGCCCCGAAGACGAGCCTGACGCTGCACGTGCCCGCCGACGCGAAGGTCTGGCTGGCCGGCAACGAGACCTCGTCCGCGGGCGCCACGCGGCAGTTCCAGACCACGACGCTGGCTGCTGGCCAGACGTGGCGGAACTATGAGGTCCGTGTTACGACCGTCGTCGACGGCCGTGAGCAGGTCGCGTCGAAGGTGATCGACCTGGCCGCTGGCCAGGAGATCGAACTGTCGATCGACCCGGCCCAGCGGACGGCCTCGGCCGACGCGACCGCTTCGATTCGCTAGTGAGCCATTCGGTCGGCCCGGGCTTGTCCGGCCGTTCTGTGCAGTCTTTCACTCCCGCGCGGCCGCGTGCCGCGCGGGAGTTTTTTGTTTTCACAACACCAACTGTTGACGTGCCGCCGGGACGATGACGCGCCGCCGGGACGGCAGAAGTCTCGTCGCGTTGGATTTTTCTCCTTCCACGACCTACGGCAGCGCATTCCCCAGAAGGTCGAAAAATCCAAAAGCTCCTCGAGCTTCCGCCGATCCCGGCTCCCGCTCCACGATTGCGTGGCAGGATGACACGCTCGCGCCAGCGGGCGGAGGCCCGCCAAGAAAAAACGACACGATGTCGTGTTTTTCGTGAAGACAGCTCCTCGAGCTTCCGCCGATCCCGGCTCCACCCACGACTGCTTCGCAGGATGCGAAACGCAGTACCAGCCGGTGGCAACGGAGTTGCCCGGAAGGAGGTTGCAGGGAGGGGCTGCCCATGCCCCGAGAGCCGGCGTTGCTGACAAGCGCAGCCATGGATGGCGAAGCGCAGTCAGCATCGAGAGAGCGAAGCCCAGGATGGGCGCAGCGAACGTCCGGCGACGGGGCGTGGGCAGCCCCGATCGACACAGCGGCGGACTTTTTACACAGCTCGTCGAGCTTCTGTCGATCCAGGCTTCCCTGCTTTCCGATCTTGCCCAGACTGTCGTCTTGGGGGCAGGGCGGTGAACAGATTGCTTTCGCGTCGAATACAGCTTTATGACGCTGGTCATCCCACGCACCGACCGCCGCTCTCCCTGGCCGCCGGCCGTCCGCGCCGTGGTGTCGCTGGGCCTGCTGACCTATTTTGCGGCCGTTATCCTGCCACCTCTGGCGGGTCCGGCGCCGGCGAGCGACCTGGCAGTGGCGGCGCTCCAGCCGGTGCGACCGCTCGTCGGCGCGCTGTTCCTGGGGCACGGCTACCGGTTCTTCGCCCCCGATCCCGGCCCGGGCCACTCGATCCGCTGGTCGATGGTCATGGCCGACGGTTCGATCCGGCAGGGCTCAATCCCGGATTGCGATACCGATTGGCCGCGGCTTCTCTACCACCGCCGTTTCATGATCAGCGAGAAAATCGCGGCGCTCGTGCCGCCGCCAGACGCGCCGGAAGAGGTGCGACGGCAGAGCAGGGGGGAGTGGCAGCCGCTCGTGAAGGATGTCGCCGGCCAGCTCCTGCGTCGGCACGGCGGCAGCCAGGTGACGCTGCGGATGATCGAGCACTATCTGCCGACACCGGAGGAGGTGATCCGGTCGGAGCAGGGGAGTGACGTGGTGACGCCCCTGGGCACGTATGCGCTGGCGGGAGCGTATCCACTGGCAGGAGCGCGGAACCAATGATTGGGGAAACGAAGGCCGCTGAACGGACATCCCACGGCAGCTGGCTGGGCGACTGGCTCGACGCGTGGAACACGTTCTGGTTCACGCCCGCCGATCCGCTGCCGCTGGCTCTGGTGAGGATATGCGCCGCAGGGCTGCTGGCATGGGCAAGCTTCGTCTGGCTGCTCGATGCCGAAGCCTTCTTTGGCATCGACGGCTGGCAGCGGCCAGAGAACGTCTGGCGGATGAACGATCAGCCGTGGCAGTGGAGCTGGTACTTCACCGCCGACTCCGCCGCCACAGTCCGACTCCTCGCCAGCATCACGCTCGGCGCTGCCATGATGCTCGCGCTCGGCATCGCCACGCCCCTGGCTGCGGTCGTGGCGCTGCTGGGCTTCATCAGCGCCGTCAACCGGGCGCCGCTGAATGTCTTCGGGTTCGATGACACGCTGGGAATGCTCCTGATCGCGGTGGCGGTCGGGCCAGCAGGGGCGGTGCTCTCGGTCGACCGCCTGCTGGCACCAGATCATGCCGCGGGCCGGCCATCGGTGCGGGCGAATCTGGCGCTGCGGCTGATCCAGGTGCATCTCTGCGTGGTCTATCTCTTCTCCGGCTGCGGGAAGCTCCTGGGAGCCAGTTGGTGGGAAGGAACGGCCCTCTGGGGAGCCGCCGCCAACGTCCAGTACCGCACGCTCGACCTCACCTCGCTGGCCAGCCATCCGTGGCTCGTGAACGCCCTGACGCTCACCACACTCTGGTGGGAAATTTCCTATCCCGCCCTCATCTGGCCCCGGCTCACCCGCCGGCTGACCCTGGCGATCGCGGTGCCTGTGCACTTGGGGATCGGCCTCGCGATGGGCATGATGGAGTTTGGGCTGGCGATGCTGACGGCGAACATGGCGTTCGTGCCGGCGGCCGTCCTGCGGCGTCTCCTGCGGCCGCTGCTCGGCCGGTCCGCAGGAACAGCATCGCATCGCGCATGACAGACACCCCTGGCATCCTCGGCTCTCCGCGCACGATTCGCCTGACGCTTGCCTACGAGGGCACGCGGTATTCGGGCTGGCAGATCCAGCCCGGCCGCGCAACGGTGCAGGGGGTGCTGGCCGAGGCGATCCGGGGCGTTACCGGCGAGGCGATCCTGCCGCGGGGTTCCAGTCGCACCGACGCCGGCGTGCACGCGCTCGGCCAGTTGGTGGCGTTCACGACGACGAGCAGCCTCGAGCCGGCAGTGTGGGTGCGGGCCCTCAACGCCAAACTCCCCGCCGACATCACCGTGCTCGAGGGATTCGCGGCCCCGGACGACTTCGATCCGGTCTCGGCCGCGGTCCGCAAACGCTACCGCTATCGGATTCACGATGCGGCGTGGCGTCCGGTGCTCCAGCGGCATCTGGTCTGGCGGTGGAAATCCAGGCTCGACGTTGCAGCCATGCAGGCTGCCGCGGCCGAGCTCCTCGGCGAGCACGATTTCACCAGTTTCGAAACCACCCCCTCCACAAGGCGGTCGAAAGTACGCACAATCCACACCGCCAACGTGTTTCGCCACTCAGGGTATGACGACGCGGCCGAAGCCGAGGTCTGGATCGAGGTCATCGGCAACGGATTTCTTTACAACATGGTGCGGATCATCACGGGGTCGCTCGTGATGGTTGGCTCCGGCAAACGGAAGCCGGAGTGGATTCGCGAGGTGATCGCAGCCCGGAGCCGGCCGGTCGCAGGCCCGACGGCGCCGCCGCAGGGGCTCGTGCTCGTATCGATCGAACTCGGCCCCGGCCTTTCCGGGAATGCAGGATCTTCATGGGCAGAATCCCCGAACAACTCGGTCCTCTGACGCTCAGCCGCCAGCTTGGCCTGGGCCGTCACTGCCAAGTTTGGGAGGCCTTCGACAGGTCGTCCGGGCAGCGGATGGCGGTGAAGGCCGTCGTTCCCGAAATGGCCAGGGACGCCGGGCAGCGGCGGCTGCTCCGGCATGAGTTCGAGGTGGCCCGTGGGCTCGACCATCCTGCGGTCATCCACATCGACCGTTTCTCCGAGGCGGGCGGACTGCCACACCTCGTGATGGAACTCTATCCGCACGCCAATCTCAAACGACAGATCGCGGCGAGCGTCGATGAAATCGCGCCGCGGCTGCACCGCATCGTCACGCAGCTGGCCTGGGGGCTCGATCACATGCACGGCCGTGGTTGGGTGCACCGCGACGTGAAACCCGAAAACGTGCTCGCATCGGCCGACGGCGACGTGAAGCTGATCGATCTGGCCATCTCGGCGCGGAAATCAGGATTGATTCGGCGACTCTTCCGCGGGAAGGGACCGGCACAGGGATCGCCAAGCTACATCGCGCCGGAGCAGATCCGCGGCCTGCCGGTCGACCCCCGCGCAGACATCTACTCGCTCGGCTGCCTGCTGTTCGAACTGCTCGCAGGCAAGCCGCCGTACACGGCGTCGACCACGGAAGAACTCCTGCACAAGCACCTGTCGGCGACGCCGCCTTCGGTCGAGGCTTTCAACCGCAACGCCACGGGAAGCGTCTCGAAGCTGATCCGGCAGATGCTTGCCAAAAAGCCGGCCGATCGCCCGGCGTCGATGCGGGATGTCGTGCAGCACATCGGGGCGATCAAGTTCCTGAACCGGGCAGGGGCGTGAAGCCAGAATTGACGCGGGGTTCGACCAGCGGTGACAATCTTCAGGTCACCCCGTTCCCATGAGGTCATCTGATGTCGTCCGGATTGCATCGACTGCCGCTCGAAAAGCCGATCTACGAGATTGAAGAACGGATCTCGCAACTGGAGGCCGCGCCAGTCGGCGCGCAGGAGCAGGAAGAATTGCGGCGGCTGAAGCGGGAGCTCGTCGAGGTCCAGAAGAATGTCTTCGGAAGTCTCGATCCGTGGCAGACGGTCGAGGTGGCCCGCCATCCCAATCGCCCGAAGACGAGCGACTATCTCTCGCTGGTCTTCGACGAGTTCGTCGAACTGCACGGCGACAAGGCCTTTGGCGATGATCCGGCGATGCTGACCGGCTTCGCCAAACTTGAGCAACACAAGGTCCTGGTCGTCGGCCACCAAAAAGGCAACACGCTGGCCGAGCGTCAGGCCTGCCACTTCGGCTGTGCCCATCCCGAGGGCTACCGCAAGGCGATGGGCAAAATGCGACTGGCGGCAAAGTACGGCCTGCCGGTGATCTGCCTGATCGACACTCCAGGTGCCTATCCCGGCATCGGGGCCGAGGAACGCGGCCAGGCCCAGGTGATCGCCGAGAGCATGTTCTTGATGGCGACGCTGCCGGTGCCGATCGTCTGTGCCGTCATCGGCGAGGGCGGCTCAGGCGGGGCGCTGGGCATCGGCGTCGGCGACCGGGTGGCGGTGCTCGAGCATGCCTACTACAGCGTGATCAGCCCCGAGGGCTGCGCCGGGATTCTCTGGAAGAGCGTCGAGTTCAAGGCCGATGCGGCCCGGGCGCTGCGGTTCCGCTCGCGGGACCTGAAGGAGCTTGGCGTGATCGACGCCGTGATCGAGGAGCCGGCGGGCGGCGCCCATCGGCATCCGCGGCAGATGGCGACCCGGCTCAAGACCTGGCTTGTGCGGTCGCTGCGGAGCCTGGTCGAGCAACCGGTGGAAACCCTCGTCGCGGAACGCTACGAAAAGTTCCGCCGAATGGGCGTGTTCTTGGAAGAAGCCGCCTCGTAGGACGGTTCGGGGCTGCCCATGCCTATGGCAGCCAAAGCCGTCCCGTCGCTTCCGCTCCGGGCTTTTATGGAAGCGGATGCATCCGTGAGGGGCTGCCCATGTCCCGAGAGCCGGCGTTGCTGACAAGCGCAGGCAGGATGCCGGAGCCGTCGCGTGGAGACTGTTTTCCTTATCCCATCCAGGGAGGCGACGGGACGGCTGCTGCAGCGCATCGAGTGGCGAAGCCGGGATCGGCGGATGCTCGACGAGCTTTGGAGCTTTCCCCGAACGGGCACCGAACTGCCGAGCGAGGCTGAAGGGAAAGATCCACGCGAGGAGACATCTGCCGTCCCGGCGTATTGGGCGCGTTGACCGCAGCAGCCGTCCCGGAGCCGGCGCGCGCACCCCTCTCCCCAACGTCCGATAATGTCTCTTATGTCCGGTTTCGGCCTTGTTCGTTTCCGGCTTGTTTTCCAGGGCAACTCCGCCCTGCTGCCCTGCTGATCGCGGCTGCTGCCAGACGTAGCGGGCCCGCCGGCTCACCGCCCCGTCAGCGGCGATTGGGCGCCGACCGGATAGCGTTGTTGTGGCATCTGTTGGGAGACGGCTGGTTGTTGCACGAACGGCTGGGGCTGCATCGGCGACGCGGCGGGCTGGGGCGCAAATCGTTGGGGCATCCCGAACCCGCTCCCGGTCTGGGGCGCCGCCGGCGCCGCATACCGCTGTGGCGCGACGGGCTGGGCCGGACTGGCGGCACTCGGCACGAACCAGGCCGAACCTGCCGGCAGCACGCCGCCGGCCTGCATCGCCCCCTGCCCTGTGCCCCCCCCCTGCTCCGTTCCGGTCCACGCGGCCGCGGACCTGACACCGTCCCACATTGCCTGCAAGGGCGATGGCTGGCCGGCAACCGTGGCCGATTGTCCCGAAGCCGCCGCCGGCATTCCGGCCGGCTGTTCGAACTGCCTCTCGAACTGCTTCACGAACGGATCGACCGTGTCGTGAATCTCCTTGGGAAGGTAGGTGTCTGCACGGACGATCAGTTGCGCCACGAGTCGGCCACTCTTGCTGGCCACAATCTGATCGCGATAGGCGGGGGCGAGCGTCACGCTGAAAAACGTGATCACGACGCATAGGAGCGCCCCCTTGGCCAGCCCCAGAAGCAGGCCCATCTGGTGGTCGAATGCGGAGAGATGCACCGCGCTTATCGCCTGGGAAATTACGCGAAACACGAGCCAGACGCCGATCGAGGTGCCGGCATAGATGGCCAGCATGGCGGCAAAGCGGTTCCACGGTGCCTGGTTGCCGAAATACGGCGCGAGCACCGCACCAAAGCGAAAGGAAACGTAGCTGCTCGCGACAATGCCGGCGATCCAGGCCAGCTGCCACACCATGCCTTTGAAATAGCCAAGGAGTGCAGCCGCGGCCAGAATGCCGAGCATGACCAGGTCATAGCCTTCGAGAGCCACTCCAGCCTCCAGTGATCAGGGATCAGGGTGGTCGGAATGCCTCCGAGCCAGTGGGGCGGAGTGTAGAGAGTGTCCCAACCGGTGGCGAAGTCCAAAACTGCGCACAAGAATGCGAAGATCACTCGATCCAGCAGAAACAACCCAGCCCAACCAAAACCCTCACATTATCCATTCGGACAAGAACACCACGGGCTCCCGATGCACAATCGTCGCCAAGCACCCAGGCGGCCCGCACTGCGCAGCTGCCGCAGGCGATGCAATCGCTCCATTTACATGCGACTTTTCCTGGCGAGCAAGCTTTTCCGGAGGGCAGTGCAGGGGGTCTTGTGACCACGCAGCCGACGCTGAATCTCCAAACGTGCCGACGCTCCCGATGTCGATAAACCACGTGTGTCTGAGCTGACCGCCCTGGTGGGCCGTCGCGCAGAGACGTCTTGCGCATGTGGTCGCCCCTCTGCGCAGGCTGGCAGGCAGGACTTTGGCGGGGGATAGCAGTGCCCGGATTGCAGGCGCACATCACCGGTTCGTCCATCGTAGGCGTCGGCTATGCCGCGGCGGCGTGGTATGTCGGCGGCCTGCCCCCGGCCACCTGCCTGCTGGGAGGCACCGTCTGCACCGTGGCCGGCATGATGCCCGATCTCGACAGCGGGCCCGGTACTCCGATGCGGGAAAGCGTGGCGTTTGCCGCCGCGATCGTGCCGATGATGCTGCTGCACCGGTTCCATCAGATGGGAATGCCTATGGAGGCGATCATCCTGGTGGGGGCCGCTCTCTATGCGGCGATCCGGTTTGGCGCGACCTGGCTGCTCGAACACTATTCAATCCACCGCGGCATGCTTCACAGCCTGCCTGCGGCGGCGATCGCGGGCCAGATCACGTTTCTGGCTTTCAGCCATGACGACCCGATGCGGCGCTATTTCATCTCGGGTGCCGTGGTCCTCGGGTTCTTGACGCATCTCGTGCTCGACGAGATTTGGAGCGTCAGGCTCGGGCTGTTCGGCAGCAAGGTCAAGAAGGCGTTCGGTACCGCGATGAAATTCCACGGCCGCGTGCTCTGGGCGAACATCGTGACCTACGTGGCGGTCATCGCGTTGGGCCTGCTCGCCGCCACCGATGCCGCCCGCACGGAGCGGATCTCACACGCACGGCAGCAGATGGAGCAGGCGTCGCGTTCGTACCAGACCGTGCCCGCTCCCTGGAACTACCGGCGGTAATTTCACGCCGTTGAGCCGGTGCTAGAGCGACTGCCGCTTGCCCTGCGGGCTTCGCTGCACGATCATGGCCGGTTTGCCAACCTCCACCGAGCCGCCCCATGCCCCCCCTCCCGGCCCCTACAGAACCCAGCCATCTGCCGCTCCTGACGCTGGCCATCCAGTTGGCGGCGGTGTCTGCCGCGGCCTATGCCGGCGGGTCGTCGCTGTCGTTTCTTTCGATGGGGCATCGCCGCATGCAGGTGCTGCTCTCGCTCACCGGGGGCGTGCTGCTGGGCGTCGGCCTGCTCCATCTCCTGCCGCATGCCTTTCTCCAACTCGATCGGCAGATCGACACCACCATGCTCTGGGTGCTGGCGGGGTTCTTTCTGATGTTCCTGCTCGAGCGGGCGTTTCACGGCCATTCCCACCACACCGCCGACGGTGACGACGGCCACGACTGCGGCCACGATCATGGCCACGATCACTCGCATGATCATGCCGTAGCACATGCGACCTCCGGGAGCGGGCGATGGGCCTGGTGCGGTGCATTTGCCGGACTTGCGCTGCACAGCCTCGCCGACGGCGCGGCATTGGCCGCGTCGGTGCGGGCCGACGGCGATCACGGCGCAGGCTGGTTGGCGGGCTTTGCCACGTTCCTCGCCGTGCTGCTCCACAAACCGTTCGACGCCGCCATCATCGGCACGCTCATGCTCAACGCCGGCGTGTCAGGCCGGGGCCGCAAAATCGCCAACGGCCTCTATGCCCTGATCGTGCCGTTGGGCGCCGTGGCGTTTCTCGGCAGTCTCCGTGTGTTTGGCGGCCAGCAGGACACCCTCGTCGGCGTGGCAATGGCACTGGCAGCAGGCGCCTTCCTCTGCATCGCGGCCGCCGACCTGCTGCCGGAGGTGCAGTTTCACAGCCACGATCGCTTGCTGCTGACGTCGAGCCTGGCGCTCGGCCTGGCGATCGCCTGGGGCATCACCGTGATGGAGCGGTCATCCCACGCACACTCACACGGCCATTCGCACGGCCACGCACACCCGCCGGAATCACACGGCAGGCGATAGACGGCTCAGGGGGTGGCCGCAACCGGCGCACCAATGCGGGCGACTTCGGCCGAAGCAGCTCAGTCGACGTCGAGACCGCGGCGACGGCGCGACTCGCGGACCTCCGCCATCACCTCCTCGATCAGTTCGTGCTGCCGACGGATCGGTGGCACTTGGGACTGAAAGCACCAGGCGATCATCGCTGCCAGGCCGATGCCGCCGAGGAGATGCGGCGTGACCCACTGCTGCGTGCCGGGTCGGCCCGACGCCGGGTCGGCCGCGCCGCCCAGCGCCACGATCGTCACCACCGCGAGCATGCCCATCAGGGCAAAGGGAAAGGCCGACCGTTTGAGACGCCGGCTTCGTTCGATGTAGCTGCCATCGAGGCCGTAGGTCTCCACCACTTCCCGGCACCACCGACCGGTGCCGATGAAGTAGGTCACGGCCATGCTGTTGACGAGCACGACCATCAGCGCCGCCAACACGCCCGAGAGCCTGTGCACCGTGCCCCAGCGGAGCACGGCGGGCGCAGTCTGTCCGTGCAAATCGCCGAGCCACAGGCCCAGCCCCGCCGTTGCCGCCATCAGCGCTACCGCAAAGAGTGCCGCCCGTGAGAACACGCGATCCATGGTTGATCCTGCTCGCTTGACGATGCCGTGAACGATCCTGTGCGGGGCGGGATGCATGCGCATCGCCCCGAGCCATCATCGTAGGTTCGGGAGGGTGTTCAAGCCATACGAGCGAGCCGGCCCTTCCGGTCTTCCGCCGCCGTATGCTGCGACTCGCGAGCCTAAGGCCGCAGCGGCACCAGATGCTGCACGGTTGTGTCGGTCAGGTCGATGAGCCCCTCGATGGCCGGCTTGTAGACGAACGCGGCCGCATCGACCGGCTCTCCCAGTCGTACGTCGTAGAGTTCCAGCACCGCAATCGGCTCAGGCTCACGGTTGGCCACGGGGCGGCGGCCCGGAATCGCCAGCCACTCGATGCGGAACGGAAACAGGTCACGTTTGCCGATCGACAGCCGCACGCTCCAGGGCGTGCCGTCGGGAAGCTCCGCGGCTGTGATGCCGTCGGGCCGCATGGCGGCCTCCTTCTGCGACCGCAACAGGGCCGCCAGACTCTCGGGATGCCAGCGGCCCTCGATCAGCCAGACAGGCAGGTCGTCGATGGCCGTGGACTCGACGGCCACGAAGCGGAACCAGTTTCTCAGCAGTGCGAGCGTCCGCTGGATGCCTCCCAGATACGGCGAAACCGCGGCGTCGTCGGCGGGCTGCAACTGGCGCAGCCGCTCGCGGATGCGGCGGACGTCGAGCCGTTCGAGCTGCGGCGGCTGCGGACCGATCCGCCGGTAGGACCAGGCAAACAGCCCGTCGCAGACTTCCAGCAGGTCGAAGGTCTCCGTGTCTGATTTCATCGACGACTCGTAGCGATACCGCTGATCCTCGCCAAGCCCCGATTGCACGTAGCGGCCGGCGCCGACGAGCACGCGATCCCCCACACGGACCCGTTGGCGGACCCGGGCCGAGATCGACTCCGCCCGCCCCAGCGCCGCCAGCGCCGCTGCCACGATCCGCTCGGCCTGGGCCGCCTGATCGGCCGCAGGCACGGCTGCGGCCGCCGCCGCATTTTTCCGGTAGATGCTCTCAGCCGGCCCAGTGCGGGCCGGTGTCTCGGGCTGCTGCGCCGCGGCCGGACCGCCGGCACACACGCACACCGCAGCCGACACCAGCGCCACCCATGCCCCGGCCGCTGCCCTCCGGCAGCAGGTGCCAGCAGATGGGAAAAACAAGGCTGGCAATCTGGGGGGGAAGCTGAGTGTCACGATCAGGTCGACTTTGAGGATTTTGCCAAAGAAGCGGGCGGCTATGCGTCGAAGAACGATGTGTGGCTCAAGTATCCAAGGCTTGAACCGACGGTGCCGTACATCTCGGGAAGAGTGTACGGGATCGGGGTTCAACCGGCCCATGCCGGACTGCCGCGGATTCGCGAGTCGGCAACACGATCCCGGTCCGGAGGTGACGCGATGCTCAACCGACGCCTGCAAGGTTTTGTCGGATTCTCCCTGGCAGCCACGCTCACGGGGTGTCATATCCCTGCGAATTCGCCCCTCACGGGCCTGGCCCAGATCAGGCCAGTGGCGCCGCAACACTCCAACGTACTGCCGCCAGCGGCGATGCTGCAGCACCCCGGCCCCGGCGTCGATGGCCCCGGCCCCGGCGTCATCGCCGCCACGTCGTACGAAGCCGCGTTAGCTGCGTCATACGCCGAGGGTGAAGGCGGCGGCGCCGGCCCGGACGGCAGCGGCGGTGGTGGCATGGTCGCCGGTGGCATGATGGCCCCCACATCGCAGGTCGGCTTCATCGGCCCCGATGGGATGCAGGTGCGGTGGGATGTCTCGATGTCCGGGGGATTTGATTCCACGCCGCTGGTCACTCCAGGCCGCTACGACTTCCCGCAGGGCGCGATCTACCGGCTCAAGATCACCGACATTCCCGGCCGGGAAGGCATTGAACTCTACCCGTCGCTGGAGGTGGCCCCGGTCGCGCCGCGAACGGCCGCCTTCCTCGCGCACAATTCCATTCCGTTCCAACTCACCGAGGAGGATCTCGACCAGGTGACGACGGGCAACTTCGTCACCAAGGTCGTCTACCTGCCTGATCCGTGTTACCAGGAACTGGCCGTCGCCGGCGTGGAAACCCTGGTGAGCACCCGGCTGGATCCGGGCATCGACCCGGTCGTGGAGGCTGATCGTCGCGGCTCCATCCTCGCCATCATTCGCATCGGCAACAAGGATCTTGAATCGTCGGGAGTCGGCGGCGCCGGTGGTATCGCCGGGGCCGGCGGAGGCATCGCCTCGGCCGGTGGTGGCACCCCCGTGGGTGTGGCCGCACCGCTGGGGATGCCGTGTGGCGGGGATCCGTCGCAACTGCCCCCCGCCTTCCTGACCGGCATGAACGCGCCGCAGTACGGCATGCCGATCACCGGCACGCCGATCGGCCTGCCCGGCCCCGCCCACATCCCGCTGGGCATTCCGGCCGGACTGCAGAAGCACACCATCACCAACCACACCAAGATGCACATCCCGCCGCCGACCCGCGAACTCAAGCTGCACGTCCAGCAGAACCCCGGGCTCAGCTATCCGAAGCCCGCCCACCGGGCCTACATCGCCGAGAACCACGACGTGCCGAACATCATGCTCAAGCAGCCGAAGGAAGACCGCAAGCGGTGGGTCAACAACGGTGGGCCGGATCCCGACGCGCTCAACGCGGGCGTGGCCTGCCCGCCCGGGACGCCGTGCCCCCCGAGCCCCTGATCGTCGCCGCGGCGGCGTCGAGCCGACCGCGGCCAGTGATCGGGAGCCGACGGTGTTCGGTTCCAGGCTCCCGATCGTATGGCTGACCGCATCATGCAACTCCTCCGACAGACACCCGAACACCAACCAACCAACCCGTCACTTTTCATGAGGCATTACGCAAGGATCATCCGAACAGGGGCCGCGCTGTGGGTCGTCCGCGGGCTATGGGTGGCAGCGTTTCTCGTTCTGGCGGCTGGCACGGGTCACACCCGTGAAGCCGCCGGGCCGAGGGGCGATTCCGCACCCCTTGCACCACCGGGAGCGATTGGCGCCATGCGGCGACCACAGCCCGGCCCCTGTCCGGAATCCATCCTGCCCGATGCGGTGCAACCCATCGAGATCCGCGGCCCCGAGGGGATGCAGATCTCGATCGAGACCGCAGAGGGCTGGTCGCCGGTGCGTGCCGGCCCGCTGCGGATGGGGCTGGTCGTCGGCCACCCGTATCGGCTGCGGATCACCGGCATTCCGCGGCACGAGGGACGGGAACTCTTCCCGTCGATCCGCGTCCTCGCGAAACTGGCCACGCCTCCCGGCATGGCCTGGCGGTTTCCGGTGGAGATCGTCATCGACGAAGACGATCTCACGCTCGCCCTGGCCGGCTCACACGTTCGCCGCGTCGTCTACTCGGCCTGTGATCCCGATCTTCCCGACGTGGTGCCCGAGGGCTGGTTCGATGTCCACCCCGGGGACGATTGCCTGGACGTGGCCACCACACTCGGCGACCCCGTGGCGGAGCTGATCATCGGCAACCGGCTGCCGGTGGATCTTGCCGGCGCATCCTGGGCGGGGGGTGTGCGATGAGCGACCATGGTCTTCTCGCCGACCGCCACCCGTGGCGCTGGCCACGCGTGCTCGTCATCGCCGTAGCGGCGGTGATCCTGGCCTCGTGCCGCTCGATGACAGAGCCGCTCGTGCTGCCGCTCGCCGCGGTGACCGTGACGTCGCCGGCAGCGACCGAGCCGGCTCGCGAGCCTTCTCCTGCTGCCGTCCAGG
>JBIIGJ010000122.1:0-8895 GCA_044236455.1 Pirellulales bacterium
TCGGGCGAGGCGGGCCGTACTCTCAGGGAGATCCTGCCCCTCATGAGCCGGAGTGGCGAAATGGCAGACGCGACGGACTCAAAATCCGTTGCCCGCAAGGGCGTGTGGGTTCAAGTCCCTCCTCCGGTACTGTTGACGTCAAAGCGGGTTGCGATCGTGCGGTAACGCATGTGTCGACGCAGATGCTGGGCCTATGGACCAGCTCGCCGATCAATAGAGAACGAGAGAACGCCGCTCGCTGTTGGGCTTTTTTCCTGCTGGCCACACTGCCGCTCGTGGCCGCGGCGACCGCCGGGAGGTCTTATCCCTCCGTCTTCAGGCCTGGAATCGTGGGCAACACTTGAGCTGGCGGCCCGGACGGTGCCGGCCGCCACCGAGCCTCGGCACCCTTGGAATCGCGGACGATGGCGGCACGGACCGGCAGAGTGCGACGATCCCGGACCCTTCACCACCGGGTCTATTGCGTGGAACTCCACACGGCGGTGCGGGGCAACCGACGTTTTCAACGGCAAAACCGCTACACCACTCCCGCGATGACCTGCCTCTATGTCGGCTCTACCGGGCTCGACCCGGCCGTCCGCTTCGCCAACCATCTTCGTGGCCACAAGGGCTGCCCGCTCGTGCGGGAATACGGCCTGCAGCTCCGCGAGGATCTCTACGGCGACTTCCCGGCGATGACCTGGAAGGATGCCCTGGCGACCGAGGTCGCCTGGGCCAAGGAACTCCGTGAACTCGGCTACGCCGTGTACCAGCACTGACGGCGGCGATCGCGGCCATCCCTGGAACGGCTCGTCGATTCGCCCCGCGGCCGCCTCCGAGCCGGCTGCATCGTGAACGAACGGCCACCAGCAGGCCAGACACTTTGGTCCACTCGGCACACGGCCACCCACAGCTTCGACACGCCTCCCCGTATCGACTACGATCGAACACCTGCCGGCGGTGCGGTTCCCGCGAACCACACAGTGTGTCCCCGGCCTGTCCCCTTCCCGACAATCCAACTGGATGCACGACATGAAACAGACTGCGCTCTGCCTGTTCGTCCTGTTGTCCGGTCCCGCCGCCCTGGCCATGGCCGAACAGAACGTGCCGCCGTCCGGCTACACCACGCTCTTCAACGGCCGGGACCTCTCCGGCTGGTATGGCTGGGGCACACAGGATCCGACTGATCTCCGCAAGATGTCGCCCGAGCAGCAGGCTGACTACAAGCGGAAGTCAATCGAGGGCGGTCTGGTCGATGCAAAGGGGGTCGACAAAGGTGACCAACTCAAGGCGCACTGGCGGGTCGAGAACGGCGAACTCGTCAACGACGGCCAAGGGCTCTACCTTACCACCGACCAAGACTACGGCGATTTCGACCTCTGGGTCGACTACAAGATGCTGCCGCTGGGCGACAGCGGCGTCTACCTCCGTGGCATCCCGCAGGTGCAGATCTGGGACTACACCGAGGAGAAGAAGTTTCCCCTCGGCGCCGACAAGGGCTCCGGCGGGCTCTGGAACAACAAAGCCGTGGACGGAAAGTTTCCGGCCAAGCGGATGGACAGGCCCTTCGGCGAATGGAACACGCTCCACATCCGCATGATCGGCGAACGCGTCACCGTCGCGCTCAACGGCGAGGTCGTCGTCGACAACGCGCCGCTCGAAAACTTCTTCGCCAACCAGAAGGCGGGCTACCTGGCCTACGGCAAGCAGGACGCCACGGCCGGCGGCACCGTGCAGAAACGCCCCAACGGCTTCATGCCCGACCCGGTCTTTCCGAGGGGCCCGATCCAGCTGCAGACGCACGGCAGCGAGATCCGCTGGCGCAACGTCTTCATCCGCGAGATCCCTTCAGAGGAGGCCGACCGTGAACTGGCCGGCCGCAGCGCCGACGGCTTCGTCGAATACGTCAACGGCAAGGACCTGAGCAACTGGCAGGGCGCCCTCGACAGCTACGAGGTGCTGGACGGCGTTATCACATGCAAGCCCGGCAAGGGGGGCGACCTGCTCACGAAGGATCTGTTTGAGAACGGCACCATCCGCATCGAATTCAAACTGCCGAAGGCAGGCAACAACGGCATCGCCCTCCGCACGCCGGCCGGCGGCTACTCGGCCAAAGACGGCCTCGAGTTCCAGGTGATCGACAGCGACGGCTACAACGAGAAGCAGGCTGCCGACGGCAAGCCGGGACTCGAGCCCTACCAGTACCACGGCAGCCTCTACCACTGCGTCGCTGCCAAGCACGGCTACCTGCGACCGGTCGGCGAGTGGAATTTCCAGGAGATCGATGTCGAAGGCCAGAAGATCCGGATCACGCTCAACGGCACCAAGATCCTCGACGTCGACATCGACACCTTCGACCGCAGCCAGATTGCGAACCCGCCGAAAGGGCTCGACCACCGGTCGGGCTTCATCGGCTTCGCCGGCCACCACGATCCCGTGCAGTTCCGCAGCTTCAAGGTCAAGCGGCGGTAGGCGCCGCCGCCACGGGACGATGGCTCGGCCCGATCTCGAGTGCGGGCGCTGCCTTGTCGATCGCCCGCAGGATGACCTGCTCGGCAGTCGGGGCTGTGTGGGCGTGTGTGTCTGGAGCCAGTAGGAAATGTGGTTGGGGCTGAGCTCGATCGATTTCACGACATGCATCGATGTTCTAGGCAGACTGCGAGCACCGGGCGAATCAGGAATCGCCCGATCGCTCGAGCTTCTTAAGACTGGCTGGGCTGCGATCGGGGGCCAGCGGGGACTCAGCTTCAGGCAGTTCCTCCTGTTCGTGATCGCACAGCAGTTGCAACGACCCACGCTCGACATCCCCACGCACAAGCCACCGATGGCAACAGCGTGGGCCCCGCACGGAAACACAGCTACTTGGCATCGCCAGTGACGGGTTCCAGTGCCGCAAGCCTTTCTCGCACCTCGGCCAACTCCGCCTCCAGCCGAGCCACGCGGGCGGCGAGAGAGTCAGCCGCCCGCCCCGCGTCGGCCCCGCTGACATCGGCCACTTCCTGCCCGCCAGCGGCCACAGCATCGACGGCTCGGTCGCTAACGGCAGCCGCGTGGCCGGCGGGCAGCGCCGACATCCCCACCTGCGAACGCACTTTCTCGAGCTTCTCCTCCGGCAGGAGACCGTGCGTGAGCATCCGGCCACGGCCAGGGGGCGAGAGCCACACGACGAGCCCTCGGCTTGCCAGCGCATCGAGATGCGTGCGGAGGGCATCGAGATCGGGGATCGGGTCCATGCGGCTGGCACGGCCCCGCAGATCCCCCTCGCTCTGCTCACCCCGCAGCAAGAGTTCTCCCATGATCGCCAACTCTTCCTTGCCGACACCGAGCCACTCGTAGGCCAAGTGGCGGTAGCGGGGGATTTTCCCGCTCCCAAACACCTCCGCCACCGCTCCGCACTGACGCAGGCTCGTCAATGCCCGGCTGGCCGACTCCTCATCGAGATGCATAACGGGATCACGGTTGCTCTTCTGGTTGCAGCCGGTCACGACGGCGTTGAGGGAGAGCGGGTACTGTTCGGGCGTCGTCTTTCCCTTTTCGATGAGCACGCCGAGCACCCGCCGCTCGTTCGCATCGAGCGGCCGCACGGTTCCAGCGGGGGGTGTATGGGCTGAATTCATGGGTGATGTGCCCTACTTGCCGTGGTGCGGGCAGCCGTCGGGATTAAAGAGGCAGTTGCTCTCCTGACCACGGGCCGCCACGTAGGCGATCAGGTCGAGCACCTCGTCGCGGGTCAGCTTGTCGAGCAGGCCCTTCGGCATGATCGATACCGGCGACGTGCTCCGCTCGTCGATGTCGCTCGTCTTGATCCGCACCGGGTCAGCCTTCGCCACCGGATTTTCCACGATCGCCACCTCCGTCGGCGTCTCCTCGACGACAAGGCCCGTGATCGACCGGCCGTCGTCGGTGAGGATCGTCGTCGAGCGATATTTCTCGTCGATTTTCAGGGAGGGCTCCAGGATGTGCTTCGTGATCTCCAGCGGCGTCATCTTCGCCTCGAGCTTGGCCAGTTCGGGGCCGAAGGCATTGCCAGCATCGCCCATCTTGTGGCAGGAGATGCAACTGGCCGTGCGGAACAGTTCGCGGCCATGGACGAATGACCGCCCCTTTTCCAGCCCCAGCACGCTTCCCTCCAGATCGGCCAACGTCCATTCCGTGCGTGGACGGCGATCCTTGAGCAGATCGTCCTTGATCTCGAGCGGATGCGCGGCGAGATACGCCGACGGGTCGGCAAGATAGGCATCCAGGTCGTTCACCACATACATCGCCCCAAACATCCGTCGCCAGTGGCCCGGATAGGTGCAGACATACGGATAGACACCCGGCTCGGTGGGCACGTTGAACGTGATCCGCTGCACCCCTTGAGGCTGCATGAGCGTGCTGGCCACGAGCACATCCGGAGACTGTGGCACGAAATTCTGCTTGGCAAACGCCGGATTCTGGGCGCTCGTCTCGGCGAGCTCGCCGAGGGGCTGCATCCGGCCCGGCTTCGTGATCACGAAGTTGTGCGGCATGACGTCGGCATTCTCCAGCACGAAGAGCACCGGCCTGCCGGCCTGCACGGCGATCGTCTCCTTGTCGTAGGCCATCCGCTCGTAGACCGTGCCGATCTTCACCACACGCACGCCCAGGTCGGCGAGCACTTTCCGACGCGCCGTTCCCTCGGCCGCGGGCAACAGCGTGGTGAGGTTCTCCGCGAACTGCCAGGCGGCAAGACCGGCGTCGCTCGAACGCGCCTCGGACGAGGACCGCTTCATGCCATCGATGAGGGTGTCGAGCAGCGGTGCGGCCTCTTCAGCAGGCCACTTCGCCACGGGAATCACAGCGAGTGCCCGGATCGCCGCGTCGCGGTCGCCTTCGTCCTTCACGAACGGAGCGATCTTCTTGAAGGTCTCGGTCTCGCGGCCGCGAACTCCCGCCAGGGCCGCGAAAGCCGCCCGTCGGACGACCGCCGCCATCCGTTCGGCCTCGCTGACCAGCGCGATCTCCGCCCGCAACGAATCGTCCGCCTTACCGTCGGTGGCAAACACCTCCTTGCGGCCGTCGTCGAGCACCACGAGTTTGAAGTTCTTGAGCCGGTCACCCAGGATGCCGCTCTTGTGGCGGACCACGATCCGCGTCAGGGGATGGAGTGATCCGAGATCGACCTCCCACCAAGGATCCTCGGGCGATGCGCCGGGACGCGGCCCGCCATTCTTAGGGTCGACTTTCCCATCGATCACGATGTCAGGCCGATTGTCGGCTGCGTTTGGGCCGGGCTTCTGCGCGGCCTTTCCTGTGCGGGCGAGATTGGTGTCGCCGGCATACACCTCCACCTCGTCGAGCCAGAGCGTCCGCATCGATCCAGTGAGTTCGATCCGCACCAAGCGGCCAAGCACGCCACGGTGCCCGACGTCAGCCGCCGCCTGATCGACAATCGGTGCGATCCGCTCATAAAGGCTCGCCCGCACGGCCGGATCGCCCACCAGCGGCAGAGCCTCGATGAGGTCGACGAGCCGGCGGGGGTCGGCGCTGGCCAGCTTCCAGACCTGCTCGCTCGCGTCGCCACCGCCCGTACCGACTCGGGCCGCATCGATGTTGATCAGACCCACGTAGCCGATCCGTCGCATCACAGGCCGCTTGGCGCCGGTGGCCAGACGTTCCATGTCGCCACGCAGTTCGACGAGTTCCTGTTTCGGGCGGCCAAGCAGCACGCGGATCAGGTCAAACACGGTGTTTGAATCGACCTCGCCTTCCCTTCGGTCGAGTGCGGCCAGGGCATCGGCGACCACTTTTACGACGCTTGTGTTGTCGGCCTTGGCCAACGCCTCGACGGTCTCCAGCCGGAGCGGCTCGTCGAGCCCGCTCCTCAGGAGCATCTCCCGGTAGATGGGCGTCGATCGCGGCTCCTTGGCCAGCTGGTCGTTGGTCATCGAGCGGTAGAGATAGTTCCTGCCGGCCTCCGTCGCGAAGGCGATCGGCTGCTTTGCCTCGCGGGCCCGCTTGAACTCGGGATCGAGCACCCGGGCAGACTCTTTCTTCACGTAATCCATCTGGGAATCGCTCGGGAATTCCTCCACGATCGCCAGCGCCTCCACCGCCTCGGGCACCCGCAGGAAGGTGGCGGTCCGCAGCGCCTCGAGCCGCACCCGCGGGCTCTCGTCAGCGGCGCCGCGCCGGACCAGATCGAGGGCGTTGGGAATCCGATCGACGATCGACGCCAGCACCCGCATGCCAGCGGTCCGCGAGCGGGCGTCCTTGGCCGTCAGCACGGCGTCGAGCAGCTGCGGTTCGACCTGGTCGAAATGCCGCAGCGTCCAAAGGGCCTCGAGCCTGCGGTGCTCGAACTCCGCGGATTTCGGATCGAGCGCGGCCAGCCAGGCCTTCACGGCCGGCACGACCTCCGCCTCCGGACGGCCCGACAGTTCGAGGCGGGCCCGATATCGCACCCGGTCGGTCGGATCGGACAAGAGCGCGACAACTTCGGAGACCGGCCGGCCTGCGATCGGCACGGGCTTGACCGGCGGCTTGTCCGCCATCACGACCCGGTAGACGCGGCCGTGCAGACGGTCGCGGCTTGGGTCACGGAGGTTGTGCTGCATGTGGCCGATGATCGGATTCTGCCAGTCGCAGAAGTAGATCGCGCCATCGGGCCCGATCTCAATGTCGGCGGGACGGAAGTTTGGATCGCTCGACGAGAGGAGCGGCTGGACCTCGACGGCCTCCGGGAACGACTCCGACTTCGGCTGGAACCTGTACTGCAGGATGCCCTGCATGCTGATCACGTTGCCGACCAACAGGTTGCCCTGCATGTCGGCCGGATAGTGCGGGCTCGATACGATTTCGATGGCCGGGCAGGGCCGCGTTCGCTGCTTATAGACGGTGGGCGCGTTGGCATGCTTGTCGAGGCCATCCAGACGCGTGGAAAAGACCGAGCCCCAGTAGGGCGCAGACATCGTGCCATCGACGACGATGTCGTCGCCCCAGCGGTCGAACGCGTGGCCGTGGGGATTGGCGAAGCTGTAGGAGGTGTAGAGCCCGAATTTTCCGGTCCGCGGCTCATACCGAAACACCGCACCGTTGGCGACCCGCACCGGCGGCCCCCACGGCGTCTCTCCCTGTGAGTGGTGGAACGTACCCTCCTGGAAATAGAGCGATCCCGCCGGATCAAGCGTGAAGCTGTTGCTCGTGTGGTGCGTGTCGGCGGTGTCGAGTCCGCCAATGAGCGGCGTCTTGATGTCGTACCGATCGTCGCCATCGGTGTCTTCGAGGTAGACCACGCCCGGCCCCTGCGACACGATCACGCCCTTTCCCCAGAATTCGAACCCGATCGGGTTGTGGAGGTCGCCGGCGAACGTCTTCACGCGGTCCGTTTTTCCGTCGCCATTGGTGTCTTCGAGGATGAGGAGTTTGTCGTTCATCGGCTCGTCGGGCCGCCAGTGCGGATACATGGGCCACGCTGCCACCCAGAGCCGGCCCTTCGTGTCGAAGCTCATCTGCACCGGATTGATGAGCTCCGGAAACATTCCCTCGTCGGCGACGAGCTCCACCTTCATGCCGGAATGGACGGTCATCTTGCCGATGGCATCCTGCCCGGAGAGGAACGCGTGCTTGCCCCCCTCGAGTGATCCCGGCTTGTTGGTCACGACAGGAATGAGTTCGGGCAGGCCGACGTCGTCGACCGCGGGCAGCGGTGCGTTGGGATCGGCCAGCGTGGCCGCTACGGCCCAGATCCGCCGGTCGCGGTTGGCCGTCTTGATGTCGAGGTAATCGAGTTCCCGCTGGGCCACCTCGTAGTTGGTCTGGCCATCGACGAACTTCAGCCACGCGCGGCCGCCGTAGGTCGAATAGCCGTCCGTCACCCGATACCGGTTGAACCAATAGAAATTCTTGTCAGCCACAGCCTTCTGCAGACGGGCCAGCGACTTCGGATCGCGGGCGGGATGAACGCCAAACAACGATTCGTCGATGATCCGGGAGATCTCGCGGTCGCCCCGCTCGTTGGGATGGATGCCGTCGGTCGTCAGCGGTTCGGCGATCTTCGCGTAGGACTCCTGCGTGGGCGTGAAGAGATCGACGCACTGCACGCCGTTGGCCTGGCAGACTGCTTCCATGGCTTCGGTGTAGAGGGCGAGGTTTGCGTTGTGCGCCTTCCCATCCGTCCAATGGGGCCGGGCGAGATCCTCGTGGGCGATCGGGGAAAACAGCACCAGCTTCGGGGCATCGACGCCATTGTATTTCTGGGCGAGCGTGTGCTTGATGAAGGCCTCGAGGTGCCTCTTGAAAGAGTCCAGGCCGGCGGGCCCGGCGTGGGCCTCGTTTGAACCAAAGAAGGCGAAGATCACGTCGGCCTTGGTGCCGGTGAGTTCGAACCGGTTCTCGCGAACGGCCGCCTTGTTTTTGATATCGTCCGGCTTGGGGATCGGGGCCGATCCGGAGAGCCACTGGTCGGGCGTGCCGAAGTCGGCGCTACGGAGCCGCTTCGACAGTTCGATCTCGTCACCGTCGTAGGCCAGGTTGCGGATCACGAGCCGCTGCTGGGGGAACCGGCTCTGGAGCAAGGTCTCGAGCCAGCCGCTGTGCTGCATGCTGTCGGCTACACCGCCGCCGATGATGCAGATGTGGTCGCCCTCCTGGATGTCGAGCCGGCCGGCCTCGGCCTCCGGCGCCCCCACAACCACCCCGCCCGCCAGCAACGCCACGAGCAGAATCCGCGTAATGCAACGCATGCGACCGACTCCAGAAGAAGGCTGTTTGCCAGCTTTTAATATAGCCACACGCTGTCGCGACACCATCGGGGCTGCCCATGGACTGTCTACACGCGAAACATGGCATCCTGCCATTTTCGCTTGGCCGACCTCCGTCGGCTGGTGCTTACACGGGCCTCCGGCCCTGGCGCTGCGGCGCCATGCGCCTTGCGGAATCCGTGAGGGGCTGCCC
>JBIIGJ010000034.1:0-29000 GCA_044236455.1 Pirellulales bacterium
ATGGGCGGGCCGCCTGGCATGGGCGGTGACCCTTTCGGCCAGTCTCCAGTGCAACAACTGATTCCGCGTGAGGTCTGTCGGCGTGCCGCCTGGAGGCTGGTCGTGCTGGCCGATGCCATTCTCACCGACGACTCCAAGCGTGGCCTGGCAGTCCTGGGTGGAGAGGTTTCACCGGCATCCCGGGATCTCGCCCAGAGCCTGCGTCGGGCCGCGATGGATCTGGACGCAGTGCCGGAGGAAGCGACGCTTCGGCAGGCACTGGCAGAACTCAAGCCTTCGGCTCCAGCAGCCGGTGCCCAAACCGGGGCGCCTGTCCCCGCAGGCGACAAGCGGTGAGCAGTTACCGCTTGATCAGATCGCGAACGGTGCCGCCGGAGGGGATCATGGGCAGCACGTGTTCCTGATAGGGCACCTGCACGTCGAGCAACGCCGGTCCAGGGGCGTCGATGAGCCGCTGGAGAGCCGCCTCCAGGTCGCCCTGCTTGACGACCGTTTCAGCCTGCCAGCCAAATCCCTTCGCGATGCCCACAAAGTCTGGATAGCGGGCCTCCGGCGAGATGCCGTTGCCCTGGCCAGAAGCTTCGGGGTTGCCGACGGGGCCGAGATAGGTGTGGGCACGATTGCCCTTGAAGAACCGGTCTTCCCACTGCACCACCATCCCAAGGTGTTGGTTGTTCAGCAGCAGCACCTTCACCCCGATATTCTCGCAGTGGCAGGTGGCAAATTCCTGGATGTTCATCAGGATGCTGCCGTCGCCGTCGATGTCGATCACGAGTGACTCTGGATGAGCCACCTTGGCTCCCATCGCCGCGGGCAGGCCAAAGCCCATCGTGCCCAAGCCGCTAGACGAGAGCCATGTCCGTGGCCGCCGGAACTTGTAGAACTGTGCCGACCACATCTGGTGCTGGCCCACGCCCACCGTGATGATCGTGTCGCGATTGGCCGTGAGCCGCGAGAGTTCGGCAATCGCCTGCTGTGGCAGGATGCCCTTGAACGACCGGTCGTAGGAAAACGGATCCTCCTGCTTCCACGCGTCGATCAGTGCATACCAGTCGTCGAGCGGTGCCGTCGGCGGCGCCACGATGGCATTGAGCTGAGCCAGTGACTCCTTGACGTCGGCCACGATCGGCACGTGGGCGAGCTTGTTTTTGTTGATTTCCGAGGGATCGATGTCGATGTGCACGATGAAACCGTGCTGCGCGAATTCCGACACCTTGCCCGTCACCCGGTCATCGAATCGCACTCCCACTGCGATCAGCAGGTCGGCTTGGTCGACCGCCTGGTTGGCATACACACTTCCATGCATGCCGAGCATGTCCAGGCACCGCGGATCGTCGGCCGGAAACGATCCCAGGCCCATGAGCGTCATCGTCACCGGGATACCGGTCAGTCGCACGAGTTCGCGGAGTTCGGCCGAGGCATCGGCCGCGATCACGCCACCGCCCGCGTAGATCACGGGCCGCTTTGCCCGCTTGATCGCGGCAGCCACCTGGGCGATCTGTTCTGGATGCGGCTTGCGGACCTCGGGATGGTAGCCCGGCAGGTTCATGGGGGCGTCGTAGTCGGGCACGATCTGAGCGAGCTGGACGTTTTTCGGCAGATCGACCAGCACGGGGCCAGGACGGCCTGTGGTGGCAATGTGGAAGGCCTCCCGCATCACCCGGGCGATGTCGTTGGCATCGGTCACCAGGTAGTGATGCTTGGTGATGCCGCGGCACACCTCGACGATTGGTGTCTCCTGAAAGGCGTCGGTACCGATCACGCTGGTACCCACCTGGCCGGTGAGGGCGACCATCGGGATGCTGTCCATCTTCGCATCGGCGATGGCGGTGACAAGGTTGAGCGCGCCGGGGCCGCTTGTCGCCATGCACACGCCTGGCTTGCCGGTGGTCCGCGCGTAGCCCTGGGCTGCGAAGCCGCCGCCCTGCTCGTGCCGAGGCAGGATGGTGCGGAGCCTGTCGGCGGCGCGGGTGAGCGCCTGGTGCAGCGGCATGCTCGCGCCGCCCGGATAGGCGAAGAGCACGTCCACGCCGTGGCGGATCAGCGACTCTACGACCACGTCGGCACCGCTGACGAAGGCTTCAGAAGCGCGGGGGCGGGAGACGGTGGCCATGGAGGGGCTCCTCTGGTGTAGGGGCTGAAATCGTCCGGCGACGGCCGGGCAGCTACCCCTCAAAAATACACGATAAATGGCCCCTTGCGTCAGGGGTCGATTTTTCGGGGAATTTGCGGATTACGGTGCCCCTGACGGGCTGCCGGGCGGGCTCCCCGAACACGCTCCGCTCGCTCGGCGGCTCGGCGACCGCGTCGGGGACGGTGGCACGCCCTCAGCGCCGAGGCGCCTGATGCTCGCTTCGGTGTTCGGGGAGCCCGCCCTCCCGGATTGCATGGCAGGATGCCATGCGCAGCACTAGCCGGCGGAGGCCGGCCAAGAAAAAACGACACGATGTCGTGTTTTTCGTGAATACAGCTCGCTTCGGTGTCCGGGGAGCCCGCCCTCCCGGCGATTCGAGCCGTTGCTCTCCTGTTTCACTACAATCTTTCGCGTGTCCGATTCCACGCTTTCCGGGCCGGCTGGGCGATTGCTCGGGCTCGCCAACACGCTCGATACGCACAATGGGTTCGCCGACGTGGTCGCCAGTCTCCGGGCGGGACATGGCGGCACGATCGGCGGGACCTGGGGATCGGCGTCTGCGCTGACCGCCGCCGCCCTAGCGGACGCGTTGCGGTTGCACGGCACTTCGGGCTCAGCCGGTCTGCTCGTCGTGGTGCTGCCACATGCCGCCGATGCCGAGTTTTTTCTCGACGACCTCGCGTTGTTCACATCGCTTCCCGTCGCGATGCTGCCGGCCCTGGAGGATTTCGGAGAAGCGTCGGTTACCGGTGATCCCACCGAGGCCGACCGCCTGGCACTGGTCAAGCGCCTGATTGGTCCTTCGGCCGAACACCCGCAGATCATCGTGACCACCATCCAGGCCCTGCTTTCTCCGCTCGCCGATCCTCGCGACATCGAGGCCAGCACCCGCCGGCTCGCCGTGGGCGCGAGGCTCGACCCGGCGGAACTGGCCGACTGGCTGGCGGCGCGGGGTTGGGAGGCGACCGACGCCATCGATACTCCCGGCACGTTCGCCCGGCGCGGGGGCATCCTCGACCTTTTTGCCACCGACTGGGATCGTCCCGTGCGCGTGGAACTGTTCGGGGATGAGATCGAGTCGCTCCGCACGTTCGATACCGTCAGCCAACGCAGCGTCGACACGCTTGACGCCATCGACCTCACGGCGCTGGTGCGGGCCACGCCGACGGCGGGCGGCCAGCCGGCCCGGCGCACGCAACTCGCCGACATCGTCCCTGCGGGCTCGTGGTGGGCCCTTGTCGAACCGGGCGAACTGACCGAGGAGGCCGCCCGTGCCCACCAGCGTCTGGCCCACGCCGGCCCTGCGGCAGGCAGTGCCGGGATCGTCTCCGATCCCGCCGATGTATTCGCCCGGATCTACCGTTTTCCCTCGGTGACGCTCTCGGCCGTGGCGCCTTCGAGCCTGGAGTCCACGGCCCTCCTGGCCATCGAGAGCGTTGAGCGGTTCACCGGCGTGCTCGACCGGGTCCGCGAGGAGTTGGAAACGGTCGGCAAGGAACAGGAGGTGTGGGTGGTCGCGCCGACTGATGCCGAGGAGAAGCGGCTCAGGGAGCTGCTGGCCGAGTGCGGGCCGGCACGATCGGGCCGGCTGCACTTTGCCCGAGGACACCTCTCTGGAGGTTTCCGTCTCGTGCCCGAGAAGATCGTGCTGATCTCGGCCGCGGAACTCTTCCGTCGTGAGGACGTGGCAACGTCGCGGCCCACGAAGCAGCGGCTGTCGCGGGCGATCGACACGTTTCTCGATCTCCACGACGGCGACTATGTCGTCCACGTCGCCCACGGCATCGGCCGCTACAAGGGCCTCAAGCTGCTCGAAAAGCACGGCCGCACGGAGGAATTCCTGGAGATTGAGTTCGCCGAAAGCACGCGGGTCTACGTGCCGGCATCCTGCATCGAGCTGGTGCAGAAATACGTGGGCGGCACCAAGCTCGCCCCTAAGCTCGCGAAGGTCGGCGGCACGCTCTGGGAACGGCAGAAGGCTGCGGTCGAGCGGGCCGTCGCCGACATGGCTGCAGACATGATCCAGCTGCAGGCCAGGCGGGAGAGCCGTCCGGGCGTGGCCTTGCCGCCCGACACGCCTTGGCAGCGGAGCTTTGAGGACTCCTTCCCGTTTGACGAGACGCCGGACCAGCTCACGGCCATCGAGGCGATCCGCGGCGACCTCGAGCGGCCGCGGCCGATGGACCGGCTGCTCTGCGGCGACGTCGGTTTCGGCAAGACGGAGCTGGCGATGCGGGCGGCCTTCAAGGTTGCGGAGGCGGGAGCTCAGGTGGCCGTGCTCGTGCCGACGACGGTGCTTGCCGAGCAGCATCGCCGCACGTTCGTAGCCAGATTTTCCGAGTTTCCCTTCACGATCCGGGCTCTCTCGCGGCTCACTGGCACAAAGGAGGAACGCGACACGCTGGAGGGGCTCGCGCGGGGCACCGTCGACATCGTCATCGGCACGCACCGGCTCGCGCAGGCCGACATCCACTTCGCCAATCTGGGGCTCGTGGTCGTCGACGAGGAACAGCGATTCGGCGTCGACGTCAAGGAGAAGCTCAAGGCGCTCCGCGCCAGCGTGGACGTGCTCACCATGACCGCCACGCCGATCCCGCGCACGCTCCACATGGCGATGCTCGGCATCCGCGACATCTCGAACCTCACCACCCCTCCCGCCAACCGCATCGCTGTCGAGACCCGCGTGGCCCGCTGGGACGAGCGGCTCATCCGCAACGCGATCGATCGGGAGCTGGCGCGGGGCGGGCAGGTGTTCTTCGTGCACAACCGCATCCACGACATCCACAAGGTGCAGCACCGGCTCTCCCAGATCGTGCCCGAGGCCACGATCGTCATCGCCCACGGTCGGCTCTCCGAATCGGAGCTGGAGGAGGTCATGCTGGCGTTCGTCGCCGGGAGGGCCGACATTCTGCTGGCCACGACGATCATCGAGAGCGGTCTCGACATCCCGCGAGCCAATACCATCTTCATCGACGAGGCCGACACCTACGGTCTTGCCGACCTGCATCAGCTCCGCGGCCGCGTCGGCCGGTCGCACCACCGCGCCTACTGCCACCTGCTCGTCGATGAGGCGGCGACGCTCACGAGCACAGCGGCCAAGAGACTCCGGGCGATCCAGGAATTCTCCAGCATGGGGGCCGGCTTCTCGCTGGCCATGCGAGATCTCGAGATCCGTGGCGCGGGCAACCTGCTTGGCACGCAGCAGAGCGGACACATTGCCACGGTCGGCTACGAACTCTACTGCCGGCTGCTCGAGCAGGCCGTCCGCGGGCTCAAGGCGATGCCGCCGGCCGAGCCGCCGCCGGTGACGATCGACCTGCCCGGCGCCGCCTGGTTGCCGCGAGACTTCATTCCCGATTTCCGCGCGAAGATCGATGTCTATCGACGGCTTTCGCGTGTAACCGGTGAATCGCAGGTCGATGACCTGGCGGCGGAGTTGGTCGACCGATTCGGCCCCCTCCCGGTGGAGGTGACCAGAATGCTGGATTTTGCCCGGGTGCGGGTCGCCGCCGTGGCTCATGGCATCGATTCCATCACCCGCCAGCCGGGCATGCTCATGATCGGCCACCACGATCCGCAGGCCATGCAGCGGCTGCGGGCAGCCTGGCAGGCTGGGGGAAAGACGCTGCGTGTGGTCGGTGACCGTAGCGCCGTGGTACCGCTAGACCAGCGGGTTTGTGACGATCCTGACAGGCTTTTAGCGGCGGTGAGGACGCTCTTGCGACCCTCTCGCGGGCGTCCCTATAGTCCCGGCCCCCCTGCGAGAACCGCGCGGAAGTAACGCGGATCGTCGGGCACACCCAGAACATTCCCGACCGAGATCGTGATGAAGCTTCCCGGCCGCCAATTCCAGATGCGCAGCAGCCTTGCATGCACAGGCTGCGCGGTCGCCCTGCTCGCGGCCGGCGTGGCGTCGGCCCAGAACATGTCGCAGCCGTTCGACAACCCGGCCGCTGCCGCCGGTGGGCCGTCGAATGCTGCCGCTCCCGCCGTCCGTAGTATGGTCGGCCCCGGACAGATGCCCCATGTGCCCAAGGCCCTGTCGCGGCCGGAGGGCTGGCCGGGCGGCAAGCCGGATGCCAAGGAAAAGCACGTGCTGTCGAGCATCCTGCCGAACCCGGGCGGTCCGCTGCAGCCGGTTGCCGCTCCGAAAGATGCCGCCGAGACCGAGACAAAAAAGTCGGGCGTGATCCAGGCTGGCTTTGAGGAAACAGTGCCAACCAGTGGGGATGGCGCGGGGCAACCGCAGGGCATGCAGTCGCTCGACAATGCCCGGGTGGTGGCGCGGGTCGGCCCGGAGGTCGTGTTGGAAGGAGATCTGCTCACCCCCTCGGCGCTGGCCTGGCTGGATAAGGTCTCGGGAGGCCTCAAGCCCGAACAGGTGCGCGAACTCAAGTCGCAGATCTGTCAGCAGGTGATCAAGCAGCACGTCGAGTCGTTGATCATCTACGTCGACGCCTGTCGCACGATCCCCGAAGACCGTCTGCCGGAGATCGAAAAGAAGGTCAACGAGGCTTTCGACCAGCAGCAGTTGCCGCGATTGGTCAAGGAAGCCGGGGTGGCCAACGGACTTGAATACGACCAGTTGCTGCGGTCGCGGGGGCAGTCGCTCGACCGAATCCGCAAGACCTTCTTCGAGCGCGCTTTGGCACAGCAATGGATTCAGCAAAAGGTGGTCAACGACGGTGAGATCCCACACGCGGAGATGATCGCCTGGTACCAGAACCATCTGGCCGACTACGACTATCCCGCCAAGGTCCGCTTTGAACAACTCTCGGTGAAGATCACGGACAGCCGCCCGCGCGGGCAGGCGTGGAGCATGCTGGCGGCCATGGGCAACGAGGTGATGCAGGGCAAGCCATTCGCGGACATTGCGCGGACGCGTTCGGAGGGGCCGACGGCGGCGGCCGGCGGCGTCTATGACTGGACCACGAAAGGGAGTCTCGTGTCGAAGGTCGTCGACGAGGCGGCCTTCAAGCTGCCGGTCGGCCAGTTGAGTGCGATCCTCGACGACGGTTCGGCCTTGCACATCATTCGGGTGACCGAGAGGACCGAGGCCGGCCGGACGCCTTTCATCGAAGCGCAGGTAGGAATTCGCGGCACGCTCCAGGATGAGCGACGCAAGCGTCAGATGGACGAATACCTCGCGACGGTCCGCGAACGTACCCCCGTCTGGACGATCTTCGACGGCGATCCGGGGGACGGGTCGCCTCAGGCAGCGACCCAGACCGCGAGCCAGCCCCGGATGACTCGGTGACAATCGGCTGTGGCTTCCGCCACGATTGCCGGCCCGTGCGAAGCGGGCTAGACTGCCGCCTTCAGCGGGGTTTTGCGGCCGGTGCTCCCCTCCGCTCCGTACCGGCTGCCCCACCGCCAAGGAGATTCGTCCCATGAGTGCTCCCGTAAAGCCGTCCGCCTCCGCCCCCGCAACGCCGCCGTGGCCCGGCACCAAATCGGATGGCACGGCACGGCTGGAAATCAATGGCCGGACCACCGAATTCCCGGTGGTCGTGGGCACCGAGGGAGAGCAGGGCATCGATATCGCCAAGCTGAGGAGTGCAACCGGCGCGATCACACTCGACGAGGGTTTCGTCAACACCGGCTCGACCACCAGCGCGATTACTTTTCTCGACGGCGAGAAGGGGATCCTGCGGTATCGTGGCTACCCGATCGAGGTGCTGGCCGAGAAGTGCGATTTCGTCGAAGTGGCCCACCTGCTGATCTACGGCGAGCTCCCCTCGACCGCCGAACTCGACGGTTTCCGGACGGCGCTCTCGCACCACACGATGATTCACGAGGACATGCGCAGCTTCTACAACGGGTTTCCCCGTGACGCGCATCCCATGGCGATTCTCGGCAGTGTGGTCGGCGCCCTCTCGACCTTCTATCAGGATTCGCTCGATGTCCGCGATCCGCGGCAGGTCGAGGTAAGCGTGCACCGGCTGCTGGCCAAGCTCCCCACCATCGCTGCCTACAGCCACAAGAAGTCGATCGGTCAGCCGCTCATCTATCCACGCAACGATCTCTCCTACTGCGAAAACTTCCTGCAGATGATGTTCGCGGTGCCATGTGAGGAATACCACTGCGACCCCGACTTCGCCGATGCACTCGACACGCTGCTGATCGTGCATGCCGACCACGAACAGAACTGCTCCACCTCCACGGTGCGGATGGTCGGCTCGAGTGACGCCAACCTTTTTGCCAGCATCTCCGCCGGCATCTCCGCCCTGTGGGGGCCGCTCCATGGCGGTGCCAACCAGGCCTGCGTGGAGATGCTCGAAAAGATCGGCGCTGACGGCGGCAACGTGAAGAAATACGTAGAACTCGCGAAAAAGAAAGACTCCGGGTTTCGCCTGATGGGCTTCGGCCATCGCGTCTACAAGAACTACGACCCCCGCGCGAAGCTGATCAAGGCCATCTGCGACAAGCTTCTCGCGAAGTTGTCGCTGCGGGATCCGATCTTCGACATCGCCCAGCAGTTGGAGGAGGTGGCCCTGGCCGACGACTACTTCATCGAGCGGAAGCTCTATCCAAACGTCGACTTCTACTCCGGGGTCATCTACCGGGCGATGGGCATCCCGGTGCAGATGTTCACCGTCTTGTTTGCGATGGGTCGGCTGCCGGGCTGGATTGCCCACTGGATCGAGATGCATCATTCGCCCACCAAGAAGATTTGCCGTCCGCGGCAGGTCTACACTGGCGAAACGCTCCGCGAATTCCTGCCGATCAACAAACGCGGGTAGGGTCGCCAAGAGTGGCGGCACGTTTTCAACGTGCCGGGAGTTGATGAAGCCGGTGCTAACGGGCCGCATTGGTTCGCCCGGTCGGGCTCCCCGAACACGCTCCGCTCGCACGGCGGCTCGGCGACCGCGTCGGGGATGATGGTGCACGTGATGCGCCGAGGCGCCTGACGCTCGCTTCGGTGTCCGGGGAACCCGCCCTCCGTCGGCTGGTGCTTCGCGGTCATGCGATTCGATGCATCCGTGAGGGGCTGCCCATGTCCCGAGAGCCGGCGTTGCTGACAAGCGCAGGCAGGATGCCGGAGCGCAGTCAGCATCGAGTGAGCGAAGGACAGGATGTCCGTAGCGAACGTCCGGCGACGGGGCATGGGCAGCCCCGAACCGTCGGCCATGCCGAGCGGCCCCTCACTTCCGCTTTCCGCGGACGCTTACTTCACTTCCGCTTTCCGCGGACGCTTACTTCACTTCCGCTTTCCGCGGAAGAAGGCGCTCAAGATCTGGCCGCATTCGTCGGCGAGCACGCGGCCGGTGTGGTCGACGCGGTGATTGAGGCGGGGATCTTCGAACAGACGGTAGAGCGACTCGACGGCACCGGCCTTGGGATCGGCCGCCCCCCATACGACGACCGGCACGCGGGCCTGCAGGATCGCACCCGCGCACATTGGGCAGGGCTCGAGCGTGACATAGAGCGTGCAGCCCTCGAGCCGCCATGACCCAAGTGCCGCAGCCGCCTGCGTGAGGGCGATCATCTCGGCGTGGGCGGTGGGGTCGGCCAGCTGCTCCCGCTGGTTGTGGGCGCTCGCGATCACCCGTCCGGCCGCGACCACGATCGCACCCACCGGCACCTCGTCCTCGGCCGCGGCCACCCGTGCTTCCTCTAGTGCCAGCCGCATCCAGCGAGCGTGCGTTTGTTCGCCCGTCAGGCCGTGCCCGAAAGCGGCCAGCAGATCCTCGATCGATTCGTCCGCTGGGGGCAAGTCGTCTGGGAGCATGGGGATGGTTCGAGGGGGTGGAACGGAGGCTGGTGGACCGCTGGAGATCGTTCGCACTGTAATCGCGATGTGACGGGTACGACAAACGGCCGATCAAAGCGGCTCATTTGGGAGCGGGCTTCCCATCGGGTACCATTCTGCGATCCATTGCCCCCATCCACAGGAATGCCCCCATGGACCCGACCCTCCTGCTGCTCCGCTGGGCCCACATCCTCGCCGCCATCGTGGCGATGGGCGGCCTTGTCTTTGCCCGTTTCGCGCTGGTGCCGGCGCTGTCGGAAATCGATGCCGCCACTCGGGACAAGATCCACGACACGATTCGTCGTCGCTGGCTGCCGTGGGTGATCGGTGCGATCACTGTGCTCCTGGCGAGCGGCCTGGCCAACTTTCTCCTCTTCAACGGCCGGGTCAAGGCAGAAGGCTGGGCGGGTGGTTTCTGGATGCGGCAGACCAGTTACCACGCCCTGTTCGGCGCGAAGTTCCTGCTCGCGATGGTGGCCTTTTACTTTGCCAGTGCGCTGGTCGGGCGCGGTGAGGGCACGCAGTGGGTACGGAATGACCGTGCCAAGTGGCTCTCCGTCACGCTCGGGCTGACGCTGGCCGTTGTGCTCCTCTCGGGCTGGATGCGACAGCTCCACACGGGCGCGAATCAGGTCGAAAACGGCGGCGTGGGCATGCCGTCACTCCCCCGACGCGCCGACGGCGAGTCCGGACGCGATGCTGATGAAGGTCTGGATCAAAACGAAGAGCGCTATCGGGATGGCAAGGCGGGGTCGAACTTTCGGGCTGCCGAAGAGGACGGCGCCGAGGCCGCCCCGGTGGCAGTCCCGGCACAATAATGCCCTGGGGCTTGGCTACCCCCCCCGGCGCTTCTCCCTGGAGCACATGCGATGGACAAAAAGGAAAAAAAGCGACTGGATGTCTTGCAGCAGAAGATCGCCAAGTTGCAGCAATTGCTGACGGGCGCAAAGAAGCAGCCCGATGATCCTGCCGAGGTGCCGCGGTTAGAGAAGGAACTCGCCGCCGCCCACGCCGAACTGGCTGCGCTCAAGAAGGCCTGAAGCCGCCGGGGGACCGGGCGGCCCAATCCCGTGTCCACGGCACCGCGTGGTATCCTGTCGGTGGCTGTCTGGACCGCCGGCACTGCACCGCGGTAGGCAGCACCCACCACCGACGCCCGCCCCATGCCTGTTTCCGGATTCCTGTCCCGTTTTTTCGGAGGGAAGCCCCGCGTTGATCTCTGGCGCCGTTTCGAGCGGATGCGGGAAAGCGTGACCGGTACGATGTCACAGTTCTACAAGGTCCGCGACATCACTACGCGCGAGGTGCTGGGGCTGAAGATCATCGACCGCAAGAAGATCGCGCCGGTGGAGGGCCGCTACCGGGGGCTGAAGAAGCCCAGCGAGGGCGAGATCGGCAGACTCATCACCGGACCAAATATCGCCAAGACCCTGGAGTGGGGGGAGTCGGTCGACGGCGAATCCTACATCGTGATGGAATTCATTCCGGGCACCGTGCTTCACACGGTGCTTTCGGCACGCGAACCCTTCCCGCCGGCCACGCGGTTCGATCTTGTGCGGCAGGCTGCCACGGCGATCGCCGCCGTGCACAAGGCGGGGTTCATTCACCGGGACATCTGTCCGAGAAACTTCATGCTCCGTCCCGACGGCCGGCTGATGTTGTTTGATTTTGGCCTCACCGTGCCCGACAAGCCCGCGTTTCTTCAGCCGGGAAACCGTATCGGCACACCGAGCTACATGGCCCCCGAGGTCGTCCGCCGTCGCCATGTCGACAAACGGCTCGACATCTTCTCCTTCGGCGTGACGGCGTACGAACTCTGCACGCTCGACATGCCGTGGCCGAGGGCCTCGGGGGGAAAGGCCGCCCTGCGTCACGATTCGCCGCCGCGGGACATCCGCGAAGTCTGGCCGGATATTCCGCCGCTCCTGGCAACGGCCATCATGGCCTGCATCGCCGCCGAACCCGACCACCGCCCCCCCTCCATCGAGAAATTCCTGGAACGGATCGCTGCCGTCACGGTCTAGCTGGCTACGGAAAAGCCTCGGTTTCCCACGTCCGAAGGGCGTCGCGTCCGGCAACGACGGGGAAGGGCTTGAAGCCGGGGCGGGCTGTTCCTAATCTCTGAGGTCTTGGCACGCGCTCAACGGCCCGGGCCGCCGCTTCGTTCGTTTCGCTTCAGAGAAGGATCCACGCCGATGACCATGGACAAAAGCCTCCGCGTTCGTAAGGGATCCTCCAGCGCCCGAGGCGTGCTCTCCCGCGGTGAGCGAATCCTCAAGCTCAAGGAGCAGGATCGCTGGGAGGACGGCCGCAGCCCGCTGGGCCTTCCCAAGGTGCGTGTCATGAAGACGGCGATGAAGAAAAAGAAGAAGGCCAAGGAAGAGGGCGACGCAGCGGCTGCTGGCGGCAAGGCCCCGGCGGCTGCAGCGGCGAAGAAGAAGTAACAGCCGCTTCAGATCACGGTGCCGGCTGCGGCCTGGCCCGAAGCGATCACCTGTGGAATGCCCACCCCTTCATAGGCTGCTCCTGCCAGAGCCAAACCGCGGTGCGCTGCGACCAGTCGCCGGATGTTCGCCACTCGGTCGCCATGGCCCACGGTGTATTGTGGCATGGCTCCCTGCCAGCGATCGATTTGAATGATCTGCGGCCCGCCCCGTATTCCCAGCACGTCCCGCAACTCCGCGAGGACCGTTGGCACGAGATGGTCGTCATCGAGCGCCGCGGTCTCCGGATCGAGTGCGCCGCCGACGAACGTCCGCATGAGCACCGAGCCCTCCGGTGCGCGGCCCGGGAACTTCTGGCTTGAAAAACTCACCGCGAGGATTCGCCGGCCCTCGCCACGCGGCACTACCATCCCAGCCGCGTCGAGCGGATGGGCCACATCCTCCCGGGCGAACCCGAGCGACACGATCGCCGAGCCGGCATATTGGATGGCTGCCAGTGCGTCGGCTAGAGCCGGATCAGCGGACCGCAGCAGGGCCGACGCCGCGGCTGCAGGCACGGCCACGATAACGGCATCGGCCTCGATCACCGCAGGAGAACGTGTAGCCTCCGCAACAGGTCGGACCTCGGTGTTCGCCGTTTCGCGCAGGCAGATGTCCCAGCCGAGGTCGGGCCGCTGCGTCAGGCTGGTTGCGGCAGCCGTCATGAACCGCACGCCACGGGCTGCCAACTGGTCGGCGAGCCGCCGGGGCATGGTCTCCATGCCAGAGGCCAGTGTGAGAAACTGACCGTAGCGTGCTCCCGCGGCCTGTGCTTCTCCTGCGGCAGCCCTTACCCGCTTCTGCTCGCCGGACCACAGGCTCCCATCACGGATTTCCATGGCGAAGAATTCCGGGCAGGCCGCCGCCATGCTGAGACGGGCCGGATCGGCCGTCCAGATGCCGGACGCGAGCGGTTGCACGAGACGCTCGAAGGCCTCGCGGCCCAGTCGACGAACCGCAAAATGCTCGAGCGATTCGTCCGTCACGCCCGTGCTCCGTGCCGATACGAACCGTTCACCGAGCAGTCGCAGCCGACCCAGCGGCGACAGGAGCGGTGTGGTGAGAATGCTGCGGAGTCGTCCGGGAGCGAGCAGTCTGAAGCCGGCGGGCACCGGCTGCGTGCGGCCCCGGTGGAGAATGAGCGCCCGTCTCACCCGCGGATCGACGCCGATTAATTCATCAGCCAGCCCAAGCCGCTCGACCATACCGACCGCCTCGGGCCGGGCTGCCAGAAAGCTGTCGGCGGAACGCTCGATGAGCCAGCCGTCGCGCCGCTCCGTTGCCACGACGCCGCCCACACGGCCGGATGGCTCGATCAGCGTTACCTGTGGCCCGCCGGTTCCGGTTCCAGCGGCCGTCACCAGGGCCTCCGCGGCGGCCAAGCCGGCCATGCCTCCTCCAATGATGACCACACGCTGCGGACAGGGCTTGTTCATGCCTGCTAGCATGCGCCGACCGCGCGGCGAAAAAAAGGGGGCAGCCGGTCAGGCTGGGGCGACCAGGCAGGTTAGAGGGCCGGTCTGGTCCATTGTGAGCACGGCCCCCATCTGCTCTGGACGTGGCGAATGCCGGTGCCTACCCTCCCGCCGCCTTCGGGCGTTTGCTGTTCGCAACCAAGGAGGATTCTTTCGTGGCCACGCTGCGGTGCCTGCCTCGCTCAGTCTCACGATCACTGTTTTCCGTCGCGGCGACCGTCGCGTTCACCTGTGCGGTGCATGCCGAAGAAGCCACGCGGCCCCAGCCGCCGCGGGCGATCATGCGCCTGCCACGGTGGATCGAATCGATTGGCGAACCCGGCAGCAAGCCAAAGGCGGAAACGAAGACGGTCGTTCCTCCGACACTCAAGGCTCAGGCCAGCAATGGCCGGCCTCCGGCCACCGCGTCGGGCGGCGCTCAGCCGACGGCCAAGTCTCAATTGGCCGCAACGCCCAGCCAGCCTGTGGGCGGGCGGTTGGTGAAGCCATCCACCAACGGTGCGGAGCCATCGTTCCGGGCGGAGCTCAAGCCTGCTCCGGCTGTCTTGCGCACAGGTCCAGCAACGACCAATCAACCGGCCGGCCGTCTCACGGCTGAATGGACCGAACTGGTTCCCGCCGGAGCCCCGGCGGCCAGCCCTGCCACAACTCCTGCTGTCGAGGAGTCCGCCGACAAGGCCAGCCTGGGACCCGAGACGAGCGTGCTCAAGCGTTGGCTCACCGACAAGGTCGGTACGGTATCGAAGCCGATCACCAAGCCGCCGGCGTCGGTGGCCGCGGCGATCAGCACAAAGGCCGACAGCACGACGTCCAAAACGACCACGTCCAAAACCACGTCGCCCAAAACCACGAAGATTGATGTCGATGCCGCGGCCGACACAGGAGCCGTCGCCGCGACTCCGCCGGAAGCTCGCCCTGCTGAAACAGTGGCTGTGGAACCAGCCCCGAAGACCACGGTCACCGCCCCGGTGGCCGCCATGCCGGACGAGATGCCCACGCTCTCCATCGACCCCGCGAGCTTTCGCGGTGTTCATCCTGGCAAGACCACCGGCGACGAACTGCGGGCGGGTTGGGGCGCGGGCGAACCGTTCACCCGGGAAGACGGCACGCAAGGATTTTTCTGGAAGATCGAGCCATTCGACCGGGTCGAGGTCACACTTGACGGTGATGTCGTGTCGGCGATCCGCATCAAGCTGGCCGAGCCTGTCGCCGTCGGTGACCTCGCCAAGCAGTTGGAGATCGCTGATCTGCGAACGGTGTCAATCCTCGATGAGCAGGGCATTTCGATCGGCGAGGTGTTTCCCGAGCGCGGTGTCATATTCAGTGTAAAGCCGGGCACCCAGTCGGCCACTGCCGTGATGATCGAGCCACTCGATCCGGAGTCTTTCGTGCTGCGGGCGGAGGGCGAGATCGAGACCTGCAGCGCCTTTGCCGTGGCCGACCTGCAATACGCCGTTGAGATCGACCCCGGGCACCTCCGTGCCCACCGGCTCCTGATGGTGCTGATGTCGGAGCAGGGGAAATGGCAGCAGGCGCTGCGGCTGGCGGAGGCCGCCGCGCAGATCGATCCGTCCGACGTCTGGACCAAGATCAAGCAGGGCGGCATCCTGCTGGCCCTCGAACGCCCTGAAGAGGCTCGCGCCATCGTAGAGGCGGTGAAGGCCGCCCCGAACAGTCCGCCGCTTGTGACGGCACAGGTCGAGCGGCTCCTGGGCCGGATCGAACTCATGGGCGCCACGCCCGACCACCAAAAGGCCGTGGAGCACTTCGCCGAGGCGATCCGTCGGTCGTCAGCCCTGCTGACGAAGCGTTCGCCGGCCGTGCAGGAGGCAGCCCGTGAAATCATGCTCGACGCCCACCTGGGCACGGCGCAGGCCATTGCCAAGGGCACGTGGCAGCAGAAGAGCCGGGTGATCCCCAAATGGATTGCCCGGAGCGAGGCCGTCGTCGCCGAGTGCAAGGCGGAGGAACCGGTCCGGCAGACGCTCGAAATGCAGCTCTGCCGTGGAGCCCTTGCCGTGGCGGCCGTCTCAGCTGACTCTGTCGAGCCGCTGCCCTGGGTGAAGAAACTGCTGGAGCTTCGCGACCGGATGGGCGAATCGGTCAAAGATCCGTGGCGTCGCCGCCAGGTCGACTGGGAGGTCGGGCTCGGACTGCTCGACGCCCTCGCGGCGGCCCAACTCCGCGGCGATGCGTCCGACATGCTCGACAACGCGACGCTCACCGCGGCCTATCTTGAGCGGGGCGGCGAGCATCGCGAGCTGAGCGACAAGGAGCGCACGGATGCCGGCGACTTGCTCTTCCGCATCGGCATCATGCACAGCCTGCAGCGTGGTGACCATGCCACGGCGGTGACCTGGTTTGACCGCGTGATCCCGATGTGGGAGGGCAATCCACGTCTTGAACGCCACCGTGAGGCCGGACAACTCGGTGAATCCTACATCAGCATGGCCATTTCCTACTGGCAGGTCGATCGCCGCGATGACGCCATGGCGCTGAGCCGTCGGGGTGTCGAGTTGATGGTGGCCGCAGTCGACGCACAACAGCTGGAGGAGCGGTCGCTGGCCGTTGCCTACGGTAACCTCTCGACCATGTATGCCGAACAGGGTGACGAGACACAGTCGCAGACCTACGCCGAGATGGCCAGCCGTGCGGAAGCCTCCGGCAATACGTTGCGGTAGGGTGGAAAGGGCCTACAGCAGGCTTTCGAGCAGGAGCCGCATCTTGCGGAGTTCGGCGACCTGGTCGACGTTTTCCAGCGGCGGCATGTGGGCGCACAAGGCCCGCTTGTAGCCCACCCGCTCCAACTGGGCGACGAGCTTCCCATACTCCACGCACCCCTGGCCGATCCGCACCTGCAAGACCTCCGGCTTCGTATCGCGGAGGTGAACGTGGCAGACGTACTTCAGGATCGGCTCCCACGAGGCATGTTTCTTGTGGCCGTGGATGAAGTGGCTCGGATCGAGCGTGACGCCCAAGCCCGGCACGTTACGGCAGAGTGAGGCCGTCGTTTCGGCATCCTGGGTCATGCGGCCGGCGGTCGTTTTCACCCCCACCACCACACCCAGGCCCGATGCGATCGCCACCATGCGCCGCAGCCGCTCGATCTCGCCGTTGAAGGGTGTGCCCAGTTCCGAGGCGTCAACCACGACCGTCACCACGGCGAGCGACTTCGCGAGGCGGCAGCAGGCCGTAAACCGGTCGTAGAGTTCTGGCGTCTCGGGGGACGAAAACGATATCGCCACGGGCCGGAGCCGCTGCAGGTCGCTGCAGGCCGCGATCGCCGCCTCGGGGTTGGCGGCCACGCCGCCGGGCTGGAGATGGGGGCCACCCTCGTGGACGTCGATCTCCACCGCGGTGAACTCGAGTTCCGCCAGCCGCTCCATCGCCTTCGCCAGCGGCAGATCGGGAAAACACTCGGTGCTGACACAGACAAACACGTCGCCACACTCCTCTCGCTCTGTCCAGTTTTTCATGCAGCCGGAACACGAGTCCCGCGGCACCTTCGTGCCCGGAAATCGTGCAGGCCGACGGGTCAGGGTAACGGGATGCAGAGAAAAATGGCAAACTGGGGATCTGCCTCGCCACCGCCACCCGTCGGAGTCCCGCTATGCAGATCGAACAGATGCCAGCGCTGCCGCCCACTCGAGTGATCCTGGAACAAGGCGGCTTCTGGGGCCGCTGGAGCACCTGGATCGCCTGGTCGATCGCGGGCATATCGCTGCTATCGGCGCTGGCCAGCGCCGGGGCGGCCGCGCAGTATTTCCAGCGCGATGCCAAGGTGGTGGAGAAATACCACTCGCTCTCGAGAATGGCGACCGCCAAGGTGGCGATCGTCGACATCGCGGGCGCCATCATGGGCGGGAGCGGCTTTGCTCGCGCGCAGTTCGATCACATCGCCGAAGACGAGAGCGTCAAGGCGATCGTGCTCCGGGTCGATTCCCCGGGCGGCACGGTCAGCGGCAGCGACGAACTGCACTACCGTTTGGCCGAACTGGCCAAGGAACGCAACCTGCCAGTGGTGGTGAGCATGGGCGGCATCGCGGCGAGCGGCGGCTACTACGTGGCCATGGCCAACGGCGGACGTGAGGACGTGATCTTCGCCGAGCCGGCCACGCTTACAGGCTCGATCGGCGTGATCATTCCGCACTTCGACGTCTCCAAGCTCCTGAAAAAGTTCGACATCGAGGACGATTCGATCGCCAGCGGTCCGCTCAAGGAGATGCTCAGCCCCACCAAGGATCGCACGCCCGAATTGGCTGAACGCGAGCGGAAGGTGCTGCAGAGCCTGGTCGACGAGATGTTCGCCCGGTTCAAGCAGATCGTGAAGCAGGGCCGGCCGAAGCTCGACGACGAGAAGCTCGCCAGCGTGGCTACGGGCCAGATTTTCACGGCCCAGCAGGCAGTCGACGCGGGGCTCGTCGACCGGATCGGATTTCTGGAAGACGCTATCACGCGGGCGGTCGAACTGGCGGGCCTCACGAAGGACACCGCCCGCGTCGTGCGGTATTCGAAGCCGCGTGGCCTCTTGAAGGACGTGCTGGACGGCGATTTTTCCGCGGGCACGCAGGGGATGGGCCGCGGTGCCCTCGAGGCCTTCGCGGAATGGACCACGCCCCGCGCCTGGTATCTCTGCAGCTGGTGGCCGGCGCTCGTGACGAGCCGGTAGCCAGCTCAAACACAAGATGCCGTGCTTTCCCCGACGGGGATCCCATCGCTCACGCTCCGGGCTTGCGTGAACGTTCCCCATAAAAGCCCCCGGCGTGAGCCGGGGGATTGAGCCGGAGGTGTGCGCCCTCTCACAGCGAGCCACCCTCCACGACCTGCCGCCCGAGCGCCGCCAGAGCCGCATGGTCAGCGGCTGTGAGCCGTCGGCCGCGGGCGCGGGCGATCGCCAGCCGGCACCAGCAGTCGGCCGCCAGCAGGTCGCCGTCATCGCCGGTCGCGTCGGCATGGTGGGCCACCGCCAGTACGCTCACCAGGTCGCGGACTTCGGCCGACCAGCTGCCAACGAGCAGCTGCCGATCCGCGAGAGCCTTGCCCTGCCGGCGGATGCCCCGGTCGATGCGGACCGCCGCCGCGTCGAGCAGCCGCCGTGCGGCCGCCGCGTGATCCCGCAGCCGACGGTCGAGGATGCCGCGGTCCTCATGGTGTGGTCGCCGGCCGAAAAGCCCGATCCGCCACGCGAGCCACGCCGCCGCCCGCCTGCCGGCTGATGCCTCGCGGGCGAGCCCCGCAAGCGGATGGTGCTTGGCGAGCCCCTTGAAGAGGGCCAGCCCGAGCAGATCGCTCTCTCCCTCGTAGACGGTCACGGCAAAGTGGTCGTGGAAGGAGTCGCCGAGCGGATGGCCGACGAGGAAGGCGCGGCCACCGTGCACGCCGAGGCTGTTGATCGCCCCCTCGCGCACGCACTCGCCCGCCACGATCTTCGCGATGATCGCCTCCAGTTCACCCGACTGGCCAGCATCGATCGCTGCTGCCGCCCAGGCCGCGAGGCTGTCGCAGGCCACGATGCCGGCGGCGATCCGCGCGAGGCGTCCTTGGATGAGCTCCCGGGATGCGATCGGCTCGCCCCAGGTCTGGCGGCTGAGGGCATGGTCGCGGGCCTGCCGCAACAGCAGCCGTAGCGTCCCTCCCGCCTGCGCGGCGAGCGTGACGCGGCCGCGGTTGAGACCGTGCCAGATGATCGGCATGGCGTCGCGGGCTTTTTCAGGCGGCTGCAGAATGTCCTCTTCGTTGACCTCGTGCTGCGTGAACTCGAGCGCCGCGTTGTGGGCGTGCTTGAGCGGATGGAGACGATAGTGCCGCAGACGAAACGATGGAGTGTCGGTGTCGGGCAGCCGCACGAGCACCACCGCCGGCCGGCCATCGAGCAGGGCCAGTAGCTTGACGAGACGGCCGTGGGTCGCGCCCGTGATGAACATCTTCGTGCCCGAGAGCAGCAGCCGGCCTTGATGACGGTCCAGACGCGAGCGGATCGCATGCAGGTCGCAACCGGCGTCGGGTTCGGTAGCGCCGAAGATCGAGAGCGGTCGCCCCTGCGCGAGGCCGGGCAGATGCCGTTCCTGCTGGTTCGGCGTGCCAAAGGCCGAGAGTGCAGCCACTGCACCGATGGAGGAGTGCACGGAGAGCATGCCCGCAGCCGTCGGCACGTCGGCCGCAAACCGCGTGATCACGCGGGCCAGTTCCTGCATGCTGCAGCCCGCGCCGCCGAACTGTTCCGGGACGAGCAGTCCCCACAGACCAGCCTCTCCGATCGCCTCCTCAGCGGACCGCGAGAATGTTCCGTAGGGGCGGTCCGGGGCATCGGCGAGCGGTGCCCTGTTCCAGTCGCTTCCACCTGCCGGATGGGCTGGTCCTCCGGCGGCGTCGTAGAGCCGACGCTGATCGCGAAGTTCGGCGATCGCCCGTGCGGCCCGCGTGACGACCGCAGCCACCGCATCGCGGAGCGGCTCGCCCGCCGCCTCAGCCGCCAGGGAGAATCCCGACGGGGCCGCGGCATCCGCCGGCGCCCCGCCCCACAGACTCGCTGCCGCCCAACTGGTGCGAGTCGTCATCTTCCGTCCTCCTGAGAGCAGGTTGGTGTCGGCATGCTGCGGCCCGCACGGGGGGCCTGGTGACACGACCGCCATCCACGGCGGTGCCTGTGGATCGGCTGCCGCGGCGAGCTGAGGAGCAAAGTGCGAGGCGATCACGGTGCGTTTGAGCTTGAGCGATTCGGTCGCCTCGCCGTGGGCTGCATCGAAGGGCCGGCCGACCAGCACGGCCCGCCGCACACGCCAGCTCCGAGGCAGATGCCGCTGTCGTCGCGCCAGCCGACGCCCAAGCCATTGCAGCACCTTGGGGTGCTGTAGGGCGGCCCGTCGGCTCCAGACCCGCAGCCCCATCCGCCGGATTGCCGCTCTCAGCATGGCCGGGTCGGGCACGACGAGCGCCACCGGCGCAGCCAACCCGTCGCCCACCACGCAGACCTGTGCCACCAAGGCATCTTCCGCCAACGCCGCTTCCACCTCGGCGGGTGGCACCTTCGTGCCTCCCGACAGCACGAGCGTGTCGACGATTCGGCCGGTAATCCGCACATGGCCGTCGGCATCGATCGTGGCCAGGTCACCGGTTTCGAGCCATTCGGGCTGCACATGCTGCTCGTCCGTGTCTGCATCGATCACGCCGATCGCGCGGCTGGGTGTCCGCACGAGCAGCTGCCCGCGTGTGGCGGGCCGGGTGTCGAGTTTCAGTTCCACGCCATTGATCGCCGGCCCCACGGTGCCGGGGCGGGCGATCCGGGGATTGGAGAGCGTGACCACCGGCCCGGCCTCGGCGAGACCATAGCCCTGCACAAGCGGCAAACCACGGGCTGAAAATGCCGCCACCGTCCGCTCCCGCACCGGCGCACCACCCGACACGCACACCCGCACACGGCCCCCGAGTGCCGCCGACAGGTCGGGAATCCGTCCCGACTCGGCGGCCCGTTCCAGCCGTTCGAAAAAAGCGGGCACACCCAGCACGACGGTCGGCGGCAGCACGCGGCAGGCATCGAGCACCCGGCGGCGGTCGGTGACGATATTCAGGCATCCGCCGCGGACAAGCGCGGTGATCAGGTCGCCCGTGCGGGCCAGCGAGTGGCTCATCGGCAGCCACGAGAGTCGCACGTCGTCGGGCTCGTCGAGAAAGACCTCGCTCGCCGCGATCGCGTTGGCCACCACCGTCCGCTGGGAGTGCATCACGCCTTTCGGGCGACCGGTCGTGCCGGAGGAGAGCAGGATCGTGCTGCACGCGTCGGGATCGCACGACTCGGCATGCCGTGCGACGTCGTCACGGAGGGTGCGATGGTCGGCATGCCGCCGCTGCCAGCCGGCGGACGTCAGCACGCCAGCATCGGCCACGCCAACCTGAGACACGCCGTTGGAGACTCCGCGGTGCTTCGACCGAGGCGCGGTGCGTAGATCGATCGAGATCGGAATGCCGGCCGCGTGCACGGCGCCGCGGCCGGGACCGCTCCATGCGATCCCCCTCGGAGCCAGCCAGGCCAATTGGGCTGCGTGTTCCCCGGCTGCCGCATCGGCATGCAGCGGAACGTGCACGAGTCCCAGCAGTTGGCAGGCCAGATCGACAACGATCCAGTCAGGGGAGTGCGGCCCTTGGTGCGCGAGCCGGTCGCCGCGGCGGAGCCCCATCATGTCGAAGTGGTCAGCGAGTTCGGCTGAGGCCGCGATCAACTCGCCCCAGGTCCACGTCCGTCCCCCATCCAGGGCATCGCAGACCGCGGGCCTGTCGAACGAGGCATCGAGCCGCGTGAGCATCAGTGCCACCATCGATGCCGCAGCAGGGATGGTGGCGGCGACCGGCCTGTCGCCGACGGTCTGCGCTCCAGGATGGATAGCGAAACTTGAAATGGCTGCGGTGGACATGACGAGACGTCAGTCGATCCTTTCGAAGAGCACGGCGATGCCTTGTCCGAGACCGATGCACATCGTCGCGAGGCCGACCCTCGCGCCGGTGTCTCGCATTGTATGGAGGAGAGTGGTGGTGATCCGGGCGCCGCTGGCGCCCAGCGGATGGCCGATCGCCAGTGAACCGCCACGGACGTTGACCTTTGCAGGTTCGAGGCCGAGGGTCTCGATGCAGTGGATCGCCTGAGCCGCGAACGCCTCGTTGAGCTCGACGAGGTCGATGTCGCCGATCGCGATGCCCGTGCGGTCGAGCAGCTTGCGCGTGGCGGCCACCGGACCGGTGCCCATCATCGCCGGCGGCACGCCCACTACGGCGGTGCCCAGCACTCTCGCCAGCGGTTCGAGCCCCTGACGCCGCGCCTCCGCGAGCGACATCACGACCAGCGCCGCGGCGCCGTCGCTGAGCGGGGCGCTCGTGGCCGCGGTGATCGTGCCGATCTTCGGCAGGAACGCCGGCTCGAGCGACGCCAGCTGCTCCGGGGTGGTGTCACGGCGGACCGACTGGTCATCGATCACCTCCATCACTCCGCCCGCTTCGTCGTGGCCGAGCACCGGCACGATTTCGTCCTCGAACAAACCGGCATCGATTGCCCGCACTGCCTTGCCGTGGCTCTCGAGCGCATAGGCCTCCTGCCGCCGCCGCGAGATGCCATGTGCGGCCGCGAGGTGCTCCGCCGTCATGCCCATCGAGAGCATGCCCCGGCTCGATCGGGCGAACACCCGCGGATGGATGTCGATGGCCGAATCCATCGGCAGGTGGTGCATGTGCTCGACGCCCCCAACCAGCTGCACGTTCTCGGCGCCCGCGGCGATCGCGTGGCAGGCCTGCGCGATCGCCTCGAGAGATGATCCGCAGAGACGGTTGACCGTGGTGCCCGCCACGGAAAAGGGCAGGCCCGCCAGGAGCGCGGCGCACCTCGCCACATTGCCTCCCAGCTCTCCCCGCTGCTGGGTCACGCCCAGGATGACATCCTCGACCGTGTCGGGCTCGACGCCGCTGCGTTCCACCGCAGCCTGAACGACAGCCGCGGCCAGTTCGTCACCACGCACCCTGCGGAACACGCCGCGGTCGGGATGGGCCCGGCCGATCGCGGTGCGGCAGCAGCCGACGATGACGGGCGTGGTGGCGGGCGACGTGGCGGATGATGGAGGCATGGCGGAGGTGTCGTATCCTGGGAATATCAGGCGGTGAAGGGCTCGCCCGCCGCGCTCATGGCGAGCAGCCGCGGGGTGGGGTGCATGCGAATGCCAAGATCGGCGAGCGGTGCAAGCCGGCGGACCACCTCCGCTGCGCCGAGCGAATTGCCCCAGGCGAGCAGCCCACCGCGGAAGGCCGGGAAGCCGAGGGCATGGATCACGGCCAGGTCGATGTCGCGACCGTCGCGGACGATCCCCTCGTCGAGCGCGCGAAGCGCCTCCAGCAGCATTGGCAGCAGGAGCCGATCGCGGATCGTCGTATCGGTGGTCTCCCGTGCAGGGAGGGCGTAGGGTTTGATCAGCTTTGTCACGCCCTCATCGGGGCGATCGATACGGGCCCGCTGCCCGCCAGTCGAGTATTGATAGAAGCCACCGCCGCTCTTGCGGCCGAGGCGTCCTGATTTCACCAATGCCGGAATCAGGGGTGACGCCTCGATCCGATCACCGTAGGCGTCGTTCAGCACGAGCCCGGCATAGAAGGCCGTGTCGAGGCCGATCATGTCGTAGAGTTCCAGAGGCCCCATCGGCATGCCGAACCCACGAGCCACGCGATCGATCCGCTGCGGCTCGATCCCCTCGCGGAGCATCTCCACCGACTCGTGGAGGTAGGGCATCAGCACGCGGTTGACGAGGAAGCCGGGGCTGTCGCGCACGACGATCGGGCATTTTCCAAGGCGTTTGACGTGGGCCACGGCGGTCGCGACGGTGGCATCGCTTGTGGCCGGCCCGCGAATCACCTCCACGAGCGTCATGCGTCGGACCGGATTGAAGAAGTGGATGCCGCAGAACCGCGTGGGATCCTGGAGCGGCTCCGCCAGCTTCGCGATGGGGTTGGTCGAGGTGTTGGTGGCGATCACCGTCGCCGGCCCCACCGTGCGTTCGATGTCGACCAGCACCTGCCGCTTGATGTCGGCACGTTCGAGCACGCTTTCGATGACGAGATCACATTCGGCAATGGCCGCCATCCGTGTGGCCGTGTTCAGCTTGCCCGACAGGGCGACCGCACGGGCGGGGTCGGTCCGCTTGGTGCCGCGGTCCCAGGCCGCCTCGTCGAGGATAGTGGCGACGCTGGCGGTCAGCGTGTCGGCCTGCACATCGACAAGCGTCACGGCGAAGCCGGCCCGCAGGTGACTGGCCGCGATGCCCGCACCCATGATGCCGGCGCCGATCACAGCCGGACGGTTCCGCGCAGGTGGATCGACCGTGGTCTGTCCATCCGTCGGTGCGCTGCCAGCGGCGAGGCCGCTTGACCGATCATCGAGTCCGCTGTCGCGGCGGTTGCGTTCTCCCAGTCGAAACACCCGGATGAGCTGCCGCGACACATCCGACTTCGCGAGCCTGGCAAAGGCGGCGGCCTCGATTCGTCCCGCCTCGTCGGCGGTCGTGGCGGCGCCGGCGAGGATGGTCTCCAGGATGGCCAACGGGGCGGGGTAATGCCCACCGCTGCGGCCGAGGATCACGGCCGACGACATGGCCTCCAGGAAGTCACGCTCGTCGGCGACTAGTGGCAACGGCTCGGCCTGTTGCCGGCGCCGTTTCAGATGGCTCTGTCGGGCCGCCGCGATTTCGGCCAGTCGGCAGGCCGAGGCAAATGCCTGATCGGGCGGCACGCAGGCGTCGACCAATCCCAGACGGGCGGCAGCGGGGCCGTCGATGTTTTCTCCCGACGCGGCCAGTTCCACGGCGGCGCCGGGGCCGATCAGTCGGGCGAGGCGAACCGTGCCACCCCATCCCGGCAGCAGGCCCAGTTTCACCTCGGGCAATCCGAGCACCGTGTGGCTGGCGTCGGTGGCGATCCGCAGGTCACAGGCCAGGGCGAGTTCGAGGCCGCCCCCCAGGCAAACACCATCGATGATCGCCACGCTTGGCCAGGGCGCGGAGGCAAGCCTCGAGAAGAGCGTGCGTCCGGCGGCGCACAGCCTCTCGATCTCCTCCGGATGCGTGTCGTGCAGCCGGTCGAGTCGGGCCAGGTCGGCGCCGGCGAAAAAGGAGCCCTCCCGGATGGAACGGATCACCACAGTCGCCGGCGGCGGCCCCGCTTCCAGGCTGTCGAGCGCCTGCGACAGGTCCGTCACGGCCTCTGCCGTGAGCACGTTTTGGGCGTGATCGGGGACGAAAAACGACAGTACGGCCACGCCGTCATCCCGCCGCTCGACCGTGAGGCTGCGGTAGTTGCGTGCTGGTTCCGGTGGCTGGGCCGGCATGGCAGTGGTCCCGTCTGGGCCGGTGGGCATGGTTTTCGCTTGCTCGAAACCCAAAAACCGCTAGTGTATCGGGCGTTCCACGCCGGTGTTCAACCCACCGTGCAAATCCACCGTCTGCGGGAGTCGCGGCTCTACCATGGAAAACGTCTCGAAACTCCGCCCCTCGGTCCCCATGCTCTGCGGGATCTGGTTCGTGCTCGTCGCCGTCTCGGTGGCGGGCCGGCTCTGGCAGCCGGTATCCAACGTCACACCCCTGGCCGGGGCGGCCATTGCGGCCGGGGCGGTGTTTCCCAACCCGCTGGTGGCTGCCACGGTGCCGCTGGCGGCCCTGGCGATCAGCAATCTGGCCCTGCCTGGCTACGGCGACTCATTCAACGGTTTTGTGATGGCGGGAGTGATCTACGCCGCGTTGGCCTGGCCGGTGCTGCTGGGCGGTATGGTGCGAAATGGCCGGCTGCCGACGATCCTGGGGGGTGCCCTGGCAAGTTCGCTCGTGTTTTTTCTGTCCACGAATTTCGCGCATTGGTGCCTGAGCAACGACTACCCCCACACGGTCTCGGGGCTGCTCGCCTGCTACACGGCCGGGCTGCCGTTTTACCGGTGGATGCCGGTGGGCGACGTTGTCTGGAGCCTCGCTTTCATGGGCGGCCTGGCCGCGTTCGGCGGCATCGCGACTTCCTCGCAGCCGATTTCGTCGCATCCGGTGAACGCTGCTTGACTGTGATCGGCGCTGATTGAGAATGACTTCCGGATTGCGGTCGATGAGAATCGGTCGTGGTTCGCACCGCTGCGGGAATGGCGGAATTGGCAGACGCGCCAGGTTGAGGGCCTGGTGGTAGTAATACCGTGCAGGTTCAAGTCCTGTTTCCCGCATTTCTTTTCCAGAGCCCGAGAGACCGATGAGTTCAACGCCAGAGCCTTCCTCGACGCCCCCGGAAGGCGACGCTTCGCAGCCCCGTCGGATTGCCATCGGTACGCAGCGGCCCGGCGTGAAGCCCCCGAGGCCCGCGCCGCGGTACGAGTATTTTTCCACACCGGCTCCGGCAGCGACTGCCGGCCTGCAGGCGCCCAGGGCGGCAACCCCTCCGGCACCGCCGGCAGCTCCTCCTGCAACGACAGAAGCGAATGCTGCACCTGCCCCGGCCACTCCGGCCGTGGAATCCGCAACCGGCCAGACCACGGCACCGCGTCGCGAGACCCGTCGCGACAAGCGCGGCGGCGGGGCCGAGAAGTCACCGTTCAAGGACGTGTTGCCTCCTGCAAAGCGGGTCGCTGTGCCTAATCTGCGGGCTGCCCTCGACGAGGACCTGGAAGAGGATTTCGAGGCGGCGCTGGCCGGGGTGGCGCTTGACGACCTGATCTCGGCATCCACGCCGGCACGGGCCGACGCTCCGATCGATCCGGGCACGCGGATCACGGGCACAGTGCTGTCGATCGGCGCCGACACGGCGTTCATCGACCTGGGCGATCAGCGGCAGGGGGCGATGAAACTCGCCGGGCTCGATCTTGAGCTCGTGCCCGCGGTTGGCGACGTGCTGCAATTGAGCGTGGGCCTGCGGAACGAAGATGACGGCCTTTACGACGTCGCCTTCGCCAACCGGGCCGTGGCTGTGGAAGACTGGTCGCAGATCCAGGCCGGGATGATTGTCGAGGCCCGGGTGACGGCGGCCAACAAGGGCGGCCTCGAATGCGATGTGGCGGGGCTGCGGGGCTTCATGCCGGCGAGCCTGGTGAGCACGTGGCGGATAGAAAATCTCGAGGAGATGGTCGGGCAGACGCTCGAAAGTCTCGTCACCGACATCGTGCCGGCGGCCCGGAGGCTCGTGCTCTCACGCCGGGCGGTGATCGAGAAGCAGGCAGCCGAGGCGAAGACAAAACTCCTGGAAACCCTGGAAGTGGGCGCCACGCTCGACGGCATCGTGCGGTCAGTCCGTGACTTTGGCGCCTTCGTCGATATTGGCGAGGGGGTCGAAGGTCTGGTCCACGTGAGCCAACTCTCCTGGGACCGGGTGGCGAATCCCGCCGACGTTCTGCAGGCCGGCCAGCGGGTGCGGGTGGTGGTCAAGAAGATCGACCGCGACACCGGCAAGATCGGCCTCTCGGCCCGCGATCTTGTGGAGAGCCCGTGGCAGCGGGCCGGCGAGAAATACCACGTGGGCGCGACCGTCCGTGGCGTGGTCAGCCGGATCGCCCAGTTTGGCGCGTTCGTGAAACTCGAGCCGGGCGTCGAGGGGCTCGTGCACGTTTCTGAACTGGCCAACAGGCATGTCCGCAGCGTGGGCGACGTGGTGAAGGAGGGTGAGCCGGTGGAGTGCCGTGTGCTCGCCATCGATCCTGACGAGCAGCGGATGTCGCTTTCCATCAAAGCCCTGACGACGCCATCGGCCGCGCCCCTTGGTGATGAGGCGGCCGACGACGACGCAGGAGCCGAGGAAGCACCCGCTGCGCCGGTCGTGAAGAAACACTCAGGCGTGCTCAAGGGCGGCACGGGCCGGGTTGGCGGCAAGTCTGCCGGCGAGAAGTTCGGCCTCAAGTGGTAGTTGGCGGCGTTCCGGGCGGGCTCCCCGAACACGCTGCGCTCGCTCGGCGGCTCGGCGACCGCGTCGGGGACGTTGGCACGCCCTCAGCGCCGAGGCGCCTGATGCTCGCTTCGGTGTTCGGGGAGCCCGCCCTCGTCCAAAAGTGGCTTTATAGAAGCCCGGAGCGTGAGCGATGGGATGAACGCACCACCAGCGCCAGGCCCGGAGGGCCGGGTAAGCACCAGCGGGCGGAGGCCCGCCAAGCGAAAATGGCAGGATGCCATGTTTCGCGTGTATACAGCCGGCCGGGTTAGCACCAGCCGACGGAGGTCGGCAAAGAAAAAACTGCACGACGCAGTGTTTTTCGTGAAGCTACCGCTCGATCTTTTTCTTGCCCATCCATGGCACGAGCGCGTCGGGAACGACGATTGAGCCGTCGGAGCACTGGTAGTTCTCCAGAATGGCGATGATCGCGCGGCTGATCGCGATCGCCGTGCCGTTGAGCGTGTGGACGTAGGAGGTGCCCTTCTCGCCTGGTTTGCGATACCGCACGGCCAGCCGCCGCGACTGGTAATCGGTGCAGTTGGAGGTGCTCGTCACCTCGCCCCACTCCCCCTTCTCGCCGCGGCCAGGCATCCAGGCCTCGAGGTCGAACTTCCGGTAGGCGGGGCCGCCCAGGTCGCCGCTGGCGGTGTCGATGACCCGGTAGGGGATGCCCAGACCGTCGAACAGCTCGCATTCCAGGTCGAGCAGGTAGTTGTGCATGTCCTCGCTCTGCTCCGGGA
>JBIIGJ010000190.1:0-4680 GCA_044236455.1 Pirellulales bacterium
CCCCAACGCTGTCGCCGAGCCGCCGAGCGAGCGCAGCGTGTTCGGGGAGCCCGCCCGGTGAACCCGCCGTGCAAGCGTGAGCCCGCCCGGCAACGCCGCCGTCCGAGCCAGACCGACTCTGCCCTTGTTTCCCACCGCCTCACCCTGCTTCAATGGTGGTCCTTCTTTCCCTTCTGGACATCCGGGAGTCTTCCATGAAATACGGCCTCAATCTGCTCCTCTGGACCGACCGCATGCACGACGGAATGGTGCCCGTCGTGGAGCGGGTCAAGAAACTCGGCTACGACGGCGTCGAGATCCCGATCTTCGAACTCAACGAGTCCCTCTACAAAGATTGGTCGAAGAAGCTCGACGGTATCGGCCTGGAGCGGACGGCCGTCACGGTCCGCGGCGCCGGCGACAATCCGATCAGCCCGTCGGCGAGCGTCCGTGCGGCCGCTGTCGATGCCTTGAAGAAGACGATCGACTGCTGCCATGCCGCCGGCGTGAAACTGCTCGTCGGTCCCACCCACTCTGCGATCGGCGAGTTCACCGGCAAGGGACCGACGCCCGACGAGTTCAAGTGGGGCGTCGAAACGATGCGAACGGTCGCTGACCACGCCGCACAGGCCGGCGTGACGATCGTCACGGAATACCTCAACCGCTTCGAGAACTATTTTCTCACGAGCGTTGCACAGACGGTCACTTTCGTGCAGGCGATCGACCATCCCAACGTGCGGATGATGTACGACACCTTCCACGCCAACATCGAGGAGAAGAACCTCACGGCGGCGATCCAGGCGGCGGCTCCCTGGACGGTGCTCGTGCACATCTCCGAGAACGACCGCTCCATCCCCGGCACCGGCCATGTGCACTGGGACGAGACCTTCGACGCCCTGCACAAGGCGGGCTACGACGGCTGGATGGTGGTGGAGGCGTTCGGCCTCGCGCTGCCGAACATCGTGGCGGCGACCAAGATCTGGCGGAAGATGTTTCCCTCGGAAGACCAGCTCGCCACCGACTCACTCGCCTTCATGAAGGCCCACGTTGCCAAGCGTTGGCGGTAGCGATCATGGCCAAGCGCAAGCCCAAGCCGACGCCGGAAACCGATGCGCCGTCACCGTCGGCCGCCGGCTTCCAGGCGCCGCCGGCCGACGGTGGGCTCTCCATCGACAAGTTGGCACAGGCCTTCGCCGCGATGATGGGCACCGGGGATCCCTACACACAGCCTTCCGCGCCGGCGGAAGTCGTGAGCGTTGATGCTTCGCCCGTGCTCGACGACGACGACGGCTTCGCGTCCGTCAGCGATGACACCAACTGCCGCGTCTCTCCGGAGACCATCCTGGAAGCCATCCTGTTCGTGGGTCTGCCCAACGGCGAGCCGGTCACCAGCCGGAAGGTGGCCGGCCTGATGCGGGGCGTGCGGCCGCAGGAAATCGATGACCTGGCTGCCGGGCTGCGGCAGCGGTATCTGGCCAACAACTGTCCCTACGAGGTAGTGGCGAAGGACGCCGGCTGGGCGCTGCGGCTGCGGCCGGAATTCGCCAGGTTTGGCAGCGTGGTGGAGGCCCGCACCCGCACCGTGCGGCTCGATGCCGAGTCGCTTGATGTGCTGGCGCTGGTGGCCTGGAACCAGCCGGTCAAACGCGACCGCATCGTGGAGCTGGGCTGCGATGCACGGCCGACGGTGTGGCGGCAGCTGGTGCGGCGAGGTCTCTTGGAACTCGTGCACGAGGACGCGGTCCACGATGGCCACGAGGCACCGCCCGAGCCGTCTTACCGCACCACGCGAAAGTTCCTCGAGGTCTTCCGGCTCGAGAGCATCGACGACCTCCCCGAGCCGACCGAACCGCCGAAGTAGCGGGATGATCGCAGCGTGGCCTTGACCGGCCCCGGCGGCGCAACACCATCTGGCTCCGCTCATTCGCTCTTCTGCGTTTTTACCCACTCGATGGCCGCATCGCGTGTGGTGATGCGGCCGTCGAGCTGCAGCGCACGCAGCGACGCGAGCGAGAGGCCCACCGCGCGGCCCGCCGGCACGCCGGCGGCGAGCAGGTCGTTGCCTGTCAGCAGCGGCGGTGGATCGAGCTGCGATTGCGGCATCTGCAGTTTCGCGGTCACCCAACCGGCGGCGTCAGCGGAGCCGTGGCCGCAGGTGGCGCGGGCCCGCAGCACGTCAGCGAGCAGGAAGGCCGCATCGTGTGCCAGCCAGGGCTGCAGCTGCGACCATGGCTGCTGGTTGAGGCCGCCTTCACCGAGGCGGCCCATGAAGGCGACGGCCTCGTGCAGCCAGCAGGCCGTCTTCAGATCCCGCGTGGAGAGCCGCAGCCTCGCCGCGATATGGCGAGGCGTTTCCGACGGCAGGGTCGCCGTGAGCACGGCCAAGGCCGAGGCGAGTTGCGGCTCGTCGAGCGCGTCGATGATCCGGGCTGCATCGTGCCAGGCCGCGTGGTCGGCCGCTCCGCCGTCCGTCGGCGCCACCTCGGGCAGCACCTCGCGGGCCAGCCCGACTTGCGCGAGCAGTTCCAGCGCCCGCCGTCGGCCCGACCGCGATACCATCGCCCGGAGCTCCGCCGCGACCCGCTCGGGGCTGACGGTGGTCACGAGGTGTGCCATGCGGACGATGGCTTCCTGCGTCTGCTCCTCCAACGCAAAGCCAAACACTGCCGCAAACCGCACGGCCCGAAGCATGCGGAGGTGGTCCTCGCCGAACCGCATCGCGGGAGTGCCGATCGCCCGCACGATCCCCGCGGTGAGATCGGTCCGACCATCGACGTAGTCGTGCACCTCGCCGGTAATGGGATCGAGGAACAGCCCGTTGATCGTGAAGTCGCGCCGCAAAGCATCCTCGCGGGCATTGGTGAAGGTCACGCCCGCGGGGTGGCGGCCGTCGGTATAGGCCGCATCGCTGCGGAATGTCGCCACCTCCACCTGCCCCGCGCCGCGCGGGCCGAGCACCGTGATCACGCCGAAGGCGGCGCCGACGGCGAGCGTGTGGCGGTTGCCGAAGACCGTGCGGACCTGGTCGGGGCGGGCCGACGTGGCAACGTCGTAGTCGGCCGGCGTGCGGCCGAGCAGTTCGTCGCGGACGCAGCCTCCGGCCCAGAGTGCCTCGTGGCCCGCCTTGCGCAGGCGGTCGACCACCACGATGGCAAACTCGCGTGCCGCGGCGGGATCACACGAAATGGCGGGCATGGCAGCTGAGGCTCAGGAGGGGGACGGGCTATCGATGGTACTTGATGGCCCCTGCCATGGCGCACCGGCAGCATTTCCCGGGTCACAAGCCAAAGGGTATGCTCAAGCGGAGCGGCGGACGCTCCGCCGTTCTCCTCACCTTGCAGCACACCGGCTGATACACCGCCCGCCCTCGCAATCCCCTGGAGTGCCAAAGCATGTCCGCTTCCCGCGAGCCTTCTTCCACGAGCCACCTGTCCCGTCGCGACGCCCTGAAGGCCGCCGGCATCGCCGGGGCCACGCTGGCCGGCATGCGGGCCGTGCACGCCCAGTCGCCGTCAGCTGATCTCATCCGTGTCGGGCTCATCGGGGCCGGCGGCCGTGGTACCGGTGCCCTCCAGCAGGCGCTCTCCGTGCCCGGCTCCAACGTGAAGGTGACAGCGATCGCCGACGCCTTCGACGACCGCATCAAGGGCGCGCTCAAGGCGGTCGAGTCCATGAAGGACAAGGTCGAGGTGCCCGAGGAACGGCAGTTCAAGGGACTCGATGGCTACAAGCAGGTGCTGGAGCACTGCGACATGGTCATCCTGGCCACGCCGCCGGGCTTCCGCCCTTTCCACTTCGACGAGGCAATCAAGGCTGGCAAGCACGTCTTCATGGAGAAGCCGGTCTGCGTCGATGCCTTCGGCGCCCAGATGTGCCTGCAGGCCGCCAAGCTCGCCGACGAGAAGAAGCTGAAGGTCGTGGTCGGCCTGCAGCGGCATTACGACGACAAGTATCGTCAGACGCTGGCCCGCGTCCGCGAAGGGCTGGTCGGCGACATCATCGGCGGGCAGGTCTACTGGAACGGTGGCGGCATCTGGTATCGCCCGCGGCAGCCCAACACCACGGAGATGCAGTTTCAGGTCAACAACTGGTACCACTTCAACTGGCTCAGCGGCGATCACATCTGCGAGCAGCACGTCCACAACATCGACGTCGCCAACTGGTTCCTCGACAAGCTCCCCGAGAGCGCCTACGGCGTGGGCGGGCGGCAGAATCGCATGCCGGGCCAGCCGAGCGAGATCTACGACCATCACGCGGTCAACTTCGTCTACCCAGGCGGCGTGCGGATCGCCAGCCAGTGCAAACAGTTTCCCGGCGGCGACGGCCGCGTGAACGAGGAGTTCCAGGGCACGAAGGGCTACGTGAGGATCGGCGAGATCACCGACCACGCGGGCAAGGTGCTCTGGAAGTACGACGGCAAGGCCGCGAATCCCTATCAGGTCGAGCACGACGAACTGCAGGATGCGATCCGGAACGACAAGCCGCTCAACAACGCCTACTACGGCACGACGTCGAGCTTCTCGTCCGTACTCGGCCGGACGGCCACTTACACGGGCAAGCAGGTCGGGTATGGCGATCTGCTGAAGACCAACTTCCGCACGATGCCGGAGAATCTGACGTGGGAGGCCACGCCGCCGGTCGTGCCCGACAAGGACGGCAACTACCCGATCCCGATGCCGTCGAGCTACAAGATCGCGTGAC
>JBIIGJ010000056.1:0-23059 GCA_044236455.1 Pirellulales bacterium
AAGCACATGATCGTCGGCATCCCGAAGGAAACGAAGAAGGACGAGTATCGGGTGTCGATGCTCCCGGTCGGCGTGGAGGAACTCGTCCGTGCCGGCCATCGCGTGCTCGTGCAGCGGACGGCCGGGGCCGGCTCGGGCCTGACCGACGAGGCCTACGCCACCTGCGGGGCGGAACTCGTCGACACGGCCGAGGAGGTGTTTGCACGGGCCGACCTGATCGTGAAGGTGAAGGAGCCGCAACCCCCGGAGCTGAAGCTCATCCGGCCGGGGCAGACGGTCTTCACCTACTTTCATTTCGCTGCCGACCGTGGCCTCACGGAGGGTTTTCTGGCCACCGGCGCCACTGCCGTGGCCTACGAAACGCTCCGCGACGACCGCGGCCGGCTGCCGCTGCTCATCCCGATGAGCGAGGTGGCCGGGCGGATGAGCATCCAGGAGGGCGCCAAGTATCTGGAGAAGCCACAGATGGGCCGCGGCATCCTGCTCGGGGGCGTGCCGGGCGTGGCGCCGGCGCATGTGACGGTGCTGGGGGCCGGGAGCGTCGGGGCCAATGCCGCCAAGGTGGCCGCGGGCTTCGGCGCGAGCGTCGGTCTGCTCGACACGAATCTCGAACGGCTTCGCTATCTCGACGACGTCACGCCGCCGAATATCGACTGCCTCTTTTCCGACCGCCACACGATCCGGGAGCAGATCGCTCGAGCCGATCTCGTGATCGGCAGCGTGCTGATTCCGGGCGCGAGGGCGCCTCACCTGGTCGAGCGCGACGACCTCAAGCTTATGAAGCCGGGCGCCGTGATCATCGACGTGGCGATCGATCAGGGAGGGTGCGTGGCCACGAGCCGGCCGACGACGCATGCCAACCCGACCTTCGTGGTGGATGACGTCGTGCACTACTGCGTGACCAACATGCCGGGCGCCGTGGGCCGCACGAGCACCTATGCCCTCTGCAACGCCACGCTGCCCTACGTGCTGCAACTGGCGGCGCAGGGCGTGGAAAAGGCGGCGGCCGCCAGCCCCGCTATCCTCTCGGCGGTGAACGTGTATCGTGGCCACCTGGTGCATCGGGCCGTGGCGGACGCCTTCAGCATGCCCTGCGAACAGATGACATTCACCACATAAGCCACAGGCAACGCCATCATGATTCCCTCCGCCCTCCGCTGGCACGGCCAGGCCGCCGGCCATGCCGATGCCGGCCATCTTGAACTCGTCGACCAGACCCTCCTGCCCACGCGGCTTGAGTGGATCGCCTGCCGCGATGTCGACACGCTCGTAGAGGCGATCAAAATGCTACGGGTTCGCGGCGCACCCGCGATCGGCATCGCGGGTGCCTACGGCCTGGCCGTGGCGGCAGGCGAGGCTGTCCGTGACGGGCTGTCTCCGGAAAAGGCGAGGGCCCATGTGCTGGCCCGCGCGGAACTGCTTGCCTGCGCCCGTCCGACCGCCGTCAACCTTCGCTGGGCGGTGGAACGGGCGGTCGGCGTGCTCACGAGGCTGCCTGAGAACACCACGGCTGCCGCGCTCGCAGCCGCAGCGCTGGCCGAGGCTCGGAGCATCCATGAGGAGGATCGCCGGCTCTGTGCCGCCATCGGACAGCATGGCGCGGCGATCCTGCCCGAGGGCGGTGTGCTCACCCACTGCAACACCGGCGCACTCGCCACCGGCGGCGACGGCACGGCGCTGGCCGTGATCACGACGGCCTGGGAGCGGGGCCGGCGGTTCGACGTCTATGCCGACGAGACCCGCCCGCTGTTTCAGGGCGCCAGGCTGACAGCCTGGGAACTGGTGGAACGCGGCATTCCTGTGACCGTGCTCGTCGACTCGGCGGCCGCCCAGTTGCTGCGGACCGGCCGGGTGGCGGCGTGCATCGTCGGCGCCGACCGGATCACGGCCAACGGCGACACCGCCAACAAGATCGGCACCTACGGGCTGGCCGTGCTGGCCGAGGCCCATGGCGTGCCGTTCTTTGTGGCCGCCCCATCGAGCACCTTCGACCTGTCCCTCGAAACGGGTGTCGATATTCCGATCGAGGAGCGGGCCGCCGCCGAGGTGCTGCGGCCGCTGGGCGTGCAGGCCGCCCCCGAACACGCCCGGGCCTACAATCCGGCCTTCGACGTCACGCCAGCGCGGCTGATCACGGCCATCATCACCGAGCGCGGCGTCATCCGGCCCGTCACTCGGGCCAACGTCCTCGAAATGGTGCCGGCCACCAAATCTCGGTCGCCGAGGTAAACTGGGCCGCTCTGGCGTGCCGTTCACGCCCGCCGATCGGGCGAGACCGGTCAATGCACCACCAGCCCGAGATGCACCCTTGATTCCCAAGATCGCGATCGTCGGCCGGCCGAATGTCGGCAAGTCGACCCTGTTCAACTGGCTCGTCGAGAAGCGGATCGCCATCGAGGATCCGACGGCGGGCGTGACAAGGGACCGTCTCGTGCAGCGGCTGTCGCTGGAGGGTCGCACGGTCGACCTCGTCGACACCGGCGGCATGGGGTTCGACGACCCCGACGGCCTCACCGCCCGGATCGACTCCCAGATCGAGGCGGGCCTCGTCGAGGCGGCGGTCATTCTTTTCGTCGTCGACGTCCGTTCGGGCCTCGTGCCGGCGGACCACGAGGTGGCTGCACGTGTGCGAAAAATCGGCGTGCCGGTCCTGCTCGTCGCCAACAAGGCCGACGACTCCAAGCTCGACAACCACGCTCATGAGTTTGCGGCCCTGGGCTTCGGCGAGCCGCTGATCGTGAGCGCCCGGCAGCACCGCAACCGCGAGCCGCTCGTCGAGGCGATCCTGTCCCAGCTGCCGGAGGCCGACGACGGCGGCGAGGAACCCTCTCCCGAACTGCCGGAGATGAAGCTCGCGATCGTGGGCCGGCGCAACGTGGGCAAGAGCACGTTCGTCAACAGCCTGGCCCAGGAGGAGCGGGTGATCACCAGTCCCGTGGCGGGCACGACCCGCGACTCGGTCGACGTGCGTTTCGACGTCGACGGCCACACGTTCCTCGCCATCGACACGCCGGGCCTGCGGCGGACGAAGAGCCGCAAGACCGACATCGACTTCTACTCCACCCACCGTGCGCAGCGGAGCATCCGCCGGGCGGACGTCGTGCTGCTCTTCTTCGACGCCTCGGAGCCGGTGGGCCGCGTCGACAAGCAGTTGGCCGACACGATCATGGAGGAGGCGAAGCCGGTGGTGTTCGTCGTCAACAAGTGGGATCTCTATGCGGGGGATGTCGAGCGTGGCGAATGGGCCGATTACCTGCGGGACACGTTCCGCACGATGCCCTGGGCACCGGTGGCGTTCGTGACGGCGACGAGCGGCCGCAACGTCAAGGCGGTGGTCGACACGGCCCAGCGGCTCTACCGGCAGAGCCACGAGCGGGTGCCGACGGCGAAGCTCAACACCATCGTGCGGGAGGCGATCGACGCCAACCATCCGCCAGCCGATCCCCGGGGCCGACCGGTACGGATCTACTATGCCACGCAGGTGGAGACCGCACCGCCGACGATCGTGCTCTCGACGAGCGCGCCGAAGAGCGTGTCGGAGGGCTACAAGCGCTACCTGGTGGGTGCGCTCCGCAAGACGACGCCTTTCCGCGAGGTGCCGATCCGCCTCTACGTCCGCGGCCGCACGACCGAAGCAAAGGACGAGTAGAACGGTCGACACGGCAGTGGCTATTCAATAAAAGCCCGGAGCGTTAGCGATGGGATACCGGGGCCGCGACGCCTCACGACCCACCCGTGTTCCCGACGGACATTCCATCCATGCCCCGCCGCAGGGTCTCAACCAACGCCACCTGCCGCTCCGTGAAGGGCACGGCGCCGGCGAGCAACTCCGGCTCGTCGATCTCCTCGGGTACGAGGCTGTGCACGATCTCCGCCGCCAGTGCCGCGATGCCCGCGCCGGTGACGGCACTCGCCCACACCGCACCTGCCGGCCCTGCTACGGCACCTTCGGCCAGATCGGCTTTTGATCGCACGAGCAGTTCGCGGTGAGCCGGCGGCATCACGGGAAGCGACACCGGCCCACGGGCCTCGACGACGCGGAGCACGAGGTCGGCGTCTTCGCAGGCGGCCACCGCCCGGGCAATGCCGACGCGTTCGGTCGTACCCACCGCGACGCCGGCAGGAGGTTCACCACGCAGCCCGGCCGTGTCGACCAGGTCCACTTCCCAGCCATCGAGCACGACCCGGGTCTCCAGCAGATCTCGGGTGGTGCCCGGCTCCGGCGACACGATGCTCCGCGCATGGCCGGCCAACGCGTTGACGAGGCTGCTCTTGCCGGCGTTGACACTGCCCGCCAGCACCACCCGCCATGGCCGCGCCAGCCGCAGGCCGACCCGTGCGGCGCGAGCGAGCCGATCGAGAGCGTCCCGTGACGCCGCCACGTTGCCCGCGGCCAACAGCCCCTGCACCCTCGTGAACTCCGCCTGGAGCGTGCCAGCCAGTTGCCGCGACAGGATCCGCGCCGCCTTCGGCCCACCCGCCCTGACGACCGCCTCGCGGGCCTCGAGTTCGATCTCGATCATGCCGCCAGCCCGCAGCCACTCCGGCCATGCCTGCCGTACGGCTCCCAGCCGCTCCAGACTCGTGATCACCGCCTCCGATGCGGCAAGTCCGCCGTGGCAGTGAATCTCAATATCGTCCACACCGCGACGGACGACGACCAACTCCTCGACCGGCCCGTCGGCAGGGCCGCTCCAGCGGCCGAACACGATCGCTCCGGCGGGACGGTCCTGAAGCGATACACCGCCGCAGCATGAAAACAGCCGTGCGACGAATTCCTGGGCCCCCGGCCCGGCCACACCCACCACCGCCAGAGCGCCGCGGCCCATCGGCGTGAGCAACGCCACCCTCACGGCATCTCGGCCCACTGGCCGGCCGTCGCCATGATGGCTAGAACGTGTCCTGCACTGATCGTCCCTCCACCCGTTCACGGAGTTTGCAGCCATGGCCGACTGGATTGAGGAAGGTTCGAAGGCGCCCGATTTCACGTTGCCCACGCACGACGGCACCAAGCTGAAGCTGTCGAGCCTCAAGGGCGCGCCCGTGGTCCTCTATTTCTACCCCAAAGACGACACACCCGGCTGCACGAAGGAGGCCTGTGGCTTCCGTGACGCGAAGGCCAAACTGGCCCGGCACAAGGCGGTGGTGCTGGGGGTGAGCCCCGACGACCCCACGAGCCATGAAAAATTCCGTCAGAAATACAAGCTGCCATTCACGCTCCTGGCCGATGTCGACCACAAAGTCGCCGAGAAATACGGGGCGTGGCGGGAGAAGAACATGTACGGAAAGAAGTCGATGGGCATTGCGCGGAGCACCTTCATCATCGACGCCGCCGGAAAGGTGGCCAAGGTGTTCAAGGCCGTGAAGGCGGACGGCCACGACGAACAGGTGCTGGCGACCCTGGCGGAGATGGCGCGACAGGCATAACCGGCACCACGCGACGGGCCCGGCGGCCGGAACGTGCGTCGGCAGCCGGCCTCCGGCGACCCGCGAAGCCGGGCGGTGCATACTTGCGGGCCGGCCGTGACGGCCGTGCCGAAGGAGCACCATGCAGTCATTCCTCGCTAAATGCGCCGCCCTGGGGATCGTCGCGGGTGGGTTTACGCTCACGGGTGACGTGGGCCGTCTCGCCGACCGTGGCCGGCGGCTCATCGACGCCCGCACGGTGCCAACAGAGACGCCCGTGGACTCCCTGAGCAACGACGAACCAGCCCCGCAATCCGCCAACAGCGTGCCGTCTCCTGCGGTCACCCGCAGCCCGATTGCGCCGCCCGCCATCCCGCCGGCCACCCGTCCCCAGCCCTTGGCAGCCGATCCCACGCGGCTCACTCCGCGGGAGCCGCTCGTCGATGCGCCAGTCGGACGGGCCTTCGTGGTGCCGGCCCCGCCGACTGCCGGACCCAATAGCATCGACTTTCAACGCATGGCTGTGGGCAGCCGTCTGCTCGTCTGGGTGCGGAAGCCCGGCTCCACCGGCCGAGCCAAGGCCATGGACCTGATCGCGTTGGATATCATCGACCCGCATTCCGGTGCAGCCCTGGAGCATCGTCATGCCGCGATGACTCACGGCAGCGACGCCACGACCATGCACGCCGCCCCCCGCCGGGTGGTGATCACACGGGACGCCGATGGTCGGATCGCCAAGGGCAGCATGCTCCGGCTCGCGCCGCTCCACGGCGTCAACGGCCTCGGCCCCGAGGAACACATTGGCACGGTCCTGGCACTCGACGTGCAGGACCGGTGAGCCCGCGGCCGTCCCGCACCTCAGGCCGCCAGGCATGGCTGGCCGTGTAGACTGAAGCGGTCGAGCGCAAGGCCCCCTTGCCTGCTCGAGAACAAGGGACCGCCAGTCGTGAACAAACATGCATTCAGCAACACCGAGCGGGCGGCCGTCTATCGCGCCATCGCGGAGCGGCGTGACATGCGTCACTTTCTCCCGGGGCCCATCGACCCGGTGGTGCTCCTGCGGTTGCTGCAGGCCGCTCATGCCGCTCCCAGCGTCGGCCTGATGCAGCCGTGGCGATTCATCCGCGCGTCCGACACTGCGCTGCGCCGGCAGATCCACACCTTGGTCGAGGCCGAGCGTCTCGCCACCGCCCAGGCGCTCGGCGAACGCGGCGATGAATTCATGCAACTCAAGGTCGAAGGCATTCTCGACTGCGGCGAACTGCTGGTCGCGGCCTTGATGGACAAGCGCGAGCACCACGTATTCGGCCGGCGAACGCTGCCGCACATGGATCTGGCCTCGGTGGCCTGCGCCTTGCAGAACATGTGGCTGGCCGCCCGGGCCGAGGGAATCGGCATGGGCTGGGTGTCGCTCTTCGATCCCGAACGGCTGAAACGGCTGCTGCAGATGCCCGACGACAGTGAGCCGGTGGCCGTCCTCTGCCTCGGCCAGGTCGAGGAATTTTACCCCGCACCCATGCTGCAGATCGAGGAATGGGCCGAGCCCGCGCCCCTGCACGACTACGTCATGGAGAACCGCTGGATTCCCGGCAAGACGGAGCTCGACGGCGACCGTTCGTGATCTCTTTCACGGTCGCCGCCGGGCGAATCCGATCAGACTTCTTCGGCGGCTTCCTGCGCCTCGCGATCGCTCGACCAGCCGACCCGCTTCTTGGAGAGGCCGATCTTCCGCTCGTCGGTGTCGACGCGGAGGATTTTCACCTCCAGCGGATCGCCCACCTTCACGACGTCTTCGGCGTTCTCGATCTTGTCGTCCGACAGTTCGGAGATGTGCAGGAGACCTTCCAGGCCATCCTCCAACCCGACGAACACGCCGAAGTTCGTGATCTTCGTGACCGTGCCGTTCACGACGTCGCCCGACTTGTAACGCTGCGGAATGTCCGTCGACCACGGGTCGTCGGCCATCTGCTTGAGGCCCAGCGCGATCCGCCGCCGCTGCTGGTCGACTGAGAGCACCTTGCACTCGATCTCCTGCCCCTTCTCCAGCATCTCGCTGGGATGGGTCACCTTCCGCGTCCACGACATGTCGGTCACGTGCAGCAGGCCGTCGATGCCGTCGTCGATCTCGATGAAGGCGCCGTAGTTGGTGAGGTTCCGCACCACGCCCTTGACGATCGCGCCCGGCGGGTAGTCGGCGGCCACCTTCTCCCATGGATTCTGCTGGGTCTGCTTCATGCCCAGCGAAATCTCCTGCTTCTCCTTGTTGATGGCGAGCACCACCACCTCGACCTCGTCGCCCGGCTTGACCAGTTCGCTGGGATGGCTGACCCGCTTGGTCCAGCTCATCTCGCTGATGTGCACGAGCCCCTCGACGCCGTCCTCCAGCTTCACGAACGCGCCGTAGCTCATCACGTTGACGACCGTCCCCTTGCAGACGGTGCCAACCGGATACTTGTCGGCCACCTTGGCCCACGGGCTGGCGGTCCGCTGCTTCATGCCGAGGGCGATCTTCTCACGCTCGCGATCGATGTGCAGCACCTGCACCTCGACCTCCTGGTCGATCTGCACCATCTCGCTGGGATGGCCGATGCGACCCCAGCTCATGTCGGTGATGTGGAGCAGTCCGTCGATGCCTCCCAGATCCACGAAGGCGCCGAAGTCAGCGATGTTCTTGACGACGCCACGGCGCACCTGGCCGACCTCGAGCGTCTCCATGAGCTGCTTCTTCCGCTCGGTCCGCTCCTGCTCGATGAGAGCCCGCCGCGACACGACGATGTTCCGACGCGCCTCGTCGATCTTGAGCACGAGGCACTGGATCGCGCGGCCGCAGTAGTCGCCAATGTCGGCGGGGCGACGGATGTCGACCTGGCTCGCCGGCAGGAAGACGTTGACCCCGGAGATGTCGACCAGGAGTCCGCCCTTGATCTTGCGGGTGACGAAGCCGGTGACCACGTCGTTTTCGTGGACGCTCTCCATCACGCGCAGCCAGTCTTCGATCCGGCGCGCCTTCCGCTTGGAGAGCGTGATCAGTCCGCGTTGCTCCTCGACCTGGCCATCCTCGAACTCCTCGAGCAGCACCTTGACGATGTCGCCTACCTGCGGCGGCGGCTCGGTCTCATCCCATTCGTTCCGCGGGATGTGCCCTTCGCTCTTGTACCCCACGTCGACGAGCACGAATTCGTCGTCGACCCGCAACACCTTCCCCTCGAGCACCGAGTTGACCGCCAGCGTGGAGGTTCCGATCGAGTATTCACCCGCCTCCGTTCCAGCCAGGGCGAGTTCCAGTTCCTGATCGAGTTCGTCTCCGAGTTCAAGTTCGCGAATGAGGTTGCGGTTGACCATGCGTGGGGGGGTTTTGGGGTAAACGGGTTGGAGGAGGGGGACTCTCGGGCCACAGTGGATCGAGCCGCGCAGTGTAGCAGCCATCCGAGCGCTGAACAATCGAGCGTTTGCCCCCTCCATCCCAGATTTCCCGATCGGCAAGGGGGGGCTGCCCCGCGAGTCCGCTCTGCTCCCCGGCCGAAGAAGACCATATGAGCCGTTTCAGTCCCCTGCCGCTGCTCCTGGCCGCTCTGGCCATCGTGGCCCTCACCGGGCCGGCCCGGGCACAGTTCGCTGCCCAGGAAGCAGGCTCAGCCGCCCCCACGCTGGGCGACGCCCGCACGCAGAAATACCGGGTGGGCGTCATGGTTGTGGCAGAGGGCGGTCCCTGCCGGGGCATCTATGCCACTCTGCCGGTGCCGGCCGACTGGCCGGAACAGAAGGTGCAGGTCGTGCAGGAGGACGTCTCACCCGACGTCCGCAGCCTGCGGTATCGCGCGCTGCCTGGCGGCGTGAAGCAGATGATCGTGGAGATTCCCGACCTGCCCGCTGGCGACAAGGCGCACGCCATCGTCACCTTCTCGCTCGAACGCACCTCGATCATGCCCCCTGCCGATCCCTCGCCCCTGTCGATCCCGCAGAAGCCCGACCGGGCGCTGCGTGCCTTCCTGGGGGCGAGTCCCTACATCGAAACGCGGCACCCGAAGATCCTCAAACTGGCGAAGGCGACCGGCGGGGATCTCGAGGGCTGGCAGAAGGTCGAGGCCATCTACGACACGGTCCGCGAGAAGGTCGAATACCGCAATGGCGACCTGAAGGGGGCCGCGCGGGCGTTGGCCGACGGTTGGGGCGACTGCGAGGAACTCACCTGCCTGTTCATCGCCATGGCACGGGCCGAGGGCATCCCGGCCCGGACTGTCTGGGTCGAAGGGCATTGCTACCCGGAGTTCTATCTCGTCGATGCCGACGGCCAGGGCTGGTGGTATCCCTGCCAGGCCGCGGGCACTCGGGCCTTTGGAGGCATGCCCGACCAGTTGCCGATTCTGCAGAAGGGCGACTCCTTCCGGGATCCCGACCGCCCCGGCAAGACCCTTCGATACGTGTCGGAGTTCATCCGGGGCTCGGCCACGGACGGCGGAGGCTCGCCGAAGGTCACCTGGATCCGAGAAGGGGCGTGACGCCTTATTCGGCGCCCGCGAACACTTCTTCGCTGATGGGCCGACCAAAGGCGTCCTTGGCCACGGGCGTGAACCACCGCGGCGCGATCGGCAGGCCAGCTTCTCGCCAGGCTGCCTCCAAGCGATCGCCGGCCAACTTCACGATTCGCTCCCGGCCGCGACCGGCCAGCGTGGAGCGATCGGCCCACGGCGTCACCGGGCCGTCGAAGCCGGCGTTCTTTGCCTCGGTCAAAACGGCGGCGGAGTTGATGACACCGGTCTCGCCCGGCATCAGCCGCTGGACATGGGTGAGTTCTCCAGAAGCGACGTCGCGGGGCGCGTCTGAGAGCCGCACTTCCACGATCCGCCCCTTCGGAACCTTCGTGATCAACTCCAGCGGCTCGCCTGTGATGTGCAGCGCCCAGGCATCGACCACGGCGCCGACGCGGGGATGCGACACGGCCAACAGGCCGAGCAGACCTTCGAAGGTGTGAATGAATTGGTGCGTCTTCTCAGCCCGTGCCTCGGCCTCAGGCGTGATCGCCAGGCCGAGCGAAATCCCGTGGGGATCGAGCAGGCCGCCGATCGTGTCGAGCCGCGTGCGATACTGCTCGAAGAAGTCCTTGAACGAATGCTCGTCGGAGGCAGCCGCAACCGTGGCGACGGCACGGGTGGCCTCGGTGGCCTGGGCAAACTCGAGCCGCTTCGGCAGGGCGGCCAATTCGGTCTTGAAGGTCGCGTCGTCGGCGTCGAGCGTTACGGGCAGCCGAAACACGCCGCACTTGAGCCGCGCACTCACCATCAGCCGCCGTGCGTGCGCCACCCCGAACGTCTCTGCCTGCTGCTGAAAATCGACCAGGTCGATTTCCATGGCGTCGAACCCGAACGACAGGGCCAATTCGATGAGTTCGCTGGGGCGACCGGACAGGGGCAGGCCAAACGTGCTGAGGTTACGGAACATCGTGGGGGGAAATCTCCTGTGTCTTGAGGCTCGCGAGCGTCGCAGTATGACCGAAACCCACAGCTTTTTGAAGCGGGGGTGTCCCCCGGCTCACGCCGGGGGCTTCCGCCCCGCAGCGTAAGCGATGGGATTCCGGGGCCCGTCGTGAAGACGGCTCACCTCGCAGGCTGCAGTTCGGCGAGGTTCATCCCCAGCCGCTTGAGCTTCTTGTACAGCGTGGTCCGGTTGATGCCGAGGGCCCGTGCGGCGGCGTCCCGCCGCCAGTTGTGGCGTTCCAGGGCGTCGATAATCAGCTGGCGTTCCGGATGGGCCATCGACTGCTTGAGCGAGACCGCCGCGTCGCGTGCCGCGGCCGTGGTTCCGATCGCCGCCTGGCAGCCGACATCGCTCCTGACCGCAGGCGGCAGATCGTCGGCCGCGATCCACGGGCTGCGTCCCAGCAAGGCCGCGTACTCCACGGCGTGCTCCAGTTCGCGGACGTTGCCCGGCCAACGATACCGGACCAGCGTGTCGAGCGCCGCGGGCGAGAATCCCTCCACCGGCCGGCCACCGCGGGCCACCGCCGCGGCGAGGAAATGGGCCGCAAGCGAAGGGATGTCGTCGGCGCGGTCCCGCAGCGACGGCATCTCGATCGCGATCACGTTGACCCGCCAGAAGAGATCGGCCCGAAACGTGCCCGCGGCCACCAGCGCCGACAGATCTTCGTTGGTGGCCAGGATGATGCGGGCATCGACCGCATGCGTCTGCGCACCGCCGACCGCCTCGAACCGCAGATCCTGAAGCACGCGCAGCAGTTTCACCTGCATGGCGGGCGACGCGGTGGCGATCTCGTCGAGGAAGATCGTGCCGCCGTCGGCTTGCAAAAACTTTCCGTCGCGGTCGGAAGTGGCGCCGGTAAAGGCGCCGGCGACGTGACCGAAGAGTTCGCTTTCCAGCAGCGTCTCGCTCAAGCAGCCACAGGCCACCTCGACGAACCGTCCGCCACGGCGATGGCTCGCCCGGTGGATCTCGCGGGCCAGAAGCGATTTGCCCGTGCCACTCTCACCGGTGATGAGCAGCGTGGCCGGCGCGTCGGCGAGACGGGTGACGAGGTCGAGCACGTTCCGCATCGACGGGGACGTGCCGAGGAGTTTCGTGGCAGGCGGGGCGGCCATTGCCGCCGCGGCACGCCGTTCGGCAGCGGCCACGGCGGTGTCGATCGCATCGAGCAGGTCGGCATCGCGGGTCGGTGCGTGCACGATTGCGTCGGGGGCGAGCGCGGCGGAGACCAGGGCGGCCGCGGACTCCGGGGCGGTGACCACCAGCCCTGTTCCGGCCGCCGCCAATCGCAGGCTGGCGGCGATCCGGGTGGCGCCGTCCGCAGCCAGCAGGCCATCGACGATGCAGGCGGCGTAGGACTCGCGAGCCAGCAGCGGCAGCGCTTCGTCGGCATGGCCGACAGCGCTGGCATGCCAGCCGAGGCTGCAGAGCCATTGGGCCGTCTTGGATGCAACTCGGCGGTCATCGTCGACGACGAGCACGCGGCCTGGGCTGGAGGGACGATCGACCGGCGCCGCGGGGCAGATCATGGTGGAAGCCTTGGGGGACGAGCCTGCAGACGAGAAAAGTCTCCACATGTTCCTAGGTCGCAAAACGGCGACAGCAAAGTCGCCGCAGGGCGACAATCTTGCCCAGGCGGCACCCTCGCGCCGGCAGAACCGGCACAGGCGTCACACGCCGACCTCACGCCGTGCGGCTAGTCTCTCGGCCCGGACTGCCGGTCGTGCTCGGCGTGGCGGTTGTCGCCGAGGGCGACGGCATCGGCGATGCGGTCGGCCGCGGGGCCCAGCAGGATCTCACGGTTGTCGAAGAGCGCCTCCGGATCCTGGTCGAGCATGCGGATCCGTCGCTGCCGGAACGAGAAGAAGGCGATCACTGCCAAGGCGACGAGCCCCACCGTGATCGTGATCGCGGTGAAGCCGCGCGTCGCCGACTGGATGAGACCGGTGATCCGTTCGCCAAACAGGTACGCGAGCCCGAAGAACCCGCCGATCACGACCGACGCGCAGATGAAATCCGCCAGCAAAAACCAGCGGTATTTCACCTTGAGGATCCCCGCCGTCAGATAGAAGGGGCTGCGGAGACCCACGAGGAATCTGGCCACGAAAAATGCCTTGATGCCGTGCTTGCGGAGCAGGTTCTCGATCGTCCGCTCCCGCTCCGGCGTGAGAAAGCCCGACCACCACGGATGTTCTTTGAGAATCCGGGCACCGAAGAACCGGCCGATGGCATACATCAAGCTGTCGCCGAGCAGCGCCCCCACCATGCAGGCGGGCAGCGCGTAATACCACTTCAGCTGGGCCAGTCGGCTGGCCACGCCGGCGGCCACGATGGGAACCTCCTCCGGCACGGGCAGACCGATGCCCGTAAGCGTCAGAAAAAACACGATGCCGAGGTAGGAACCCCGCTCGAACCAGTCGAACATGTCAGGTTGGGTGTCGCGGGCGGGAAGACCAGGGCGGTTGATAGGGGCAGGGCCGAGCAGATTAGTCTATCCCGGGGATGAAAAAAGGCACGCCGGTGCGTATCGGCGTTCGTCAGGTTTCCACGCCCTCGCCCGGCTCGATCGAAAAAACCTCGTCATCGAGGTTGGCGGTGAGCACCCGGACTGCTCCCGCCGCCGTGCCGGGCACGACCAGGATCGCCCCCACCGACCCGCCCGGCGGCGCCACGCAGGCGAGCCCGGCGGGGCCCAGCACATAGAGCGCCGTCGAGAGGCTGTCGGCCTCGGCGGCCGTGGCCGCCACCACCGTCGCCGACAGCACCCCCTCTGCCGGCACGCCCGTGCGGGGATCGAGGATATGGCCGAGCCTGCGGCCCCGTTCGATGAAAAACTGCGTGCCCGATCCGCTGGTGCCCAGCGCGCTGTCGTCGAGTTGCACCGTTGCCAGCCGCCGGCCCGGCCGCAATGGGTGCCGCACGCCCACCGGCCAGGCCCGCCGCCCGGGAAGGGCCGGTCCCTGTGTGCCGATCGCCCGCACGCTGCTGGCCCCCCCGTGCACGAGCGCACTGGCCACGTCGCGGGCACGAAGCCTCTCCATCACGCGATCGATCGCCCATCCCTTGCCGATCGCGCCGGGGTTCAACTCCACGCCTGGACGGGTAAACCGCACCCGCCTGCCGTCGGTGTCGAACTCCACCCACTGCATGCCGGCCACAGTGCGGGCCCGCGCGAGTTCTTCCGCCGTGGGTGTCCGGCCCTGGCGACGGAGGAAACCCCAGGTTCTCACGAGGGCGCCGGCCGCCATGTCGAAGCCGCCGGCGGTCCGCTCGTGCAGTTCCCGGGCTTCGAGCAGGAGAGAGAACAGTTCGGGCTCCACGGGCTGCCAGCCGTCCGCGGCCGTGGCGTTGAGGCGGGCCAGTTCGCTCGTGTCGCGATAGACCGTGATCCGATCCTCGATCTCGTCGACGAGGTCGAGGCATTCGACGCCGATCGCCGTGGCGTCGGGAACCTCGCCAGCGTTGAACACGATCTCGAACCGGCAGGCCATCGCCTCCCGGCCGACGACGATCGTGTGGACGTCGTTCTCCCCCTGCATGGATTACTCCCGGGGCGTCGGTTGCTACCGCGGCGCCAGGCCGCGATCAAAGGCGTCCTGATCGCGACGAAACACCGCCAGCACCGTGTCGAAGCGTTCGAGCGGAATCTTGTAGACCGCCTGTTCGCCAGTATGAGCGTGGCAGTGAGCCACGAGGAGACGGTAGAGAAACTTGAACAACTGCCGCGGCACGCGGAGGCTGCGCAGGCCGTCCAACAAACGGCGTTGATCGACCTCCGGCTCGAAGAGCTGCGCGAGCGTGGCCGGCGGGGTGCCCACGCTCGCCGCCTTCACGCGGGTGGAGGCGATGTCGTAGAGCGTCTCGCCCGACCACTCGAGCGACGGCACGAGGTTCTGCTTGTCGAGCCGGGCCCGTTGGTTGAACTGCTCGTCCTCGCGTTCGATGAAGCGATAGAGCTCCAGTGGCAGGAGCATCTTCAGGCCGATGCCGGGCGACTTGAGAAACTTGTTGTCGAGCATCGGCCAGATCACCTGCCGCATCCGGTCGGCCGAGCCATTGATCAGGTGCGGCTCGTCGAGCCGATCGACAATCACCACCATGCCGGCATACCCCTGCGCGGCGAGGATGCCCTGGAATTTCGCCAGCAGTTCGTAGCGATCGTCACTGCGAGCGGCGGCCGGCAGCGGCTGGCCGGCGAGATCCACCTCTGGCATCCGCGACAGTGCCCGCATCAATTGGCCGGTGGTGCGGTTGCCGGTTCGCATGCTCCGCACGATCCGCGTCGCCAGCCACCAACTCCGGGCCCGCCGCCACGCCCACGGTGCCCAGGCTGCGGCCAGCAGAAGCCACGGCCACCATGCCCCCGCCCACGCCAGCGAACTCCGCTGAAACCCGATCAACAGGGCGATCCCGAGGATCGCCGTGGCGGCCAGGCCGACCAGCGTCGGCCAGAGGCCCTGCCACGCCTGATAGCCAACGCGGCCGCGGAGTTTCCGCCATCGTGAGGGGAAGGTCTCCGCGGTCGACTGGTCGTAGCAGGCGGCCAGCAGGCTCAGATCCCGCGCCTGAGGCGCCGTGAGGCGCGGCCGGGCTGCAGCCTCACGGGCTGGCGGATCGACGAGCGTGGTCACGAACTGCGTCACCGCCAGCGACAGGATCGCGTCCATGTGATCCCACAGCTTCCACTGCGAGAGCACCTTGTCGACGGGCCGGTTGGGCCCGACGCGACTGACGAACCGATCGAGAAAGGGATTGAAGTCGTCGTAGAGGATGACGAGCGTCTTGCGGTCGGGATGCGTTTCGTTGTGACGGTCGAACTGCCGCACCATCTGCAGCTTGAGCGCCGTCTTTCCCGCCCCCTTTTCGCCGAACACGATCGCAGTGCTCGGATCGGCCGGATCGCCGTAGATCTTGTCCCACGCGGGGTGGTAGGTCGATTCCAGACACGTCCGCTTGAAGACGGTGTCGTTCTGCGCGTCTTCCTCGGCGAACGGGTTGCCAGCGATGCCGTGGTGTTCGAGAAATTCCTGGATTTTCATGATTGGTGCAGACCCTCATTTCCCGGCGGGAACCATGCCCTCGATCATCGTGCGGAAGCCGTCGGCATCCTTCGCCACGGTCGCAGCCGGGCCATAAAACTTGAGAAAGTGGCTGCCTGCCCCGGCCGTCTCGACGATCGCGGCCAGCATGCGGTAGTCGGGCCGCTCGATCGTCTTGCCGCCGGCGAACGGCCCGCCCGGCATGTCCTTGTAGGTGCCCGACACATCGACCAGCGTTACCGTGCTGCCGGCCAGCTTGAGCGTCTTGGTGGTGGCCTTGTCCTTCGTGGCGCTGCCATCCGGCTGTGCGAACTGGCCGTACCACCGGTCGACGTTCGCCTGCACACTCCCGCCGGCACCCATCACGGTCATCCGGCCCGGCGGCAGGTCGGCAGCCGCGGACGGGATAGAAAACTCCGTCTCAACGATCCCCGACTTCGGCTGCACGCGTTTCCAGCCGGCCGGTGCCTCGAGCAGCAGCGATCCGCCGGCGATCGAGAAGGCACGGGTATCCTCTGCAACCACTCCCTGCGCCGCGGCGGGCCTCGCCGCGATGACCGAAACGAGCCCGCAGCACAGGGCGACGACGATGAGCGAACCTCGCATGATGTGACTGTCTCCTCTGAATGGTGCTTGATGGATACCGTGCCTGCCAGGGAGGCATGCACTCCGACAGCCCCTGACTCTAGCACACCCGCGGGATGTCCACTGTCGGGAAGCGGCCCACCAGTCCCGCTCAGAAACCGGGAAAAAACTCCGGAAACACGTCGCGAACAGGCCGCCAATCAGCCCAATCGGCTCGCCAAACCAGTTCCGTGCCCTCGGCCTGCCCGCCGGCGAGCCACTCCTGCATCGTCAGCGCGTCCACCGGCGCCGACGGCGCGCCCCCGGGATAGGCGATGCACCAGGAGAGATCGGGGCGGTCGGCAATCGCGGCATGGAACTGCTGCGCGGCGGCCTCTGCAGACTCCGGTGCGATGGGCTCGGATTCGAATGCCATCACATCCGCATTGAGTTCGTCCGCCTCCTGCTGCTCCCTGGCGGCAGCCGCTGCCACCGCTGCGGCTGCGGCACTCGCTGAGCCGAACGGCAGGGCGCGTGGCAATGTCGCGACCACGGCCGGATCGAGCGGCACGAATCGCGCCAGCGGCAGTTCCGGCTCTGTCGGCACTCCCGCAGCCACACCGGCCGCCGCTCCGACGGCCTTCGAGCCGCCGGGCACGGCCGGTGCCTCCGGAATCCGAAACTTCGCCCCACAGGTCGGGCAGAGCCCGCGTCTTCCTGCCTGATAATCCTTGACCTTCACGCGATGCCCGTTGGGGCAGTAGGACACGATTCCCATGCGGATGTCTCCCTACGCGGCAGCTGGATGAGCCGCTTCGGTGGTGTCAACGCGAAGCGAGCATCGCGTTCCGAAAGTATTGTAAACTCGCCGCTCATTCTCGCAGCCCTGAAGGGACCACCGCAATGCGCCATCGCGATTCCAAACGCCAGCCGCCGGAACACGACCAGGAGCAGGAGCAGGAACGCACCGGCCCGCTGGAGTTGGCCATCGTCGGCGACCTGACCGACAACGAGGCAGACCTCACCGACCGGCTGCTCGGCGTCGAACCTGGCGGGGAATGCACGATCTACTTCGACTCCCCCGGCGGCAGCCCCTACTGCGGCATGTCGCTCGTCACGCTGCTGCGGCTCCGCGGCATTCGGGCCACTGCCGTGGTGACCGGCGAATGCTCGTCGGCCGCGCTCTGGCCCTTCGCTGCCTGCGAGCGGCGGCTGGTGACGCCGTTCAGTGTCTTCCTGTTCCATCCGATGAAATGGCAGAGCGAGGAGCACATCGGTATCCGCGAGGCCGCCGAGTGGTCGCGGCATTTCGCGGAACTGGAACAGGAGATGGACGTGCTGCTGTGCGATCTCTTCGGCCGATCCGCCGACCAGATCAACGAATGGAGCCGCACCCACCGTTACGTGACGGGCCGTGAGATCGTGGCGGCCGGGCTGGCGGAACTCATCGATCTCAAGCCACTGCCGTCGCTCTTCGAGCAGCCGAAGCCGTGAGACCAGCGTAAATAGTGGCTGGTCGGCCGCACCGAGGAATCCCGTCGCTCACGCTCCGGGCTTGTATCGGGGCCGGGGGATACCGATGTTTCGGTAGAATTCAACTGCGGTAATCGCCGTGGCAGGAGTCGCACGACTTCTTCAACTCGCCGAGGGCGGCGCGGGCGGCGTCGTAGTCCTTCTTCTGCGCGGCGTCGCGCACCCGCAGCGCGGCATCGCGCATCCCCGATGCATAGCCGCGGTAGGTGTCGTCGTCGTAATACTCATACTCGGCCTGCTGGATCACTTCGCCGATCACGGCCACGATCTCGGCGTCCCGCAGCACCCGCTCTAAGGCCTTGTCGAAATCCCCCTTCGATGCGCTCGCGGCCGCGAGCATGCCGTCGGCCGTCTCCAGCCGCGACATCAGTGCCGGCCGTCCGGCCACCTGGCTCCAGCGGAAGTCGTCGTCACGGTCGGCCCGCGCGGTGGGCGAGTTGCCCTCGAGCAACGTCTCCAGGTCGGCGACCCGGAGCTTGGATTCGTTGAATGACTGCTCGGTGCCCACCTTGCAGTTGGAACCGACTCTCGCAAACAGGTCGCGGGCTGTCTCCGCGTCTTTCTTCCACCGAATCTGCTGGTCGTAGGCTGCGATCACTCCGAAGGAGAGCGCGACGGCGCTGAAGGCCTCACGGGCCTTGTCGTAGCCGCCCCCCTTGAAGTCGGATTGGCTGGCCACCGCCTCGGCCACGATCCGCTTCATGTCCTTGATCTCGTCGGTCAGCGTTTCCTCCGACACAATCGCCGACCACTTGAAGCCACCACCGGCAGCGGGAGCCACCGCGCCAGCCGGCTGCGATGCCCCTGAGGCTGGAGCACGCTGGCCCGCGGCGGCGAAATCCGGGCGATCGCCATCCAGTTCCGCGAAGGCGTCGTTGTGGAACGTCCTGGCCGTGGGCTTGTCCCACACGGCGGCCGGGGGTTTCGCCCGCAGGATCTCCCGCGGAGTGGAGCGGCCGTCGCGGGCCAGTCCCTGCCCACAGGCGAGCGCCAGCAAACCGATCAGCCACGCCGTCAGGCCAGCGGTTGCCGGCTTCCTCACAGATCCCATTGCAGAGTCTCCAACCCGTGCCGACCTCGTGGCCCGCGAAACGCATCGGGAACCGCACTTTCGTGGGCCCGGCTGGATCATACGCCACACCGTGAAAAACTGCCTGCAACGGTCATTTTCCGCCTTGACGGCCCGTGGATGGATCGTCACCCTCCCTGCCCTCCGGCCCCAGAATGCCCCGCGTCCTGCGGGCGAACGGGGCCTTGTGAGATCCAACGTTTCCGGAGCATCGGAGAAGCAGCATGACCGCCACGCCTTCCTTGTCAGGATCGCCCGCCAGCTTTACGTCTCAGAAACGGATGTATTCCCTGTGGGCCGTCTGCCTTCTGACCGGCTGCGGCGTGGCCGCCCTGACGCTCACGGGCTGTTCGGCCAGCAACACCGCTGTCGCCGCGCCCAGCACCGATCCTGCCAAGGCAACGGTCACGGCGTTTCTCGAGGCCATCAAACGGGGCGACGACGCAACCGCCCGCACGATGCTCACGAAAGTCGCTCGGGCAAAGACCGAGGAATTGGGCATTTCCGTGGCTCCGCCGATGACTTCCACGGCCACCTATTCGATCCGCGAATGTGAACTGATCCCCGGGACCGACGACCTCGTCCACGTCGGCACCACCTGGACCGACACCGATCCGGATGGGTTCACCACCACCGAAAACGTGGTCTGGGCCGTCCGCCTCGACCCCGAAGGCTGGCGGGTGGCGGGCATGGCTACCAGGATTTTCGACGATATGCCGCCCCTGCTGCTGAATTTCGAGGATCCCGAAGACATGATCGCGAAGCAGGAGATGGTGGCCAAGGAGCTGCAGAAACGGGCCCAGCAGGCCGCGGCCCAGCAGGCCAAACAGCCCCAGCCCCGCACGGCGGTCGGCCCTGCCGACGGTCAGCGGAAGTAGGATTTACCGGTTGGCTGACAGGCGGTCGGACCTTTTCCAGGGCCAGACGCCGTGACTCAGGCGTCCCACGGAGCGTGGGCAGAGGGGCTCTGACCGGGGCTCTCGCCGCCTTCCCAGGGCAGATTTATGCCCCCCGAAAGGCCCTTGCCCGGGACCATTATTGGGCCGTTTTCTGCGGAATTATCGCAAAAAACAGGTTTGCCCCCCTGGTTCGGACCGGGCGGCTGTGCTTGACAGCCCCAGAGGCAGTGCTAGCTTAACCCCCTGGATTACCCAGGCCGGAAAACTTTCCCAACCCGCAGCCCTTGCAGGGCAGAGCTGCCGGTTGTCGGAGGTCTTCTTTTTGCCCCGGGTGGTCTCGTTGCTCGCTCGGTTTCTGCGGTCCGGTGGCCGTCCCGGATCGGGGTTGTTTCGTGACGGCTTTAGGAACGCACCACGCGTTCAATGTTTTCATCTGGAGGTATGTGATGAAGCGTTTTCTCGGATTCTGTTTTGCCATGTTCATTGCTCTCGTTGCCATCGCCCTCGTCGGCGGTGACTCGGGTGCTGTCGCCGGCCACGGCTGCAAGGGTCGTGCCCGTTGCAACGGCGGTCTGCTGGGCCACAAGAAGAGCTGCAAGGGCGGCCTGTTTGCCCACAAGAAGAAGCGTTGCAAGGGCGAAGAAGCCGCTGCTCCGGCTTGTGAGTCGGGCTGCGGCGAAGCTGCTGAAGCTGCTTCGGATTGCGGCAGCTGTGGTGGTGAGTCGGCCGCTGTCGAAGGCGGCTGCTCGAGCTGCGGCGGCGAGGCCGTCAGCAGCGGCTGCGTTGGTGGTGGCTGCGAAGGCAGCGGCGTGATCTCGGAAGGCGTGCCGACCGAGGCTGCCCCCGTTGCTCCGGCTGCTCCGGCCAAGACCTGAGCTGAGTCTCAAGAGCCCAGCCGCACATCGCAACCAGGTCTGCCCTGAGGTGAGCGATCGGGCGGTTGGATAAAAACAGGCCGGGCCTTCCGCAGGGAAGGCCCGGCTTTTTTATGCGCTGATCCGGCCGCGGGGTCACTGGCCTGCCGGCGTCGGGGCCGACTGGGGAACAGGCTGCAGCGGCGGCGTGGCCGACGGCGGTTGCGATGGCGGCTGTTGAGGAGCCTGCGGTTGGGACGAAGCCGGCGGCTGTGTCAGCCTCCGCAAGAGCCGGCCGCGGCGGGCAGGCGGGGCCTGTTGTGGGTTTGCGGTCTCGGCGGCCTGACGTTCGGCTCGACGCTTGGCCACCTCTCCCAACACGCCACTCACGAGATCAATGACCGCGTCGGCGGTGGAATCGGTCTTCGCCTCCGGCGGCAACGCAGATTTGATCCTGTCGGCCGTCGCTGGTGCGCCAGCCTGCTGGCGGGTGTCGGCGTTGGCCCCGTCGCCGTCCGGAGCCGCAGCTGGATTCGATGCGTCAGGGGTCGCCGTTTTGGCATCCTTGCCAGCGGAGGTGTCGGGCTTCCAGGCCGGAGCAGGCGGTGCCAACGGCCGTGGCGGCCCGGCCGGCTGCCGCGCCGCCGGCGGCCCGCCGGAGCCGCGGAGCCGATCAATCAGTTCAGCCACCACTCCGCCCGCATTGGCCCGCAGCGAGCCATCGAAATCGATGCGAGGTTCACCGAGCAAGCCACCGACGCCCACGGAGAACGTCCGCCCCGAGAGTGCCGCCAACAGCGGCCTGTCCTGCGGAAGATCAGCCGGAATCGGCAGTTCGAGCTTGAGATCGAGCGTCTTGTCGTCGAGGCCCACCGAGCCGCTCGACCGGATGTCGAGCCGCTGCCCAGGCTTGGCCAGCGGCACACCAAACGCAAGCCCCTTGTGCGACATCCGCCGGTCGGCGAGCTGGAACTCGACGTGCGATTCATCCGCGATCCTGATCGACTGCGGGATTGGCAGGTTCAACGGCAAGGACTCGATGGCACGCTTTGCGAGCGGCCCCGGGCCGAGATCGACGGCGTGCATCGCGAGCACTCCGGAGAGATGCCCGCCCTCGGCGGCCCCCACGGGCAGCGTGGCGCCGTTGATACGGAGCGAAAACCGTCCACTGGTCCGCGTGGCACCAGCCATCACGGGCGCGATATAGGCCAAAACGCCCTGTGCCACAGCCGGCTCAAGTCTCGCGTCGGCCAGAAGCTGAACGGGCTCGACCGTCCATTCGCTCCGCGTGCCGTCAGCCGATGGGGCGAGCCTTGCCTGCACGTTGATCGGGTCGCTCACCCATGGCTCGTCCGCCCACGGGCCGATCATTCGCACGATCGCCCCGACCACGTCCAGCTGCATTCTGACCGCGCCAGGCTTTCGGGGGCGGGCTCGGTCTGCCGCGCCCGGGCCGGCGAGGGCCGGAAAGAACAGCCCTTTGAGGTTGGAATTGCGATCGGCATCAAACTCCACGGTGGCGTCGAGCCCTTCCACCCGCACGCGGCCGAGATCGCCGAGCGAGAGGAGAATCCCGGCGAGTCCATGGCTCAGTTCCACGCGTTTGATGGAGGCTGGCTCGCGTCTGCCGTCGTGCGGCACGACATGGATGTCTTCGAAGACGAGCGGCCCCAGCCAGCCGAGATTCACGCTGCCGAAGCGAACGGTCGCCTGGAGCGCCGGAACGGCGTCGGCGACGAGCTTCGACATCCGTGCCGGGCTGGAGAGCAGCCAGGGCATGCTGCCAATTCCCAGCACGCCGATGACGGCGACCGTGGCCAGCGTGGTCCGCACCTGCGACGACAGAAATGACATGCGGGGAGCCCTCTGCGACGGCACTGTTTCGGGGGATGGCAGGCCAACGTCCGGAGTGGTCATGTCGTGAATCTCCCTGAACGAGATTGGCTTGCGATTGGGAAATGAACGGGAAAGATCGACCGATTGTATCCAAGGCCGCGTCGCAAGGCATGGGACCGGCACGGTTGCTTGGAACAAGCGGGCGGGAAAGCCTCCCTGTCGCACCCGCGGGGCGAATGGGGTAAACTGACGGGGCAAAGTGTTGCGGGCGTAGCTCAGTTGGTAGAGCGCTAGCTTCCCAAGCTGGATGTCGAGGGTTCGAGTCCCTTCGCCCGCTCTGTATTCACGCCCGCAGTGCCATCCATGGCCACTGCGGGCTGA
>JBIIGJ010000126.1:0-8428 GCA_044236455.1 Pirellulales bacterium
AACCGAGCCGCTGACGGTAACTCGCCGGATCATTATGCAAAAGGCACGCCGTCACGCATTGCGGTTACCCGCCATAGCGCTCCGACCGCTTGTAGGCACATGGTTTCAGGTTCACATTCCTCCCCTAACAGGGGTTCTTCTCATCTTTCGATCGCTCTACTAGTTCACTATCGGTCGTTAGGTAGTATTTAGCCTTACGGGATGGTCCCCGTCGATTCAGTCGAGATTCCACGTGGCTCGACCTACTCAGGGTACCCCCTCAACGGAGCAACTCAGCTTTCGCGTACGGGTCTGTCACCCTCTATGGCCGACCTTTCCAGATCGTTCCGCTAGCCTGTTGTTTGTAACTCCTCGGGGGCCCTACAACCCCGCAGTGGAAACCACCGCGGTTTGGGCTATTTCCCTTTCGCTCGCCGCTACTGAGGAAATCGATTTTTCTTTCTTTTCCTGCGGATACTGAGATGTTTCAGTTCTCCGCGTTCGCTACTGCAACCTATGTATTCAGTTGCAGTCTGTTCGGGAATCCCGGGATCATCACCTGTTTGACGGTTACCCCGGGCTTATCGCAGTCTTCCGCGCCCTTCAAAGCCTCCTAACGCCTAGACATCCCCCATGCGCCCTTAATAGCTTGACCACCCGAATCGAGTGCTCGCGAAACCAGAAAACCACCGAAATGGTCTGCCGACTTCGGAGACAATCCAATCGAGTCGTTTCGCTAAGCCCTGAGCCATCGCTGGCAAGCGCGCCAGCCCCGCTCAGGGCGTTACGATTATCCCCAACTCTGCATTGACTCATTGCTGAGACAACGAGAAGTTGAGGTACTTCCTCGCTCTTTATCACGAACAACGCCCTGCAAATTGCTTTGCAAAACGCTTTCGTGAGCCTTGGGAGAACGCCTCCGGAAGCCGCTTGAGACGGCTTCCTTTAGCATTCTTTCAAGATGCCAATTACCACGACCAAATTGTCAAAGAACAAAACGAGCCGGCAGTGCATCAAGCACCGTCGGCTCGTGACCCTGTCGCTTCAAGAATATCACCCGTTGCGGGGCACATCCTTGGGCACTGCCATGGACAGAGGTTCGTCCCGGATAACCGGAGCGGGCCTCAACCCACGGCAAAGATCACGTCCTGGCCAAAACAATCCCTTGCAAACACAGTTCCATGGGATCGGCTGGCACTTCCGAGAAAATTAGCTGAACCCGCCCCCAGCGTCAAGCACCCAGAAAAAAGCGGCAAAAATCAGCAAAACCGCTGGGATGGTATAACCTTTCGTATGGCAACAGGGTGGAAACCAACTGCGTTGATTTGGCCCAACGGCTCGAAAAAAGCCTGCAAAACAGCATTTTTTGCTGGAATCGCAGCTGTTTTGCTGCTTCTGTCCCCTGCCCGGCCAGCCGCCGCGGATCCCGTCCCGGTCGTTCCGGTGGCCGCAGCCCGTGTGGAACGACGGGAATTGGCTACGGGGCAGTCGTTCGTCGGTACGGTCTTCCCGGCACGGGTGAGCGATGTCGGCAGCGCGGTCGATGGCCGCCTGGTGAAACTGTGCGTGCTCGAAGGGGAGCACGTGGAGGCGCGACAGCCGATCGCAGAACTGCTCCGCGGCCTGCTGGAAATCGAACGGGTCGGAGCCGTCGCCGAACTGGATCGCCAACGGCAATTGCTCGGCGAACTCACCGCCGGAACGCGTCCGGAGGAGATCGATCAGGCCCGGGCGGCGGCAGAGGGCTTCGAGGCCCGGTTGGAATACGCCCGCAGTCGCTTCGAACGCCTCAAGCGATTGGCAGAACGTGGCACCAGCACAACGGATGAACTGCACGATGCCCAGGCGGAACTCCGGCAGATCGAGGCCCAACTCCGTGGCAGCCGTGCGGCGCTCGCGCTCGCCATCGCCGGCCCACGCAAGGAACAGATCGCGCAGGCCGCGGCAGCCGCGGCCGTCCAGGAAGCGCAGGTGCAACGCATCGACGACCAGCTCGCGAAGCACACGATCCGCTCCCCCTTCGACGGCTGGGTGATCGAACGCTTTGCGGAGGAGGGACAATGGGTCGCGCGGGGCGGACTGGTGGCCCGGATCGCGGAGCTCGACAAGGTCGAGATCGAGGTGCAGGTGCCTGAGTCGTCGATCGCATCGCTCGCCCGCGGCGTGGACGTGCGGCTTGAACTCGATGCCGCTCCCCACCAGACCTGGATCGGCCACGTGGAGCGGGTGGTCCCGCAGGCCGACCTGCTCAGCCGCAGCTTTCCCGTCAAGGTGTCGCTCGAGAACCGGATCGTGGACGGTCAGCCGACGCTGCGAGGAGGCATGCTCGCCCGGGCATGGCTGCCCGTCGGCCGCACCGGCCTCGCCACGGTCGTGCCCAAGGATGCGCTCGTGCTCGGCGGGACCGGCGCGCTCGTCTACGTGATCGATGCCGCCGGCGCGACACCGGCAGGCGTGGCCACGACGGGCACCGTGCGGCCGGTGCAGGTGTCGCTCGGGGCGACGATCGAGGGCAGCGTGGAGGTCCGCGGCGGCCTCGAACCCGGACAGCTTGTCGTCATCCGCGGCAACGAGCGACTGCGGCCAGGCATGGCCGTGACCTTCCCGCAGCCATAGCCGCCAGCGGAAACAACCGTTCCAGAGTCTCCCCTTCTCGTTCCTCGGCCATCGTTTTCGCGAGCCCACGATGAATCTCGTTGCGGCCTGTGTCGCCAATCCCGTGAAGGTCGCCGTGGGCGTGATCCTGGTGACGCTGTTTGGCGTGCTGGCCCTGCTCTCGATGCCGGTGCAACTCACGCCGGAGGTGCAGACTCCGACCATCTCGGTCGGCGCCCGCTGGGTGGGTGCCAGTCCGCAGGAGATCGAGCGTGAACTCGTGCAGCCCCTCGAAGAACAACTGCGGAGCGTGGAAGGGCTCGTGAAGCTGTCGAGCGATTCGAGCGACTCGCTCGGCACGATCGAACTGGAGTTCGCCGTCGGCACCGACATGTCGCAGGCGCTGGTGAAGGTCAACACGCGGGTGCAGCAGGTGCGTGACTGGCCGATCGACGCGGACAGGCCCGTGATCCGCACGGCCAGCGCGAACGACCGTCCCGTGGCCTGGCTGGTTCTGGGCCAGGCCCCTCCCGACGCCGAGAAAATCCTCGCTGCCAAGGCGGCCCACCCTGCCCTTGCCGCCGACCTCGACCGGGTGACGACCGCCCGCACCCCCGACCTCGCCCTCTTCCGGCTGCGCAGGCTCGTGGCGGCGCATCCGGAACTCGAGGCGTTCAAGCCGGCCGACATCGACGTCGAAACCATGCGGCGGATGGCCGAGGATGAGATCGAGGGCCGGCTGGAGCGGGTCGATGGCGTGTCGAGCGCCGACCTCGTGGGCGGGCGGGCCGACGAGCTGCAGGTGATCATCGATCCGCAACTGCTCGCCGCCCGGCAGCTCACGATCGACGACCTCCGGCTGGCACTGTCCAACCAGAACCAAGACACCTCCGGCGGCGATTTCTGGGAGGGCAAGCGGCGGTATGTCGTGCGGACGCTCGGGCAGCTCCGCTCACCCGAGCAGGTCGGGGGCGTGATCATCACCCGCCGCGACGGCCGGCCGGTCTACGTGCACGACGTCGCGAAGGTGCAATTGGGCCTCAAGAAACCCGACGGCATCGTGCGCCGTTTCGGCGCCAGCAACATCGCGATCAGGATCACCCGCGAGCAGGATGCGAATGTCCTCGACATGATGCGGCGGCTGCGGGCCGTCGCCGCAGCCATCGACACGGACCTGCGGCCGCGGGGTCTGAGCCTCACGCTCATCTACGACGAGACGACCTACATCGATTCGGCGATCGGCCTGGTCAACGACAACATCTTCGTGGGCGGGCTGCTGACGCTGGGCACGCTCCTGTTGTTCCTGCGGAACATCCGTTCGACGCTGATCGTGGCGATGTCGATCCCGGTGAGCGTGATGGGCACGTTTCTCGCGCTGGCCGCATTCAACCGCACGCTCAACGTGATCAGCCTCGCCGGCATCGCCTTCGCGGTCGGTATGCTGATCGACAACGCCGTCGTCGTGCTCGAAAACATCTTCGTCCACTGGAGCCGCGGCGAGGATCCGCGGACCGCGGCCGTGCGGGGCACGACGGAGGTCTGGGGGGCGATCCTCGCGAGCACGCTCACCAACGTGGCCGTGTTTCTGCCCGTGCTCTTCGTCGAGGGCGAGGCAGGCCAACTCTTCGGCGACATCGCCCTGGCGATCGCGGCGGCCGTCGGCCTGTCGCTGGCCGTTTCCGGTCTCGTCGTGCCGGTCGCCGCCGCCTGGCTGCTCAAGGGCAGCGGAGGTGCCGCCGCTGCCGCCGTCGTCACGGGACGACAGGACGGTCTCGACGCAGCGCCGGCCGCCCGCGACCCCATCAGCCGTTTTGGCACCGCCTTCATGAGCGGCCTGCTCAGGCTCGACCGCGTTCTACTGGCAGGCGTCGTCAGGCCGGCCGTGACTTCGCTCGTGATCGTGGCCGCTGCGGTGGCCGCCACCTGGCTGCTCATGCCGAAGGTCGAATACCTGCCGGAGGGCAACCGCAATCTCGTCTTCGGCATTCTCCTGCCTCCCCCCGGCTACAACATCGAAGAACTGCTGCGGATGGGCGACATCGTTGAAAACCGGCTTCTCCCCTACTGGGATGTTGACCCCGGCACGCCCGAAGCGGCCGCCCTCGACGCCCCCATCCTCGGCGACCTGTTCTTCGTCGCCCGGGGCCGGAGCGTGTTCATCGGCGTGCGGTCGCTCGATCCGCTCCTGGCGGCCAAGCTCGTGCCCCTGATCCGCCGGGTGGCGGCCGATCTGCCGGGCACGTTCGCGGTGGCCAAGCAGTCGAGTCTGTTCGAACAGGGGATCGGCTCGGGCCGCACGATCGACATCGAGATCACAGGCCCCGATCTCGCCAGGCTCGTGCAACTGGGCCTGAGCGTGATGGCCAAGCTCCCGGAGGCCACGCCCGGCAGCCAAAACCTGCCGAAGCCGTCGCTCGATCTGTCGAGCCCCGAGGTGCAGCTGGTGCCGCGGCTCGAACAGTCGGCCGACATGCGGCTCGACGCCCGGCAGCTGGGCTACATGGTCAACTGCCTGGTCGATGGCGGCTATGCGACCGACTACTTTCTCGACAACGACCGGATCGACCTCGTGATCAAGGGGGACGACCGGTTCGTGAAGCGCACGCAGGACCTGCGGTCGCTGCCGGTGATCACGCCGGGCGGCCAGCTCGTGCCGCTGGAGAGCGTGGCCGAGGTCCGGGAATTCTCCAGCGGGCCGGAGCAGATCCTCCATCGGGAACGCGAGCGGGCGATCACCGTGCAGGTGTCGCCGCCGGCGCGGATGCCGCTGGAGGAGGCGCAGGACCGGATCCGCAGCCTGGTGGTCGCGCCACTGGCCGAATCGGGGGCGCTCGCGGGCGGCTACCGGATCAACCTCGGAGGCACCACCGACAAACTGGTGACGACCTGGCAATCGCTCTGGTTCAACCTGCTGCTGGCGGGCGTGATCACGTATCTCTTGATGGCGGCCCTCTTCGAGTCGTGGATCTATCCGGCGGTGATCATCATGTCGGTGCCGCTGGGCAGCGTGGGGGGCCTGCTCGGCCTGGCGCTGCTCAACTGGCTGGGCGCGCCGTTCGGCATCTTCCAGACGCTCGACGTGCTGACAATGCTGGGCTTCGTGATCCTGATCGGCACGGTCGTGAACAACCCGATCCTGATCGTCGAGCGGGCGCTGCAACTGGTGCGCGGCGAGTCGGAGGCCGGGGCCGACGGCGCAGCCTGGGAGCCGACCGAAGCGATCCTCGAAGCCGTCCGCAGCCGCGTCCGTCCGATCTTCATGACGACGCTGACGACGGTGCTCGGGCTTCTGCCGCTCGTGCTTTTTCCCGGCGCCGGCAGCGAGCTCTACCGGGGCCTGGGCGCCGTGCTGCTCGGCGGCATGTTCGTCTCGACGCTGGTGACGCTCGTGCTCGTGCCGCTGCTGCTGGGTCTCTGCTTCCGCCTGTTCCCGGCCACCTGAGACGTCAGTCGCGTCACCACTCCCGGCTCATGGCCGCCGTGAAACGGCCGCGAGGCGACGGACAAGTTCGGGCCATGAGCCCGATTCCCAAAACGCCGTCTGCCCCGCGGCGGGCTCGCCGAGGACGGTGCCCGCAAACACGGCCACCTCCCCCTTCCCCACCGCGAGCGTGGCGGCGACCGGATCGCTGCCCGCATACGCGACGACCTCGGCCTTGGGTCGTGCCTTTAGGTCGTGCCGCCAGAAGACGGCCGGCTTGTCGCTCCAGCTTTCGTTCGCCTTCGGCCCCAGGAGCACGGCCGGCTCACAGTGGACGAGTGGCGGCTTGCGGTTCGAGCCGTCGATCGTAAACGGCAACATCGGCTCGAGAAGCGTGCCGGAGAGCCTCGCCTGATCGAGGGTCCATGGTCCGCCGAGGATCACGAGCCGGCCGCCATCCTTGACGAAGTCTTCGAGCATCTTCCGCACCTCGAGCTTCACCTGCGGCACCGCGTTGGCCAGCACGACGGCATCGTAGGCATAGAGCTCCTCATACTTTTCAGGCAAGGCGTAGCCGCTCGTGCACCCGGGCAACAGCCCTTCGACGCCATAGGGCTTCCAGTGCAGCCCGCGGACCTGGAGGATTTTCTGCGGCGACCGCCCCTCGGGCGTCCGCAGGCCGGCCGGCTTCTCAGGCGGCGGCGCCATCGCGAAGAGTTTGTCGTCGGAGTACGGCTCCAGCTGCTTCACGATCAGGTGATCACAGAAGAGGCTGTTGCCCTCGGGCTCCTTGCTTTCGCCACTGATGAACACATGCACCAGGCTTTCCGACCGCAGCTCGATTTCACGGTCGTAATAGTGGTAGGTGCCATCGACGACGAGCCGCCGCTCGGGCGGCGTCGCGGCGTCGGTATTGAAATCGACCGGCGGAAACTTGGTCGACGTGCCGTAGAACACTCCGCTCGAGTCGATCCGGACCGACTGCCGTCGCGGCGGGGTCTGCGTGTCGACGAGCTTGAGCCGGGCCCGGATCCGGTAGCGGCCCGGCGGAAAGGGCCCGTTCCAGGTGCGGCCGAACGAGCCGCGGACGGCCCCGCTGACGCGGGCCTGCGCGCGGCCGTTGGCGGCGTCGGGATCGGACACGCCGTTGGCGTTCAGGCTGTTGTAGCCCGTGTCGGTCTCCACCAGCGACTCGTCGTCCGCAAGCGTGACGCCGACGGTTGGCGGCTGCAGCGGATCGACCATGATCGCCCCCGGCGGCGCAGAGCGGCCGGCCACGAGGTCGGCCTCGCTCACCGGATCGCTGAACCGTGACGGCGACTGGGGCTCGGTGAACCGGCCCGACTCCTCCACGATGAGCATGCCCCAGACCGCCAGCCCCGGCACCCGCACCCGTGCCTCTTTCGCATTGCCGTCGTTGGCGAGGGCGACATCGTAGGGTTCGACGTCGGGCCGTACGAAAGCCACCCGTTCGATCGTGGCCCCCGGCGAGGCCTTGATGCTCACGGGAAAACCTCCCAGCGGCTCCGGCAGCGTGGTCTTGGCAAGACTATCGTCGGGGCTCGGGTTGACGAGGTGGACGACCGTGAACTTCCGCGTCGGCGTGTCGATGAGCTCCTGCGCGAGCGGCTGCCAGTAGACGTGGGAATCGCCCACCTTGATCCGCTCCTCCGGCCGCTCGACGACATTCAGCCGCGGGTGCCAGAGAAACGCCGACCAACGGGTCATGAACCGGCCCCAGTTGCCGCAGCCGGGCACCTTTTCGTGCGAGCCATACACCGAATGCGCGCCGGCGATCAGGCTGTAGACCAGCTTGTAGACGCCGACCGGCGACGGCTTCAGGCCCAGGATGCAGTGGTATTGCCCGCCCAGGCTGCTCACGTGTTTGGCCTGCTTGAGTTCGTTGGGGGCGAAGGCACGGGCCACGCCCTCGGCCTTGGTCCACGTGCGATAGACGCTGCCGTCGATCGAGTAGCCGTCGTGCTGGCCGATCGCCTCCTGCATCCACATGCCGCTACCGGCCATCGCCTCCCGCATCTCGCGGGTGATGACGGGATAGCTGTCGGGCGCAAAGGCGTAGTTGTAGCCCAAGAGGAAATCGGGCCGCTTGGCCCAAAGCGTCTCCTTGAGCTGGCGGATGTTCCATGTGCTCACCGCATCGCTTGAGACGGTGTAATGGCCGTCGAACCGCACGCCGTCCCAGCCGAACATCGCGGCCGAATCGGCGATCTGCCGGATGCCATAGGCGAGGGCGTCGGGCCGGTTGAAGTCGATGGGAAACTGCTGCCAGGAAAACACGGCTCCCTTCTTCGCCCGGGCCGCGTCGTCGTTCCACTCGTCGAGCTGTCGGACGTCGCCCCAGCCACCGCGAAACCACTCGGGCCGCCTGCGCATCAATTCCGCGCCGTCGGGGCCGCAGGCCACGTGCTTGCC
>JBIIGJ010000038.1:0-27453 GCA_044236455.1 Pirellulales bacterium
GGCCCGGCAATTCGTGAGACAGTTCTGGCGGTCTCTTGGGCTGCCAGAGCGAATGAAGACAGAAGAGACGTCTTCAGGGCGGCGAGAAAGCAAATACAGGCGGACCTTCGGTTCATAGTGCTACCTCATGTGGTTAGTCCGCCTAGGAAGATCTTACCACGTCAGACAGGCTGCGTCACAGCGGAGAGCGGTCGCCGCAGCCCGGATCGAGGAAGAGCACGAATGAGCCTGCTCCCGCCGACGCAGACTGTTCAGAAGACCTCGTAGAGAAACTCCCAGCCGGCATCCTTCACGGCCTGCTCGACGTCCTCGCGGAACTTGCCGAACTCAAGAATCCCGCCTCCACCCACGCTCTTGTCCACGCGGGTTGTGTTCACGCGGGCACCATATTGCGACGTTGTCTGGACGGTGAACGTGGGCGGCGGCATTCCCCACGTGCTCTCGACGGCGGATTCCCGGAAGTGGGCCTCGTGGCGGGCTGAATCGAGCGTGCAGGTGAAGTTGCTCGTGACCTTCCTGCCGCCGAGAAACCACTTGGACTTGATCGCCGTCAGCGTGCCCGTGACGGTGTGGTCGTCGGGCATGGAAGAAGTCCCACCTTGGGAAGTGGCGATGGACGTCAGCCTCGCCAAGAGTTCCGCCTGAGAAAATGTGGCTACAGTGGCCATGGCTGCCTCCCGTGTGTGAACAGTGCGTAGGGAACCTCTGCGGGAATGCTACGCACGCGGGAAGCGCAAGTCTCCCGGAGCACCACAGTGCGATTATTCGGCTGCGACACCTCCGCGGACCCTCGGGCATGAGAACTGCCGGAGGTCTGGCTGGAAGGCAGTCAGGGCTGGCGGTCACGGCGCAACCGGCACGATGCAAGCAGGCGGCGGCTGAACATGGCTGCTCGCTCGCGACGCGCTCAAGCGGCTTCTGAGGGCGTCGACTTCGTGGTGCCCTTGCGTCGATTCCGCACAAGACGCCACCCTGCGGGGCCGATCCACGAGCATTTCTCCAACGCGGTCCTGAATCTGCTCGAAGTCCCGGGCCACCATCTGCCGGAGCCTGACTGAATCCCTGAGTTGCTGCGGCTTGATCCCCGTGATGAACTGCTGGGCTTCTTTCACCAGCATGTCGAGTTCCGGGCTACTCCTGATGTTGAGCCACCGGAACCGTTCGAGGAACTCCCGGAGGTTTTGCACGGCTGAATCCCTGAAAACTTTTGGCTGGCCGTCGTGGAGTCCAGTGAGGCGTTCGTCCAGATGAGCCGTGAGCCGCTGGAGTTCCGTAGCGAAGGCTTGTTCAGCGAGTTCGACGGCATTCTCGAACCGCTCACGCACCCGGGCCTGCTCCTGTTGGTAGACCTCCGGGTGCAGGCTCACGAGGTACGCAGGCGGCTCGATGGCTGGATACGTGACTTCCAGATCGAACAGGCCGTCGAGCGTGCTGGGGTAATCGCTGGCGTTGAAGAGCGTGCCAAGTCGCCGCTCTGCTTCTGAGCGGACGTCGCAGCTTGGGGATAACCTGCTCGGCCAGTTCCTTCTTTCCGCTGATCCCGTCGCTGCGGGCGGAGTAGCTGGCACTTGTTGCAACGGGTGAACTGAACCTCAATTGGCTGATGAAGGCATATATCCGAGAGCGGCTGGCGTACCGGTATGCGGTCGTTGAGTCGAACGGCGAGGCGTACAGCCTTGAAAGGCAGTGCCGGGAGGGCACGGTCTTTGGCGTGAAGCCGATGCTGAATCCGGGTTGATGGGCGAGCCACGGCATAGCGCTCAGTCCAGCCGCCTCCGACGGCCGGACAGCGTCGGCATAGCCATGAGCGGCTTGCGGCTGTGGCAGTGATGGAGACTGGCGGGGAGCGACTGGGGCTGGGCGGAGGGTGGCGGGAAGCGGCTGCCCTGCAGGCCGAGGGCGGCAGTCCTCGACGATTGTGATGCCTATCCCCTGCTCTGCTCAAAATCCACGCCGTTAAGAGCCGAAAACAAGGGGTCGCTCATCCGAGGACCTTGGGTATACTCGGGCCTCGGGTTTGACGGATTTTATTGAGAGCGCGATGCAACCCTGTTGAAACCCAGAAGGGGCTCTTGCTCGAAAAAATCGGTTTCTCTCGCGTTTGGAGGGTAAGCGAATGGCTAGCGGCGACACTGGAAATGTCGTGCCGGGTAACCGGTTGTGGGTTCGAGTCCCATGCCCTCCGCTCCGGTTGGTTTCGTTGTCGGTGTTCTAGTTTTCGTTCGGGTCGTCCTCAGGGGGCGCGTTCACCTTGATCGGCTCGTCGTTTTCCCGCTCAGACGGCGCGGTTCCATTCGACGCCTTCTCCGACCCGGCAGGCTTCGACACCGGGCCCGCCCCCGGCACCCCCTGCTGCACGCGGACCAGCAGCATCTGCTCCACCTTGCCGTCAGCCTTGTGCATCAGGATCGTCAGCTGATCCTTCGTGAGGTTTGAGATTCCCGCCTCGTAGACCGGCTCCTTCTTGTCGCCGATCGTCCACGCCGCCCGCTGCGTCTTCTTGTCGACCTTCCCCGTCACGTGGGAATTCTCGTCCGACACGGCGTTGTAGTAGCTGCCTCGCAGAATCCCGTTTTTGTCGACCGCCAGCGAGAGGAAGTTGCTCGCATCGGTCTCCTGCGACCGCGTCATCGCAAACACTCCGAGCGATCGCCACTCGTCGTCCTCCGCGATCTTCGCGTCGGCGCCGCCCTGGGACGCGATCGCGGTCGCCTGCTGGGCGTATTCCTCCGCCGTGCCCACGCGGCTGCCCTGCACGTAGACGCCGTCGTTCTGATAGATCACCGACGTGCCATAGTCGTAGGGAATGGTCGACACGGCCCCGCCGTAGCCGCCACCACCGCCACCACCATAGCCGCCCCACGCGAAGAGGTCGGCCCAGAGCAGGCCCGTCATCATGCCACCCGCGAACCACCAACCGCCTGGCCACCATCGGTTGAAGTTGTTTCCATACCAGTTGCGGTTGTTGTACCAGTTGGTGTTGTGGAAGTTGTTGCGAACGGCATCGCCGCGGGCGGCTAGCGTGTTCATCGAGTAGGGACGGATGCCTCGGTCACCCACCGCCGCGGCCCTCGCCACGTTCGCATCGCCGGCAAAGCGGCCCGCGCCGTCAAGCCGGGCACCGCCATCAAGTCTCGCACCGCCATCGAGCCGGGCGCCGCCGTCGAGTCTCGCACCACCATCGAGCCGGGCGCCGCCGTCAAGTCTCGCACCACCATCGAGCGCGCGGCCACCGTCGAAATCCCGAAACCCGCGGCCGTCGTCGAGGCCGCGGCCCCCATCGATCCTGCCGCCTCCGTCGAGCCCGCCGCGGCCACCGTCAAACCCTCTGTCTCCGCCGTCAAAACCGCCACGACCACCGTCAAAACCCCCGCGACCGCCGTCAAAACCGCCACGGCCGCCGCCGCCGCTGAAGCCGCCCATGTGGCCGCCGCCACCCATGTGCCCGCCGCCACCGCCGCCATGGGCGAAGATGATGGCCGAAGAACCGCACGCCTGCGCGAGGACCGTGAGCATGACCGTTGCCGTGCGAAGCGAGTTCTTGAGGCGTTTGTGAGACATGAACATGACTGGGCTCCAAGAGTGGTGGAGAAAGGAGGGAGGTGAGAAAGCGGATGTCGCCGGGATGTCAGCGGATCCTGCGGAGGTGCACCGGATCGGTGTCGGGTTCGGACCGGCCGTCGATCTTCCGTTCGATCAGGTGCCACAGGAGCATGTCGCGGCCCAGCGGTGTGAGCACCTGCACCCACTCGGCGCGGGTGCCCAGCGCCGGATCGCCGGGCGTGCCCGTCAAGCTCCGTTCAAACGAGGTGCCATCGCTGGAAAACGTCCCCTCGGCGCGGGCGCCGGTCGAATCGAAGCTCCATGAACGCACCCGGCCGGTAAGTCGGTCCGCGTGGATCACGTCCATCGACTCGACCGTCGAGCCATCCTTCCGCGTCACCTTGACGCGGCCCACGATGGCATGCCCATCGAGGCTCTTTTCATAGGTGGCGTCGATGGTGGTGCCGGTCTTGGCGTCGGTCGACTGCCAGGTGCCGAGCATCCAGGCCAGATCGCCAAGAGCGGCCCGCGGCGTGGGCACCACCCGAGATTCGGCGATCCGCCACGCGGCTCCGTCCAGCACCCGCAGGCTGTCGAACCGCGACACCGAAGGCTCCTCGCCCGGCTGCTTCGTGAAGGCGATCGTGCCCTGCACGCGGGCCAGCCCCGCCGCCAACGGCTGCACGTCGGTCACCTCGATCTTCAGCGCGGCCTTCGGGTGGGTCGCGCGCCATTGCTTGAGGGAAGCGACGATGGCGTCGCGGCCCTTCAGCGTGCCTCCCCCCTCCTCCAGTTCCGCGCCCAGCGTCCATTGTTCGGCGAGGGCCTTGTCGTCGCCGCTGTTGAAGGCGGTGGCGTAGGTGTCGGCGGCCCGGCGGACCGCAGCGATGACATCGGCAGCCGACGCCGCCGTGTTGGGGGCCGCTGCCGGCTCGGCCACTGCCGACGAGGCCGCGGCCAGCAGCGCCAGCGTGGACCAGATAAGAGCGAGAGGACGGGCCGACATGAAGCCAGTGAGCAGGTGCATGAGGCAGGTTCCGGCGGGGGGAGCGGCTGGTGGAGCCGCAGAACTCAGTCGAACTGCAATACTTTAGCGATCGCCCCGGCAGGCATGCCAGCAACGGGTGGAGCCATGCCGCCCAACCGCGAGGTTTTTTCGCGAGTATTCCCGTGCGAGGCCCGATCACGCTACTGTGTGGGGCCCCTCCGGACACCCTGCATGGCCGTTCTGCTCGACATCAAAAACGCCTCCAAACGCTACGGCGACCAGGTACTCCTCGACGACGCCAGCGCCACCATCACCGACGATGGCAAGATCGGCTTCATCGGGCGGAACGGCGCCGGCAAAAGCACGCTGCTTCGCGTGATCCTCGGCGAGGAAGAACTCGACTCCGGCGAGGTCGTCCGGCATCCGCGGCTCCGGCTGGGCTATCTGCGGCAGCACGATCCCTTCGAACCCGGCGAAACGTCGCTCGCCTTCTTGATGCGCGACAGCGGCCAGCCCGACTGGAAATGCGGCGAGGTGGCCGGCCGGTTCGAACTCAAGGGCGCGCTCCTCACGGGGCCCGTGAAGGAACTTTCCGGTGGCTGGCAGACCCGCGTGAAACTCGCAGCGCTGCTCCTGCACGAGCCCAACCTGCTCCTCCTCGACGAGCCGACCAACTTCCTCGACCTGCGCACGCAGATCCTGCTCGAGCATTTTCTCCGCGACTATCGCGAGAGCTGCCTGATCGTGTCGCACGATCGGGCCTTCCTCGGGGCCACCTGCGACCGCACCCTCGACCTCTCCAGTGGCAAGCTCACGATCTTCCCCGGCAAGGTCGACGCCTTCCTCGACTACCAGCGGGACCAGCGGGAGCATCTCGAGCGGACCAACGCCGCCGTGCTCTCCAAGCGGCGACAGTTGGAGGACTTCATCGCCCGCAACAAGGCGAGGGCCTCCACCGCCTCCCGCGCGAAGTCGAAGAGCAAGCAGCTCGAGAAGCTGGAGGTGGAGGAGATCGCGGCCGATGCGCCGACCGCGGCGATCCGCTGCCCGGAAGTGTCGCCGCGGCAGGGGCCGGCCGTGCGGTGCCGCGCGCTGGCCATCGGCTATGCCGACCGAAAGGTGGCCGAGTCGATCGACGTGGAGATCGTGCACGGCTCGCGGGCCGCGATCGTCGGTGACAATGGCCAGGGTAAGACGACGTTTCTGCGGACCCTCGTGCGGTCGCTCCAGCCGCTGGCCGGCGACGTGAAGTGGGGGCACGGCTGCGAACTGGGTATCTACGCACAGCACGTCTACACGAGCCTCGACGAAAACGACACGGTGCTCTCCTATCTGGAGCGGGCGGCGGCGATCGGCACGAAGTCGCAGCGGATCCTCGACCTCGCCGGTGCGATGCTCTTTCGCGGCAAGGCCGTGGAGAAGCGGGTGCCGGTGCTGTCGGGTGGCGAACGGGCCCGCCTCTGCCTGGCCGGGCTCTTGCTCGGCTCGTTCAACGTGCTCATCCTCGACGAGCCGGGCAATCACCTCGACGTGGAGACGGTCGACGCGCTCGCGCAGGCGCTCCTCGACTACCGTGGCACGGTCATCTTCACCAGCCACGACCGCTCCTTCGTGGAGACGGTGGCGACGAACGTCGTCGAGGTGGGCAATGGTCGGGTGCTGAACTATGGCGGCAGCTACAAGCAGTATCTCGCCGCGATGAACAGGGAAATCGACGCCGAGGAAGAGGCGGCGGGCGGCGGTCCATCCACCGGTCGGAAGCCCGGAGCATCGAACGGAAAGCCCGCCGGGAAGCCGGGGCCGGGAAAGCCCGAGGCGGGCGGCCGGCCAGGCAATCCCGCCCGGTCCGATCGCGACGTCCGCCGCGAGATCGGCACCCTCGAACGCACGATCGCCAAGCTCGACGCGGAGAAGCGGGCTGCGAACGAGGCGATGCTCGCGACGACCGATGCGGCCGAGGCGCTGCGGCACCACACGGCGATGACGACGGCGGCCGAGAAGCTGGCCGCCGCCGAGGAACGCTGGCTCGAATTGCAGGATCAGGTGGCAGCCGACGGGTAGTCGGCCGTTCCGCGGCGCTCTGGCCGTCTGTCAGCAGGCCCCCCGCCAGTTGGGGATTCAGGGTATTCTGGCTGGCTCGCTCGCAACGTCCTTTCCTCCTGCCGTCGAAAACGCCATGGACTCCATCAGTCGCCACGAACAGCTGCTGCGGGTGTTTCACCTGATCGACATCCTGTTCAGCGCCCGCCAGCCGCTCACCATGGGGGAACTCAAGGACCGGCTCCGCGACCGCGGCGCGATCGACGAGATGTCCGACAAGAACGTCCGCCGCGACATCGAGTTTCTCGAGAAGTTCGGCTACGCCGTGAAGCAGACAAAGAAGCGTTCCGACCGCGGCACCATCTGCCAGGCCTGGTCGATCGAACCGGGCAAGGGCGCCGCGGAACTGAAGACCCCGGCCATTTCGCTGCCGGAACTGCTCTCGCTGGCGGTGGCCCGCGATTTTCTCACGCCGCTGGCAGGCACCTGCTACTGGCGTGGCATCAGCCAGCTGATCGCAAAACTCGAGCGGGTGGCGACGCCGGAACTGCTGGAATACGCCGAGGCCCACAAGGAAGGCCTGCTCGTCCACCCCCGGCCCGCCGCCGCCAAGTATCGTTCTCGCACGCTCAACGCCATCAACCGCGCCATCCGCAACGCGGTGGAACTGGAGATCCGCTACACGAGCCTGGCCGACGACACGCCGAAAAAATACACGATCCGACCGGAGGCGCTCGTGCTCTACGACGGGAGCGTTTATATCGCGGGCCACCGCGTTGCGACCACCGCCGGGAAGCCAGCCCGCACTGTGAATCGCCGGCCTGCAGCCGACGACGAGGCGATGCGGTTTTTCAAGCTCGACCGTGTGGCCGACGCCAAGCCCACGTCGCGGACCTTCACGCGGTCGGCCGAGTCGGTCGAGGATCTCCTCGCCGACAGCATCACGATCTTCCGCTCGGCCGATCCACCGCGGCGGTATCGGATTCGCGTGCAGGCAGCGCGGGCCCGCTGGGCCTGCGAGAAGCCGTTTCATCCGCGGCAGAAGGTCAGCCTGCAGGCCGACGGCAGCGTGATTCTCGACATCGAACGGGCCTGGGACGACGAGATGATCCCGCAGCTGCTGGGGCTGGCCGACATGGTCGAGGTCTTGGAGCCAGAGGACATTCGCGACCGGCTGCTGGAGACCGCGCAGCGGATCGCCGCGATGTATATGTGTCACCACATTCGCGAATTCGAGGCCCTGCGTGTCGGCGGCTGAGCCATGTTTTGTTCCTGATCGTTCCATCTGATTGGTTTTGCAACACTGGAGTGGCATCGCCCATGCGTTGGTTCTGGATCGATCGATTCACGGAGTTTGTCCGGGGCCGTCGTGCGCGAGCCGTCAAGGCGGTGACGCTCGCCGAGGAACACCTCCACGACCACTTCCCCGGCGCGGCGATGATGCCGGCGACGCTCGTTCTGGAGGGGATGGCGCAGACCGCGGGGCTGCTCGTCGCCGACGCCCTCGACTACCGCCGACAGGTGGTGCTGGCGAAGGTGGGGAGCGTGCGGCTGGCGTTCGAGCCCGTGCCGGGCGATACGATCGAGTATCTCGCGGAGATCGTGGAATGCTCCGAGTTGGGCTCCGTGGTGCGGGTGACCAGCCGGATCGACGAGCGGGAGCATGGCGATGCGGAACTGTATTACGGCCACCTGGAGGCGGGCACGACGGTGCCGCGGCTGTTCAAGAACGACGAGATGATGCGGTGGCTCGACGCCCTGCGGATCTTCGACGTGGCGGTCAACGAAGACGGCACGCCAGTCAAGCGTGGCTCCGGTCCGCCGTAGCGAGTGCCCGTTTCTGACGCCGCGCCGGGACGGCAGAAGTCTCGTCGCCGGGGCGAGGATACGCCCAAAGCTCCTCGAGCTTCCGCCGATCCCGGCTCCCGGTTTAGCTGTTGCTCGCGCGGTTGATGTTCTGGCCTCGGGCTGCCTCCTCGACCGCGGCCAGCGGCACGTCGATCCAGTCGGGCCGGTTGTTCAGCTCGTAGGCGAGTTCGTAGATCGCCTTGTCGAGTTTGAACACCGCCAGCAACTGCCCGGCGCTCTCGCGGTCGGCCGGCCACCAGGGCTGTCCGGCGGCCACCTCGCGATAGGCTTCGAGGTAGCAGTCTTCCAGCCGCTGGAGGTCGGCGGCGGCAAAGGGCCTGCCGGTCGACTTCGCCACGTGCCGCAGCAGGTAGTCGAACGAGCGGCACATGCCGGCGACGTCTTTGGCGGCGGCGGTCTTCTCGCGGCGCTCAGCGAGCGACCGCCCCGGCTCCCCCTCGAAGTCGATCACGAGCACGCCGTGCTCGGCCACGAGCGGCTTGTCGCATTGCTCCGCCACGAGCGACTTGTTGTATTGCTCCGCCACGAGCACTTGGCCCAGGTGGTAGTCGCCGTGCACGCGAATCGTATTCGTGGACAAGGCGACGTTCGAGAAGTCTTCGAACCGGCGCACGAGACCTGCCCGGGCGGCCAGCACGGCCGCAAGTCGGCGGGCGATCGCCGGCTCAAACTCTGTCAGCTTCGAATCGATCAGCGCAAACACCTGCTCAGCGTGGCCACGCATCCGGGCTGCCGTGGCCTGCCGTCCGGCGGCCGACACCGGCTCCGGTGCAAAGGCCGGGAGGTCGGGTCGCGAGGCGAAGGCCCGATGCATCTCGCCCGTCGTGCGGCCCAGCGCGGCCACGAGTGCGAGGGCCGTATCGCCCGCAGCACCGGCCAGCCCGTCACTTTTCCCGGCCGCGACTGTCAGCAGACCCACGAGCCGGTCCCAGCCGGTGGTGCATCCCGGCGCGAACTCGTGCACCGTGGCGATCGCAGCCGACGCATCGGCGGCTGCATATTCCAGCCAGCCGCAGAGCCGGGGGGTGCCATGCCACGACGCGGCGGCGAAGAAGTCGCCCACCTCCACCTCGGGCTGGATGCCCGCCCGGCACCGGCGGAAAAGTTTGATGATCCAGTTCGCCGCCGGAGACCGTACGACGAGCGATGTGTTGGAGGCGTCGCCCCCAAGAGGGCTCACGGTGACCGCGCCGTCCGGCACGAGGCATGCGGCTGCAGTGACGTGGCCCGTGCGGTGGCCGATGAATCGTCCGTCGCGGCCTGCCAGCGTTGCTCCGGCAAGCATGATGTCGAGCAGTCCGCGGGCCGACGCCGGCGTGGCTGCCGCATCGACGCCATCGGGGCCGATCACCAGCGCATACCGTGCCGGCGCATCGTGTCCCGCCAGCCGGACGTCCGCCAGGGCAAGTTCGACCGTCGCATCCCCTGGCAGGGAGATGCGGTCGTGCAGCGTCACGGCCGCGATGCGTGCCGCCTTGTCGGCAAACCATCGCGTCGTCGGCAGCGATGCGGTCAGGCGGGATGCGATCGTGGTGTCGTCGAGCGTCATAGGGCTTGCGTCGTGGGCTTTGCGTCGGCCGTCGGCTCGAGCCGAAACACCCGCACCGGCTCGTCGGGCGTGCACGTGATCGTGATGGCGTCGATCGGCCACGCCTGCTCGGTGTCATCGAGCAGGTCATGCGCGGTGAGCGATTCGACCGCTTTGAGGTCGAGCGCCCGGCGGTCGAGCGTGAGCTTGGCCTTTCGCGGCTCGTGTGGCTGCATGTTTACCACCACGAGCACGCGATTGCCGCTCAGGGGGTCGTATCTGCACCAGGCCACCAGGTGGGGGTCGTCGATCGTCTGAATGAGCGGCGGCCGCACGCGGGCCAGGCTCGGCTCCATGCGACGGATCTCGTTGAGACAGCGGATGAACGGAGCGAGGCTTTCGGGAGCGTCGAGGTTCCACCGCTTGATCTCGTATTTTTCGGAGTTGAGATACTCCTCGCTGCCCGGCTCCCGCGGCGTGGCTTCGAGCAACTCCATCGCCGGCCCGTAGATGCCCCAGTTGCCGACGGAGAGCGCGGCCAGCGCCAGCCGCACGAGAAACATCGGCCGGCCCCCGTGCTGGAGCGTCTCGTGGAGAATGTCGGGCGTGTTGGGCCAGAAATTCGGACGGAAAAAATCGGCGATTGGAGGCGTCGTCACCTCCACGAGGTAGTCGGCCGTCTCCCGTTTCTCCGTCCGCCAGGTGAAGTAGGTGTAGGACTGCGTGAAGCCGAGCTTTGCGAGACGATACATCGTCTTCGGCCCTGTAAAAGCCTCTGCCAGGAAGAGCACGTCGGGGTGCGTGCGATGGATGTCGGCGATCAACCACTCCCAAAAGGCGAACGGCTTCGTATGCGGGTTGTCGACGCGGAAGATCCGCACCCCCTTCTCCACCCAGAACCGCACCACGCCCCCGAGCGCCTCCCAGAGCTGCCGCCACTGCTCGCACTGGAAGTCGAAGGGGACGATGTCCTGGTATTTCTTGGGCGGGTTCTCGGCATATTGGATCGTGCCGTCGGCGCGGTGGCGAAACCATTCGGGATGTTCCCTGACCCACGGATGGTCGGGCGAGCACTGCACCGCGAAGTCGAGAGCCAGTTCGATGCCGAGCGTCTCGGCCCGCTGGCGCAGCCGCTCGAAATCGTCGAACGTGCCGAGCTGCGGATGGAGCGACGTGTGGCCGCCATCGGGGCTGCCTACACCCCACGGGCTGCCGACATCGTCGGGGCCGGCGTCGAGGCGGTTGTTGCGTCCCTTGCGAAAGGCCGTTCCGATCGGATAGATCGGCGCGAGGTAGAGCACGTCGAAGCCCATCCAGCGGACGTAGTCGAGCCGCTCGGCCAGATCGGAAAGCGTGCCATGCTCGCCCGCCACGCGGCCCCATGACCTGGCAAACACCTCATACCAGCTGCTGAAACGGGCCCGGGCCCGGTCCACCCAGACGGGCCGCGGCTGGTCGAGCCGGGTCTCATCGCGCCGGTCTGCATAGAGCGACATGAGTTCCCGCAGGCGGTCGGTGCGGACGACATCCTTCCATGCCGGCGACTTGATCTTGAACGCGAACTGTTCGATCTCCGCGGCGATCGCCGCCGGGGCGGCGTGGGCTGAGGCCGCCACGATCTGGCTGCCAGTGATGAGGTCGACACGCAGGTCGTCGCCCGCCTGCTCGCGGCGGCCGAGGTCGCGGAGCCAGGTGCCGAACGAGTCGACGCGGGCCGTGAGAAAAAAGTGCCAGAGGCCGATGCGGTCGGCGATGAATGACGCCTTCCACAGGTCGTTGCCCTCGCACGCCATCGGGGTCACCGTCCACTGGCCCGTCTCGCCGTGCCGCACGTGCAGGCGGCAGTCGAGTTCCTCATGCCCCTCGCAGACGATGTCGGCCTCGATCACCACCTCGTCGCCGCGGACCCGCTTCACGGCGAAGCGGCCCCCATCCACCTCCGGCCACACGCGATCGATCGCCACCCGGCGTCTGAGTTGATTCGGGAGTTCCATGGATCCTTTCCGGCGGCGTTGTGTGGTTTCGCAAAAGTGTAGGAATGCCGGCGGAAAAACGCGACAGCGGGAAAGCTGTTTGGCGTGGCTGCCCCCGCATAAAATCCCCCGGCGTAAGCCGGGGGATTGAGCCCGCGACGCCGAGTCCCATGGCTTCCGCTCCGGGCTTCATGGCGGGCGATTTTCCGCCGCGGGCCCGGCTCAGGCTGCGGCGCGGAGCGTGCGTGGGCCGCTGCCGGTGTCGGCCGCGGCCCGTTCGCAGGCGTTGATCGTCTCCATAATCGCCAGCAGCACTTCCTCGCGGACGGCGCCATACTCCTGCTCGTCGTCAGTGAGCACGACCGCCGATACCTCCACGGTGATGGCACTTGGCCCCTGCCCCGTGAGCCGGGCGTTGACCGGTTTGGTGGCGAGCCGCGGATGATCGACGAGCACCTGGCGGAGGCGGGTGAGCAGTTCACGCACCCGCCGCGGCGGCATGCCGGCCGCGATCGTGACCGGGATCTTCAACGGAATGTTGTCCCGGCTGGTGTAATTCACCAACTGTTGTTTCGCGAACTCTGCGTTGGGAACGGAGATCAGCGTGCGGTCTTCGCCGCGGATCCGTGTGGACCGCAGGCCGATCTGCTCGACCCGCCCGCGGATCGAGCCAAACTGGCAGTCGTCGCCGATGCGGACAGGCTTGTCGGCGAAGATCACGAGGCCGGCGATCAGGTTCTCGAGCGTGTATTGCGAGGCGAGCGCGATGGCGAGGCCGCCCGCCCCCAGTCCGGCCATCAGCGGCGTCACGGGCAGGCCGATCGAGTCGGCGGCGTTCAGCAGGATCCAGGCAACCACGATGAACGTCAGCACCTTGCCGCCCAGCCGAAGAAGATGGCTGTCGATCCCCTCCGGCCGCATGCCCTGCGCGCGGATCACGAGCTCGCAGAGCCATGTCATCGCGACGAGGACACCGGCGATCGTCCCCGACAGCGTCACGACCCGCAGGGCGATCTTGGCTGTGAGGAGGTTGTCGCCGGTAAGGCGGATCTGGAACGTCAGCAGGTTGTCGCAGCCGAGGCTGACGGCGATGAGCGCCGCCGGAAAAAGGAGCTTGCCGACGACATCGCGGCCGCCGCGGCCAGCCGCATGATGACGTGACAACCTCCACGCCTGCCGTACGAAGGCGGCAGATGCCACCACAAGCAGCAGGGTGGCGATCCACTGCCAGACCGTCTCGCCGAGTAACCGGGCGTGGGCGAATGCGGGCAGGCTGCGGATGAACGACTCGGAAATCATCCAGCCGCCGAGCGTGACGTAGGCGTCGTGCAGTCCGGGGCTGCCGGCGTCGGGGCGGTAGGGCAGAAGGTGGACGAGATCGTAGAACCGTTCGGCGTGTACCACCGTCTCCGCACTGAAGACAAAGTCGCCCTCCCGCGGGCCGTCGATGATCCGCGACAGCACGATCTCCGTGCCAGGCAGCCGCCAACGCTTGAGGCCATCGGCCTTGGCGGCCGCGGCGTCGGGAATCGACTCCGCGGGCGGAAGGGGAATGCGGTCGAGCACTTCCTTGAGGCAGACGAGCGCCTGCCGTCCTTCTGATTCGGCCAGTGAGGTCGGCAGCGTCGAGGTGTCGAGACAGGTGAACGCCTGCTGGATGAGTCGACGGGTATCCAGCCTCAGGGCAAGAGTGTGTTCCTCGGCGACGAGGTTCGCATAGATCCGGTCGAGCGTGTTGCAGAAACTCTTAAGCGTGGCCCGCGGGCTCGACGTATCCAGTGGCGACAATGGAGTTTCGATGGCCGCAGGAGGCGGAGCGGTGGCGACCTGGCCTTCGGCGTGGGTGGCCGACGCTGCCATTGCCAGCATCACGAGCGATGCCAACGCAAAGCTCCTGAACGGCTGCGATTCGAAGATGGCGAGTGAGGGCGACGGCACGGCTGAACCTGCGACTGTGCGGGCTTGCGGGGGCCGGGAGAAATAGCAGCCTGCCGGCCGCCGGGCAAGGCCGTCAGACGCGGCCTGCCGCCCCTGTTACCCGCGGCAGGGCCCATGCCGCCGCCCGCGGCAGGGCGTTGGCCAGCCGAACGGCCCCCGCCACGACCGCCGGGTGGCGGACGCCACGGGCCACCCGCCGGCACCGCGCGTGCTGCGGGGCGAAAAGCCGGTCGTGGAGCTGCTGATACCGGGCTGCCGCGACGTCGGCAGCGGCCAGCGGCCCGCCGATGCCGGCGTCGGCGAGCAGTGCTGCGGCAAGGATCCGGCCACTGGCCAGCGCCCAGCCGATGCCCTCGCCCGTGAACGGCTCCACGTAGCCGGCGGCGTCGCCCACCCGAAAGATCCGCTGCGCGGTGCCCGCGATCCGTGGCGAATGATGCGTGAGCGGAGGCGTGGCGCGGAAACTCGCCGACGCAATCGCCTCCTGCAGGCGGTCGCCTCCTGCGGAGACGAGTCGCTCAGCACCGGCCGCGTGAAGCAGCCGCGTGATGGCTGCCGCCGGGCCGCCATCACCGCCGAGCAGTTGCCGATCGACCGCTGCGGCCAGGTCGATCCTCCCGTCCTCCAGCCTGACGATGCCGCAATAGCCATGTCGGTCGACCGCCATCACGAGTTCACCAGATGGAAGATTGAAGACAGCGGGATCGAAGCCAGACGATGTCGCGGCGAGCGTCGTGCCCAGGCCGATCCGGCTGCCCGCAGCCACGTGTCGGCTTCGCGCGCTCTGATGCGATGGTCGAGATGGTGTGCCGGCAGTCGCCGTGCGGTCCTCAGCCGGCACGATGCGGATCGTGTCGGCCAGGCCGGCGGCGATCACGGCCACGCGAGCATGCAGCGACACGGCTGCCTCTGGCTCGGGGGCGGCGGCGCGTGCGGTGAGCGTCAGCCGCTCCTTCTCTCCAGAGGCAGCGGTCCCGTCATGAATCGACTCGGCCACCATGTGCGGCAGCCAGTCCGCGCCCGCGTCGATCGCCTGCAGAACGAGCGCCGCGTCGAGCGCCTCGCGCGACAGCACACCGCCGCCTGCCATCGGAATGCGGGCTGCACCTCCTGCGGACAGAAGGCGGACAGTGGCGAGTGGAAGCGGCGTGGGCAGCGCATCGGGCGGGCAGAGCGAGGCGAGTTCGGCGACCGCCAGCGGCGAGAGGCAGCAGCCGCAGACCTTGGGCCGGGGCATCGGCGAGCGGTCGATCAGCAGCACGCGCAGCCCGTGGCGGGCCAGACGGATCGCCGTCGCCGCACCAGCCGGGCCGGCGCCGATCACGACACAGTGCCAATCGATGGCGGCCGCGGCTGCGGGCGTGAGCGTCGGCCGCACTGGATCGCACTGGCTGCCGGCGGCATGCGGCGGCGTCATGTGGTGGTCCCGGTGGCGGCCGGCCACGGCTCGTTGGGGGGCCGCTTCCAGGCGAGGATCGCCCGTTGCGGCCAGGCGCGGTGGATCGTGGCGCCGTGGAGGCCGGCGCGGTCGAGCAGCGTGCGGTATTCGGCTGGCGTGCGGGCGGCCCTCACGGAGAGCGGCCCGTCCACGCGGGCCACCCTCGACCGCGACAACACCTTCGTGCCGACCACGGCGAGCGTGAGCCCGGTGGCCGTCCGCAGCAGGTCCGACGCCACGATGCCGACCCTGGCAGCGCGGGCCAGCGATGCAAGCACGCGGACCGCGTCGTCGTCGTCGAGGTGATGCAAAAAAAGCGAGACGGTGGCGACGTCGCAGGGAGGACAATCCTCTGCCAGGATGTCGTGCACACCGAAGCAGACGTTGGCCCCGCCGGCTCTCCGGCGCGCATGGCGTTCGGCCCGCGCGACGGCGCGGGAACTGATGTCGAGGCCCGTGACCTGCACTGCGGGAGTGTCTGCCACGGCAGCCGACAGTCGCCGGCTGAGCCTACGGGCGACCGCGACCGTCACGTCGCCGCCGCCGCAGGCGACGTCCACGACCTGGAACGGTCGGCCCTCGTGGCGTGTCGCTGCCGGGGCCGGTGGGCGTGTGGGCTTCATGCGGTTGATCGCCCGCGTGATCTGCGATGACGTGAGCGACAGCATGTTGATGCGGGCGAGGGCATCAAGGGCATGCATGTGCTCAGCCGCCGGCAACGCCGGATCGTCCATCAGTTCGGACTGCCGCGCACGGGGAATCGACCAGAGTGACAAGGCTGTGCATCTCCACCGCTGTCGGCATGAATAACACTGGCCGTCATCATACGGCGGTTTGCCGATTCGGGGCGGATTTCGATCAATTCAGGGGCCCGGCGGGCACGGGGGCGTCTGGCCACTCCCCTCGATCACGGTGGCAGGCATGGTGGCCGAGCTGACCACGACGCCCTGCATGCCGTCCGCACAAGGCGGACACTCGCCGCCCACGGCCGGCACGACCATGCCTGCGGTGGGCGTTCCAGCCACCATGGCCCCGGCGGGTAGGCCCGGTGCGGCCACCATGGGAGCGGCTGGCTGGGATGGCATCTGAACCTGCGGCTGCGAATAGACAGGCGGTGCATAGGGAGGCGCGTAGGAATATTGATCCGCGCGGTGGTGAGCGCAGCCGACTGCCGCCAGGCAGCAGGCCGCCAGCAGCGGTGTCAGGAATCCCGACACTCCGACTCCACGCCAGACACCAGTGCCGCCCAGCGAGCAAATGTGCATGCGGACCGTCTCCCTTTTTGAGTGAGCGGACGGTAGGCCAACGAAAGCCATGGGGCAATGGCAGAATGGGCTGCTCTTCGGCCTATTGAGCCGGCTCGAAGAGGGCAATGCTGGCTGTGAAGCCATGCAGGCAGTTGCGACGTCCGATCGGTCCGATTTCCCCCTGTGCAAAGAAGCCTGCAGCGGGCACCGGGCCGATGGTGTCCTGCAGGCAGCGGGCGTCGTGGTTGGCGTCGTCGAAGAGCCGCGTGCCGCGGCCATTGCAGGTGAAGACGAGGGCGCCGGCCGGTGCCGCCCCGCGGTCTTTCTCCCGGGCAAGCAGGGCGGCCAGGTCGTCGTGCGCGCTCTTCGCGTCGCGGACATGAAACTGGATCGTCTGGCCCGTGCGCACCAGATCTCCCACCGCGATCACCCCCGAGTCGGGGTCGGCCCCCACCACGTTGCGAACCAGGAAATCACCCCGCTGGAAGTGGTCCTGGTATTCGCTGGCCACGCGTCCGATATGGAGCGAGTTGCGGACGAGCTGTCGGTCGGCCGGATCGAGTTCGCCATACACCTCCCGCAGCCGCTCGAGCGCAGGCCTGCCGCCGAGTTCGACGATCACGTTTTCCTCCGACTTGGTGATCACCATCGGCCGGCCGATCGGGCGGCAGCCCTGCGACACGACTGGCCTGATCCGCACGCCACCGCCGATGACGAAGCCGACGGCGCCCGAGTCGTACGACCGCGAACCGACGACGAGCGTGTTGCTGCCGGGCTGGTAGCCGCCGCTGGCCATGCCTCCCATGATCGCCACGCCGGGATGATCCTCCTCGACGCGCTTGATGAGTGCGTCGACCGGAAAGGAAAACGGATCGGCCAGCAGAACGACCGCGGCGTTGGCAGGCCAGCCGCCGTCGAGATCGCTCGGCCAGCCCACGAACATGCCGCCATCGGGAGTCTGCGCATACTCCAGCGCGAAGGGAACCACGGTGGCGCCGGGCAGCCGGGCCAGCCACACCGAAACCACCGGCTGTGACTCGTATTCGACACCGGCCGCGAGCACCGCCTCGGCGGTCGTGCCGATCACCGTCGATGTGCCGAGCAGGTCGGCGAGGCCCTCCATCGCGGGCCGGATCGACGCACCGTAGACGCTCGACACAAACACCACTGCCACATCCGCGGTGCCGCCGAGCAGTTGGGCCGCTGTCGTGGCCGCCTCGCGGATGGCGTCGTCAATCTGCGGCGCCGTGGAGGCGGCCACGGCGCAGCGGATCTCGGTGGCAGTGGGCGGCGTCGCCGGCTCAGCGGGCATCAGTTGGCACCATCGGGTGGCGAGGCGTTGCGAAGGGAGGCCGTGGGGCCGGGAGTCAGATCACGATCTCGGCGAACGATTCGAGTGGCTCGTGTTCGAGCAGGCCGCCGGGGTCGCGGTTGCCGGGACGGATGGCCAGGGCCGTGGCCATGCCGGCCTGTCGGGCGGCGTCGAGTTCTTCTCCCACGTCGCTGATGAACAGGATCTCGCGGGGCTCCATCTTCATGTCGGCGGCGATGGCGCGGTAGCTGGCGGCATCCCGCTTCGGGCCGGTGGTCGTGTCGTAGTGGCCGCGGAGGTGGGGCGTGAGGTCGCCCGCCGCGGTGTGCCCAAAAAAGAGCTTCTGCGCGTCGATCGAGCCCGACGAATAGATCCGCACGTCGAGCCCCGAATCAGCCCACTGGCCGATCGCCTCCGGCACGTCGTCGAACACGTGCGAGACCAGTTCGCCCGACTCGAAGCCGCTCCGCCAGATCATGCCCTGCAGCGCCTTGAGCGGCGTGCTCTTCACGTCGCGATTCATGAGGTCGATGGCGGCCAGGGCGAGCCGCGTCGTGCCGGCCGGGTCGTCGAGCGTGGCGTCGGCCGCGCCCGTTTCGGCCGCCAGGGCGGCGGCCGCCGCCTGCACAGCGGGCTCGAGCCGGTTGCGGACCAGGAAATCGCCGACGTGCTGGCGGGCAAACGCGAACAGCACGTCGTAGACAAACGAGATCGACGACGTCGTGCCTTCGACGTCGAGCAGGATGCCACGGCCCCCGAAGACGATCACGGCGCCGTCCTTCCGGCGCCGGCGATCCACGCCGGGCCCATGCAGAGCGGCTCGTAGCCGGCATGGACGCCGTCCTCGAGGTAGTGGGGCGTCCAGCCGGTCATGTCCTGGAAGAGCCGGATGGCGCGGATGCGGCGATCGGTGCAGAGATCAAACCAGTGCCGCGTGCCTAGCGGCACGCTGATCATGTCGCCCGCCCAGACCTCGATGGCATAGACGGGCCGGTCGATCGGGTTGATGTGAAACACTCCCCTGCCCTGCAGGATGAACCGCACCTCGTCCTCGGTGTGCGTGTGCTCCTTGCTGAATTTCGCGAGCATCGTGTCGAGGTTGGGCGTGTCGGGATAGACGTCGATGACGTCGGCGGTGACGAAGCCGCCGCGTCGCTTGAGTTCCGCGATCTCGGGATCGTAGGCGGCGAGGATCTCGGCGGCCGGCGCTGCCGGATCGACCCGGTCGGCCAGCGGCCAGACGCTGTAGTCGATGCCATGATCCTTCAGAAACGCCTTGATCTCGGCCGGATCGGTGATCCTCCGTGACTCGGCGGCAACAGTGACGATCGCCATGGTGGTGCCTCGCTTGAGACGTGATGGTGCTGGTGGAGATACGCCTAGGCGGGCGGGGCGGCCGCGAGCGTGCGGCTCCGTGCGACCACCTCGAAAAGAAACTCGAAGATTTCGACGTGCCGGCGGGCCTCGGCGAGGTTCTGCCCCCATGTATAGAGGCCGTGCCCGGAGAGCAGGAAGCCGTGGCAGGGCGGCCGCTTGGGATTGCTCCAGTCGGCGGCGGTGAAGCGGTCGCGGATGCGGCCCGCCAATTCGGTCATGTCCTGGGCATTCGCGAAGATCGGCACCTCCTCGAAGGTCTCGTGCGTGCCGATCCCCTCGAGACCTTTCAGCATCTCGTAGCCCTCGATGCGGAGGCTCCCGCGGCCGAGGTCGGCGCGGGAGAGGATTGTGCTCCAGACGGAGTGGGTATGAAGCACCGCGCCCACCGGGCCACCGCCCAGGGCGGGCACGAGTTCCGCGATCAGGCAGTGGAGCAGCGTTTCTGCCGACGACTTTTTGGTCGTGCCGTCGATGACGCGGCCGGTCGCATCGACGCGGACGAAGTCGTCGGACCCGAGGGCCGACTTGTCCTTGCCGCTCGAGGTGATGAAGAGTTCGAGCGGATCACGCGATACGACCACGCTGTAGTTGCTGCTCGTGCCGAGCGACCACGAACGCGAGTGGAATTCCCGGCCGATCGCCCGCAGGCTCTCGATGGAAGCGGCGGGGGCGACAGGGGGATGAGTGGCGGTTGTCATGGACGCTGAATTTATGGTGTGGGCGTCCGACTGACAACGACCGATGAAAAGGCCGTCACAGGTAGGGGCTGAAGAGCCTGGCGATGCCGTCGCGGAGGCGGATCGGCAGGCTGCGGCCGTCGACCTCGGCGAGCGTCTTGCGTCGGGAGCGGGCGATCACCGCGGAGATGTGCTGGTCGAGGGCTGCGGCGAGATCGCGGTCGTAGGTCTCGACGTTGAACTCGAAGTTGAGACGCATGCTGCGGTCGTCCCAGTTGCCGCTGCCAAACAGCGCCCAGACGCCGTCGACGACCATCAGCTTGGTGTGGTCGAAGGGCGGCGGCGACATCCAGACATTGCAGCCCCGGCCGAGCACCTGCCAGAGCAGCGCCGTCGATGCCCAGCTCACGAGTGCCAGGTTGTTCTGATCAGGCAGCACGATGTCGACGGTGACGCCCCGCATCGCTGCCACGTCGAGCGCCTGGCAGACGGCGTCGTCGGGCAGGAAATAGGGCGTCATGATCCGCACCGATTTCTGCGCGGCGGCCAGTGCCCCCACGAGCACGAGTTTGATCCGGCCGATGTCGGGATCGTCGGGTCCGTAGCGGATGCCGCGGGCGAGCATGCCTCCGGCGGTGTCGAGGCTGGGGGACCAGGTGGCGTTGGCCTCGTCGCTCGCGCCGTCGCCCACGAGTACCTCGTCGGCGGCGAAGGCCCAGTCTTCCGCGAACACCTCGAGCAGCTGTGTCACGACCGGGCCACGGAGTTCGAAGTGCATGTCGCGGACGGGGTGCCGGGGCTGCCGCGAGAGCCAGCAGCCGTCGCGGATGTTGAGGCCGCCGGTGAAGCCGACCGCGCCGTCGACGACGAGGATCTTGCGATGGTTGCGGAGGTTGGCGTAGGGGAAGTAGAGCGGCACGCTCGTGGGCAGGAACCGTTCCACCCGGACCCCCTGCTCCGCCAGCACGCTTACGATCGAGGGCCATGTGTAGCGGGAGCCGATGCCGTCGACGAGCACGCGGACAGACACGCCGCGGCGAACCGCGTGGGCCAGTGCGGCGGCGAAGATCTTGCCGGTGGGATCGTTGTCGAAGATGTAGGAGGCCATGCCGATGCTCCGCGTGGCGGCATCGATCGCGGCGAGCATCCGGGGATATGCCTCGTCACCCCCCTCGAGCGGCACGATCTGGTTGCCATCCACGAGCGGCCGGCCCGTCACCTCGCCGACGAGCGTGGCCAGCGACCGCAGCGGGGCATGGGCCGGGCCGATGGAATCGTCGAGCCGTTCCGGCTGCGGCACCGCCGCTCTCAGTGCGTGGATAACGGCCAACTGGCCGGCCCGCAGCTGGCCGGCCCGCGAGCGGATGCGGTTCACGCCGAGCACGGCGTAGGCGATGGCGCCGAAGACGGGCGAGAGCCAGATCAGCGCCACCCAGCCGATCGTGGAGCGGGTGTCGCGCTTGACGAGGATCGCGTGGATCGAGGCAACGACGTTGATGGCGAGAATGGAGGTGGCCAGCACGTGCGGCCAGAGCACGAGCCACCACCGCCACGCCGTCGCTACGAGCGATTCCATACGGAAAAGGTACTCCGTGGCGGGGGGAGCGTCGATGCGTCTCCGCCGGGGACGCACCGAGGGCGGCGTGCTGGCGACGGTTCGGGGCTGCCCATGCCCCGTCGCCTGACGTTCGCCTTCGTATCCTGTCCTCTGCGGTTCCCGATCCCCCGGCTTCCACCGGGGGCTTTTGTTGGGTGTGTGGCGACGTGACGTGATCGCGTTCCGTTTGGTGGGAAGCCAGTCACTTGAACCGGAATGAGAAGAGATCGGCGTCGGCGAGGATGAACCGCAGCCGCACGGGCCTGCCCACGAGCGCACCCAGATCAGCCTGCGGCTTCCCCGCGGCCGCCTTCCACTCCACCATCCGCTCGATCTCGTCGCCGACGATCTCCGGGCAGTCGGCCGCTGCGAAGCCGGCGAGCGGCGTGCCGTCGAGATCCTGAATCTCCACCTTCACGCTCCCCGCAGCACCGGTGCGGTAGTTGATCTCCAGAGCCGTGCCCGTGAACGTCAACGGCTTGGTCAGCATCTCGCCACCTGCCCACGGCGCCGAGAGCGACGCGAAGCCGTCGGTCCGCAGGAGCAGTCGCTCGACATGCCATGTCGGCTGCATGTAGTTTCTCGTCACGAACATCTGAATTCTGCCCGGCCCCGCCGGCAGGATGCCGGTGAGCGGGTAGTTGGTCCGCGACACCCAGTTCGAGTCGCCGAGGCCCGGCCGGATGAACGTTTCCATGAACGTGCGGTCATACTCGGTCGAGCCGGCGTGGCTCGTGAGCAAGACGGCGTCGGAGCAGTCTTTGAAGTAGATGTTTTTGCCGATCGTCTCGAGCCCGACCGCCTTGGCCCGGGCTTCGTCGAGCACCTGCCGCCCCTCCATGAACCGCGCGGCCGGGGCGAGGTAGACCTGCGGCGCCCGGAAGTAGGGCTGCGTGTTGTTGATGTAGAACTGCTCGCGGGGGGAGTCGCCGTAGGTCATCGGCACGGGCTTCGTCCAGGTCATGAAGTCCTTGGACGTGGTGCGGGCCATCGACCGGCGGCCCGCGCCCCACTCGCCGTCGTACCAGCGGTAATAGAGCACGTACTGCCCCTCCGCCTCGCTCCAAAACATCGTGTTGCCGCCGTCGAACGAGTTGCGGAGGTCGCTCACGAACTCCGGCTGCGGATCGAGCTTGCGAAATGAAAAGCCGTCGGGCGAGGCCCAGAACACGAGCCGCTTGGGGCCTCCGGGATCCTTCATCGCCGTATGCTTCTCGCCGCTCACCGGCACGCTCTCGATCATCTTTACCCGCTCGCTCGCCGGCACGCCCGGCCGCGTGTCCACGAAGGGCGCACAGGGGAACGAGAACCGTGGTTCCCCGTCGACAGTGGCAATGATGTTGTTGGCGGGCCAGTCGGCCCGCTTCACGAGTTCGAGCGCAGGCTTCGTCCAAGTCGCCCCGCCGTCGCGGCTCTCGGCTACGCAGCCGACGCCGTTTTCGTCCTTCGAGTCATTCGCGGGCCAGCCCCTGTAATACATGAGCAGCCGGCCGTCGAGTTCGATCACCGACATGCCGAAATTAGCCGGCCCCTCCCAGGGCTTGTCGTTCCGGAGCACCGTGCCACCGGAGACCGGCTCGTGGAGCTTCAAGGTGGCGCCGTTCAGGCTCTCGATGAGCGAGTGGTCGACGAAGATCTCCCGGCGGGAGCTGGTCGCGACCGGCGGCACCGGATCGGCGGCGGGCAGCTTCCACTTCGACCAGAGCAGCGAGCATTTTTCCTTGGGGGCCGCCTTCTGGTAGCAGACGGTAAGCAGGCTGCCGTCGGCCAGTTCGACCGTGGCGGGATAGCCGAGGTCGCCATCGGGGCCGTCGGCCCGCAACACCCAGTCGCCCTGCCACGATTGTCCATCATCGCGGCTGATCGCCACCCGCTGGCCGAAGGGTTTTTCGCGATAGCCGTAGGTCATCACGAGCGTGCCCGACGAATGCCGCACGAGATGCGGCGGCGAACCGCTGAAGCCCACCCACTGCGGCACCGACCAGGTCGCGCCGCCGTCATCGGAGAGCGTCTGCATGATCGTGAACGCCGGCATGCCGGAGCGTCCGCTGCGTTCCTCGACCCGGATCGCGGCGACGAGCCGGCCCGAGGGCAGCTCGACGACGTGCGGCTCGTGGTAGTTGGCCGCCGTCGTCCGCGGTGCCACCGGCACGCGGCCGACGATCCGCCAGGTCTGGCCGCGGTCGCTCGAGCGGGCGGCGGTGATCTGGCCAACTTCCATGTCCTTCCAGGTGCCGAAGGGTTTGCCGAGGTAGAGCAGGTCGCCGTCGGCGAGCTTGATCGGGCCGTGGGGCGTGGACACCGGCGCCCGGCGGGGCTCACCCCAGGTCTCGCCGCCGTCGTCGGAGATACTCGTCCACGAGCCGACGAGCCCGGTGACCATGTCGTCGGTCCAGTCGGCAAACACCTTCGGCCACGACTCCCGCTCGGCGGCAGGAATCCAGTCTTCCTTGGCATAGATCCGCGTGTCGGAGCGAAACCATGAGGCGAGCACCGACCTTCCGCCGAGGTTCACGATTCCAGCGTCGCGGTCGTCGATCGGAGAGTCTTGGATCACCCGCGGCGGCGACCAAGTGCGGCCGTCGTCGCGGCTGACGTTGATTACGGTCTTGCCGAACGGGCAGATATGCTCGGCCCGGAGGCCAGAACTCACGACCAGCAGCGTGCCGTCATCCATGCGGGCAATGGTGGGCCAGGCGAAGTAGCCGAACCGCTCGCCGGGCAAGCGGTAGACCACGCCCTGTTCCGCATCGAGCACGCGGGGAGCAGGCTCCGCTGCTTGGGCGGCAAAGGCCATGAGCAGGGCGACGGCAGCCGCGGCCCGCAGTGCGGCTCTTTCGCCGCGGCGACGAGGGCCGGTGATCCGATCCCCCGGCTTCCGCCGGGGGCTTTTATTCGAGTGAGATGCCACGGTCTATACAAGCCCGGAGTGAAAGCGATGGGACCGGTGCTACAAGCGACCGATTTACACCCGTTGTTTGATCGCCTTCACGGCCGCGGCCTCCGGCTCCATCGACTTGTAGTAGTCGTCGAGCGGATAGCAGCCGCTGCGGAGGCCGTTGCGGGGGGCGGTCGTGCAGTCGCTGAAGGTGCGGCAGATCGCCGTCCTCGCGAGCGGTTTTCCGGCGAGGGCGTCGGCGGGCAGTTCGGGATAGGAGAGCACCATCCTCCCGAGGCCCACCATGTCGATCCAGCCCAGCCGCACGCTCGCCTGGGCGGCATGCGCGACATAGTCCTGCAGGTAGGTGTAGCCCGAGCCCACCATCACGAGGCCCGGCACGGCCTCCTTGGCCTGACGGGCGGCGTCGATCTGCCGCCAGACGCCGACGAGCGGGTCTTCCGGCGGCGGGTAGCCGTCTGAGGGCGGAAACGCCGCCGGCCGCGTGACATGCGGAACTGTATAAGGACTGCCGGCGGAGAGATTCACGGCCGCGACGCCCATGTCACGCAGCATCGTCAAGAGCCTGATCGGCTCCCCCAGGTCGATCCGCGTCGGATCGCGCTGGTCGACGCCGAAGCCGCAGTCATAGGGGATCGCGTCGTGGAAGGGCCACGGCTCGCCCGTGTCGCCCACCTTGTGCCACGGCACCGTGTCGAAGAGCGAGAGCCGCACGCCGATCAGCAGCTTGGGACAGGCTGCCCGCACCCGTTCGACGAGCGTGACGAGCAGCCGGGTGCGACCCTGAAAATCACCACCAAACCTCCCCGGCCGGCGGCGGGCGGAGAGAAACTCGTGCATGAGATAGCCGTGGCAGGCCTTGAGATCGACCATGTCGAAGCCGGCCGCCTCCGCGTCGCGGGCCGCCGCGACGTAGGCGTCGATGAGACGTTCCACGTCGTCGTCCGAGAGGAGGCACGAAGCGTCGCTGGGATCGATACCGTGGCGGGCGTCGAGCAGCGGATGGTGGTAGGCGATCTGCGGCTGCCGGCCAGCGGACGAGGGCTTCGAGAAGCGTCCCGAATGCGTGAGCTGCAAGGCGACGATCAGGTCGTCGGTGTCGCCGTGCCGCTCGCGGTGGGCTTCGCGGAGCGTCGAAAGCAGGGTCGCGAAGCCCTCGCGACGGCATGCGGGAGCGCAGAGTTGGTTGGGATTGGCCCGTCCCTCCGGCACGACGGCTACCGCCTCGCCTCCCCAGATTAGCTTGGCGCCGCTCTCGCCGAATCGCCGCCAGCGGCGGAGCAGCGTGTCGGTGGGCAGGCCCTCCGCGGTGGCGTCCCAGCCCTCCATCGGATGAATGCACCAGCGGTTGCCGGCCTGTCGGCCACCGATCGTGAGCGGCGCGGCCAGCGGCGAGCCGGCCGCAGCCGAGAGCACCGCGTCGTCGAGCGGGATCGGTGCGGCGAGCGTGGCGAGATGCGACCGGAGTTCGTCGGGGCTGCGAAATCTGGCGATGCGGGGATAGCGTGGCTGCGGGCTGCTCATGGGGTGTGGCTGCGGGGATGCTGCGTTGTGGGGGTGCGTGCGACGACGGATCTCGAAGAGAGCATCATACGACGCTGCCCTGCCGCACGCGCAGTGGAAGAAACCATCAGCCGCGTGGCACAAAAGCATCAGCATCGCCCGGCCGCTGCCCGGAGCGGGCCGCGCCGAGTGCGGCAACTGGCGGGATCGGACCGTGTGGTCGATACTGACCCGCATCACCACGTTCGACAGACCCTCGCGGCCGCGAGGCGGAGCCCACCATGAAAAACCTTCGTCGCCATGCGCTGATCACCGGAGCGGGCAGCGGGCTGGGGCGGGCGCTCGCCGTGCGGCTGGCCCGCGACGGCTGGCACATCGCGGTCTGCGACGTCGACGAGGCGGGGAGCCGCGAGACCGTCTCGCTCGTGGAGACGGCGGGCGGCACCGCGCAACCGGAGCGGCTTGACGTGACGAATGCGGCCGAGTGGGAGTCGCTCCGGGATCGACTCAGGCAGCAGTGGGAGCGGCTCGATCTGCTCGTCAACAACGCCGGCGTGAGCGGTGCCGGCGAGGTGGGCCGCTTTCCGCTGGAGGACTGGCGGTGGATTCTCGACGTGAATCTCTTCGGCGTGATCCACGGCTGCCACTACTGCGTCGATTGGCTCGCGGAGAATCCACTCGGCGGGCATGTCGTCAACACCGCCTCGATGGCCGCGGTGGCGTCGGCACCGACGATGGGGGGATACAACGTCTCGAAGGCCGCGGTCGTGTCGCTCTCCGAGACGCTCTACGCGGAACTATTGCACCGCAGGGTGGGCGTGACGGTCCTCTGCCCCGGGTTCGTATCGACGAACCTGCTGGTGGCCGGACGCTGGCACCGGCCGGCGCTTAAGGCGCGGGCGGAGCAGTGCTTCGAGACGGCCCGGATCACGGCCGACGACGTCGCCGAGGCGACGCTGCGGGCGATCCGCCGCCGGCAGCTCTATGTCGTGTTGCCGCTGCGGGGCCGCATCTTCTGGCGGCTCAAGCGGCTCGTGCCGCAGTGGTTCATGACTCGCGTCGCCCGGATCGTCGGCTCGTCACGCTAAAAAAAGGCGGCGATCGATTACCGCAACGACTCGAGGTAGGTCAGCAGGTTGGCGGCCTCGGCGGCGGTCAGGTCGCGGAGCAGGTGCTCCGTTCATGCAAGCCAGGGTAGGTCGATGCCCCGAGGAGACGTCGCCTGAATCGCCGGCCGACGGACTCGTCCGCCCTGCTGGCCGTTGCGCGCCGCGGCTCAGAGCCGGGCGAGAATCGCCTCGCCCATCGCCCTCGTGCCCACGGCCGGGCCGCCTCCGGCGATGTCTGCGGTGCGGATTCCATCGGCCACCGTCCGCTCCACGGCCGATTCGATCGCTCGCGCTTCGGCCTCGAGCCCGAACGAGTGACGGAGCATGAGCGCGGCCGACAGCACCTGCGCACAAGGGTTGGCCTTGTCCTGGCCGGCGATGTCGGGAGCCGTGCCGCCAGACGGCTCGTAGAGGC
>JBIIGJ010000128.1:0-8264 GCA_044236455.1 Pirellulales bacterium
CCGATCGTGCTGGTCGAAAGCCGCCGACACACCAACTCCTGGGCGTTGCCGGCGCTGAACCGGCAACACGACGCCACCCACGCGGCGCTCGAAGCGGCCTACGAGCAACTCGTGAAGGAGGGAGTGACGAGACTCTTCTCCATCGAGGGCGACCATCTCTACGGCGACGACGCCGAGGGGTCCACGGATGGCTCGCACGCCAACGACCTGGGCTTCATGCGGCAGGCCGACGTCTTCGAGCCCGTACTCCGCGCCGCACTCGACTGAAAAGAACTGAAAAGGGGACGCAGAATGAACTGCGCCCCCTTTTCATACTCCTGTCCTGCTTTTGCAGGATAGAAGCCTGCACTTCGGGCGGGCATAAACAAGTCTGCATAGCCAGTGCGTGCGCCCGCGGCATTCCGCCGGGCAACTCACTGCGACTTGATCACTCCCCACAGGAAACCGCCCGATGACCATCCGCACCGCCACCTGCTTGCACGTGGCCATCTCCGCCCTTGGCCTCCTTCTGGCCGGTACCGGCGATGCGTGGACGGCTCCCGAGAAACCCGCCACGCCTCCGGCCACCGACGCCGGGATGATCACGCCGGCGGACTGGCTCGAGGCACAGAAAAAGCCGGCCTTCCGTGACGGCCACACGCTGCCGCGGCTGACCCGCTTCGGCTGGGTGCTGCCCACCGATGCCCGGATCGAACTCGCCGAGCACTGGGGCTACGCCCTCGAGTTCGGCGGCTATGTGGACGACAAGGTCGTCGCCCGGTTGGACGATCCGAAGAGCGACGAATCCAAGCTGGCGGCTCTCGCCAAGTCTGATCCTGCCCGCTATCCCGTCGCCGTCATCTGTTCGCGCCGTCTGCCCGAGGAGGAGGCGCCCGCCGACGCATGGACCCGCGACAAAGACGGCAAGGTGTTGAACGGCAAGGCGCAATCCATGGATGGCACGCAGTGGAGCGAGGGCAAGGGCGCGATCTGGAGCCCCGAGGCCCCCGATGCCGTCTGGCAGATGGCGGGCGAATACCGGGCCGGCCCCCTGCGGGAACTGCAGAAGCGCGGCGTGCCCATCTCGATGGTGCTCAACGGCGGCGAATACGGCCTCGGCGTGCTCGGCTTTGCCAAGGGCGTCTGGTCGAAGGATCCGCGGGTCGCGGCAGCGGCGGAAAAAAATGGCGGCTGGCGGACCTACGCTTCGGCGAAAAAGGGGCATGCCGAACGGATCATCGCCGACGCGGTCCGCGCGGCGGTGCCCGACCGCAAGCTCTACATCTACTACACCGCCGGCGGCCGCACCCTCCGCAACAAGGATTGGTCGATCGACGACTGGGGGGCGACGTGGGAGCACATGCGCGGCGTGAGCGACCTGCCGTCGAGCGAGGTCTACTACCGCCATTTCAACGACGGCTTCACCGGCCGGCTCAACATGCTGACCGTGGCGCTCAACGCGGTCGCGGCGGAGATCGCCAGCGGCGATCCGTTTTCCTACAACTGGATCGCCGGCGGCTGGGTTCGCGGCAACGAGGCGAAGAACGTCGCCGACATGAATCGCTGGATCGGCTTCCTCAAGTGCTACTACACCGCCGGGATGCTCGGCGCGAATGTCGGCTACTACGAGTATCCCAAGGGTGGTTTCGGCGTGAAGTTCCCGCCGAACGAACCGCCTGTCTGGCTGCGGCAGATCGCGGCCTCGGCCCATGTGCACGCGCTCTTCTCGCAGGCGGAGGATCTGGTGCGGAACGGCGACCTGCTCCCCGGGCCGATGAAGCACGCGATCTCGACGAGCGACCCGGCCTACGAATTCCCGACCGGCGACGAGACGGCCCGCGTGCTCGTTCGCAAGCATCGCACGAAGCCCGCGTGGCTGGTGACGGCCTGGGCGGCCGATGGACCGGACCGCGATGTGACGGTGACCGTGCCGGAACTGGGCAGGCTCACGCTGCGGGCCCGCGTCTGCGGCAGCGTGTACGAGGCCATGCTCGCGGATGGCAAGGTCACGCTGACCCAACTCGACGGAGAGGGCAGCACCTTCACCGGCGTGGCGCCGGGCAAACCGGTCAGCCGGCCGGTCGATCTCACGGTCGCTCCGCCGCCGGCCGCAGGACGTCTCGTCTGGCTGAGTGCCGATGATGGCGTGATCAAGGATGCGTCGGGCAAGGTGTCGGCGTGGAAGAGCCGGGGCGGCGACGCCGGCACTCTTCCGGAGAGCCTGCAGAAGTTCTCCGTCGTGCAGACGGAAGCCGCGAAGCAGCCGCTCTGGGTGGCCGATGCAGTCAATGGTAAGCCCGGCCTGCAGTTCGAAAAGGCGAAAGTCCATCTCGCTGCCGATTTCGACGAGCAGACCGGCAGTGCGTTTGCCGGCCCGTTGACGGTCTGTGCCGTCTTCACGGGAGCCGTTCCAAAGGGGGACAACCGGGTCGTCGCGGGCGTCATCGCGGGGGGCAACGATTACATCGCAGGAAAGGGACTCAAAATCCGCGACGGCGATCCGTCGGCGATCGAACTGGCGAAAGGGGTGTGGCTCGTCTGTTCGGGTGCGAAACTCGACGCCCCACTGCATCGGCTGGGGCTCGGGGTCATGAATGGCGGCTCAGGTGGCCCAGGCTTCACCGGCGGGCTGGCCGAGGTGCTTCTCTACAAGGACGGGGCGACGCCTGGCCGTCTGGCCCTGATCGAGGAGTATCTGAAGGCCAAGTACGGCCCGTGACTCTGGCTGCGGAGCAGGAAAAGAGCTGCGTCCCCTTTTCAGGTCAGGCCGGTGAGCGTGCCGGTGCTCGTGGCGAACCGATCGGCCTCGATGCCGAGCCGCTGGAGGATGCTCACGAAGAGGTTCGGCAGCGGTGCGTTTGCCTGCTTGTCGAAGGCGAGATGCTGGCCGTGCTTGAATCCGCCCCCCGCGAGGAAGACCGGCAGGTTCTTCGTGTCGTGGTTGTTGCCGTTGCCGAGATTCGAGCCGTAGAAGACGACGGTCCGGTCGAGCAGCGTCTGGCCGTCCTCCTTCGTGGCGGCGAGCTTGCCGAGTAGCTTCGCCAGTTCCTTGAACTCCGCCAGCTCGAGGTTTTGGAGTTGCTCGATCGCTTCCGGCCGGCCGACGTGGTGGGAGAGGTTGTGGGCCTCCATGCCGACGCCCGGGATGCGCTCGCTGAAGCCGTCGAGCTTGATCATGAGCGTGATCAGCCGCGTGGAGTCGGTCGCGAACGCAAGATGGGCGAGGTCGTACATCGCCGCCAGTTTTTTCAGCAGGTATTCCTGGTCATTGGGCTCGGCCGCGCCCGGATCGGGCTTGGGCTTCTTCTCCCACTCCTCGGAGACGAGCATCCGCCGCTCCACCTCGCGGACGCTCGTGAAATACTGGTCGATCTGGTCGCGGTCGCCCGGGCCGAGCGACCTGCGGAGCGACGCGGCCCGGTCGGCCACGCTGTCGAGAATGCTGCGGCCGGTGCGGAGCCTGTGCAGCTGCTCCTCGACGGCGGCCGCGTCGCCGGCCACAAAGAGCGACCGGTAGACCTTCGCCGGGCTGTTCTCAGCCGGCACCATCACGCCGCTCGACGTGAAGGAGAGCGACTGATTGCCGTTCTTCGCCACGACGAGCGGCAGCGCCGGCACGCGGGTGTGGACGCCGATCCGCTCTGCGGCGAACTGATCGAGCGAAATCGAGTTTTTGAACGAGGCCGTGCCGGGGTGCGGCGCCGCTGTGAGAAACGTCGCCTCGGCGGAGTGACCACCCGTCACCTCTGGATGCGAAGTGCCCGACACGATCGTGAACTGGTCGCGACAATCCTCGAAGGGCTCGAGGTAGGGCGTGAGGGCGAAGTCGCGGCCCGCCTTCTCGGGGAAGAAGCTCTGCCCATACACGCCGAGGTTCGTGCAGACGGCCAGCAGCCGGCGGGGCTCCGGATCGGCGGGCCTGCCGAAGGCGGGCCGCATCGCGTCGAGCAGCGGCAGGGCGAGGGCGGCACCGGAACCCCGTAAGAGCGTGCGGCGGGAGAGCATGGGCATGGTCAGAGCTCCAGGGGCGTGGGCACGGGAACAGACTACTTCAGGTGAAAAAGATCGCTCTGCACGATCTCCTGGATCAGCGAGCGGAGGCCGTGCTGCGAGGGCTTCGTCTTCTTCACGATCGCGTCGATGTCGTCGCGGTCGGAAAAACGGATGCCGGAACCTGTGGCATAGACGACGAGCTGCTGCGCGAGGCTCCTCGCGATAGCATCCTCGTCGGCGAGGAGCAGCTTCTTCAGCTCCTCGATGTCGTGAAACGAACGGCCGTCGACGAGCGTGCCGCTGGCATCGACCTCGGCCCCGAGCCGGACCTGCGATCGCAAACGCCACGGATTGCCCGCCATGCTCACCACCTCGATGGAGGGCTCTTCGACCTTCTCCTTCCCCTGCCGGATCTTCTTGGGCTTGCCGTCGAGCCGATACCGGTCGCGCTCGCCACCGATCGGATCGAAGCTCTCCATCGCCAGGCCATAGGGATCCATCTTGTCGTGGCAGACGGCGCAGGCCCGATCGGCCCGGTGCATCTCCACCATCTGCCGGATCGTCGTGGCCCCCGTGGCGTCTGGCTCGATCGCGGGGATGTTGGGCGGCGGCGGCAGCCGGGGCACGCCGAGCAGCCGCTCCATCACCCACACGCCCCGCAGCACGGGCGACGTCGCCGTGCCGTTGGCCGTCACCTTCAGGATCGAGGCCTGCGTCAGGAGTCCGCCGCGGGGCACGCCGGCGGGAACCTTCTGTTCGCGGAAGGCCGCGCCGCGGACGCCCTCGATGCCGTAGAGCTGGGCCAGCCGCTGGTTGACGAGGATCGTGTCGGAGTCGATCAACTGGCCGACGCCGAGGTTCTTGTCGAGAAGCCGCCGGAAAAAGCTCCGCGTCTCGGCGAGCATCGAGTCGCGGAGCCACGGGTCGAAATCGGGATAGAGATCGGGGTCGGGAGTAGTGAAGTCGATCTCGCGAAGCTGCAGCCAGTCGTCGAGAAAATGCTCCACGAACCGGTCCGATTTCGGATCCGCGAGCATCCGCTCGACCTGCGCCGCGAGCACCTCCGGCCTGGCGAGTGAGCCCGATGAGGCGAGCTGCAGGAGCGGCTCGTCGGGTGGCGAATCCCAGAGGAAATAGGAGAGCCGCGACGCGAGGGCATGGGGCCCGAGCCGCGCGGGCTTGTCGGCGGCCTGCGGCACGCCCGACTCGAGCCCGATGAGCAAAAAATCGGGAGCGCAGAGGATCGCTCGATAGCCCGCCAGCATCGCCCCTTCAAACGGCTGACCGGCGGCCAGCTCTGCCTCGACGATCTCGAGATAGGACTGCAGTTCGCCCGCCTCGACGGGCCGCCTAAAGGCCCGGCTGGCGAAGCCGCTGAGAAGCTTCTCCGGCTCCGGCGATTCTCCGAACAGCCTGCGGTGGCTCTCGGGGAGGCCCGGGTCGAGCGGACCCTCGATCTCGAAAAAGTCGTAGGCGATCGCAGGGCCTTCGTAGTCGGTCACGCCGCTGGTGCTGGACCAATTTGCCGGGCCGCCGGCCGGCAGCGTCATCGCGTGAAACGAGATCCGATCGCCCGGCATGAGAAAGGCCGTGAACTCGTGGACGGTGGGCTCGAGCGACGGCGCGTCGAAGTAGCCGATCGGCTGGCCGCGCAGCGAAGCGCGGACGATGTGCGTGAAGTCGCCGTCGCCATAAAACTCCGTGTATTCGCGCACGGTGCGGACGGGGTCCATGTTTTCGCGCGGCGCGGCCTGCCATTTGCCCTTGTCGTCTTTGGTGAACGGCGCGTCGAACGCCTGGAACTGTTTGATGTTGTCGAGCCGCGCGGGGCCGGCTTTTGTCCGCTCCCACCGCAGGCCCCAGATCGAAAATCGCACCTTATAAAAGCCGGCGACCGGCGGCTTGAATCCGTCGGGCTGGATGCCCTCGGGCTGGTGGGCCCCGATCACGCCGGTGAATACGGCGACCGAGTCGGCCGTGCCGCCAAACGACGCAGCCCGGTAGCAGTTGCCGGGATTGGCCACCGGATCGCCGACGATGTGGGTCGAAAGGCCGGGGGCAAGCTCACGGCCGATGAGCGGGGCGCCACAGTGAATATTCACGGCACCGCGGACCGTGCCCTGATCGATGGCTTTTCCGTGCCAGACCTTCCGCTCCGGCGGCTTCATGTCGCGCACGACCGCCTGCGCGAGTGCGGCGGTGGCCGCCTCCAGATACTTCTGCATCTGCACGTAGGAGATGTCGAGGGCGCCTGCCACCTTGTCGAAGCCATGCTTGCGGCCGTCCTCGGGCAGGAGTTCCTTCACCGCGAGCGTCGGCAGGGCGAAGAGATCGCGGAGCGTGTTTCCGTATTCGATCCGGCTCATGCGGCGGATCGTCGTGCGGCCGGTGCCGGCGGCGGCCTGTGACTCGGCGGCTGTGATCACCGGCTCGATCGACGCGATGAACTTTCTCCGGTCGGCTGCGGAAGGCTGCGCGGCATAAGGCGGCGGCATCTCGCCGTCGCGGACGCGATCGTGCACGCGAACGAGAATACGGAGCGCATCGGCCGACGCAGCCGCCTTCACTGGGTCGAACGGCAGCGTGTCGAGCCGCAGGCCGGCCTCCTGCACGTCGGGGCCGTGGCACTCGATGCAGGTGTTGGAGAGAAACGTGGCGACGCGGCCGCTCTCCGCGGCCACGACGTACGGTACGTAAGCGAAAAGCCAAGCCGGAGCGGCGAGCGCGAGAGGGACAAAAAGGGGACGCAGCTCTTTTCGCAACATTCTTTACGCCTGCACTCTCACCGCCAGGAAAAGAGCTGCGTCCCCTTTTTGTCCGGCACGACCCCTAGTTTACTGCGGGGTTTGTCGCCCCGCATCCTGCTTTCGCAGGATATTGGTCACGCGGGCCGGAGCCTACTGTAAGAAGATCGAACGAGCCGATAGCCAGCGCCAACCTGATCGGGAGAAGATTCATGATCCACGCGCCTCGCCTGCAAAAGCTCTCCATCGCGGTCGCGCTCATCGCCGCATGCTGGGGCGTGACTCCGGTCGCACAAGGAGCGATTTCGCTCACCGACCAGGGACAGCCGCGGGCGGTGATCGTGCACAACGGGCACACGGCCCTGCCGGCCGAGGTGGCACGCAACCGCGATGCCAAGTCCATGAAGCCGCCGGCCGACACGTTGAACCACTATCTGCAGCAAATCACCGGCGCGGAACTGCCGCTCGTGGCGACGCTGGCAGAAGCGGAAGGCAAGCCGGCGATCGTGCTAGAACTCGTCGCCAAGGTGCCGGGCGCGAGCGACAAGCCCACCGGCCCGCAGGCCTATCGCATCAAGGCCGACGGCACTCGGCTCACGCTGACGGCGGCCACGCCTCTCGGTTTGCACAACGCCGTTTATGGTCTCTTGGAAGATCACCTCGGCTGCCGGTTCTACACGTTCGCCCGCAAGGGGCTCTCCTACGCCGGACCGGGCTATGAAGTGGTGCCGAAGCGGCCGACGCTCGCGGTCGACACGCTCGACGATTTTCAGGAGCCGGCCTTCGCCAATCGCGGGTTCATCTACTGGGTGGGGAGCTATCCCTGGATTCTCCAGAATCGCGGGGTGGGCGCGCCGGGCGACGGCACGAGCGCCGCGTTGGCCGCCGGGCACAACATGTACGACCTCCTGCCGCCAAAGGACAAAAAGGTCGGCAAGGAGACGATCAAGGGACTGTTCGCCGACCATCCCGAAATCTACTCGCTGAACCATGCCGGCAAGCGCGAGCCGGACTGGGCCTATGGCATCTGCGGCACGAGTCACGAACTACCGGCGCTTCTTGCGGCCGGCCTGGAACGCGACATCCAGCGGCGGGTGGAGCACAGCGGTCACAGCGGCGGCAAGGTCGACTGGTCGCTGCCCTTCTCCGCGGCACAGGGGGACGGGTTCAGCGGCTGCCAGTGCGCGGACTGCCGCAAGCTGGTGCTCGAACAACAGTCCGAAGCCTCGCCATTGATCTTGGCCCTCAACAAGACGATGGAGATCGTCCAGAAGACCTACCCCGAAGCCCGGGTGATCACGTTCGCCTACTTCGAGTCGCTCGACCCGCCGAAGACGCTCGTGCCGCACAAAGACCTCTGGATCAATGTCGTGTCGAGCGCCCGGAGCCAGAATTCCGCCGGCGACCAGGTCGGGTCGATCGCCACGAGCCCCGCCAACCGCGACTACGCGAGAGCCATCCGAGAATGGCCGAAGATCGCCCCCGGCCGCATCACCGTCTGGCACTGGGATACCTTCCGATCGGAGTGGCCGTCGGTCTTCTATGTGG
>JBIIGJ010000129.1:0-8257 GCA_044236455.1 Pirellulales bacterium
GCACCAAGATCGAATGTCAGCGCTGTCTTGTCCGGATCCGACCAGTCGGCGTACCAGGCGTTCTTGATGTCGGTGTCATGCACCGGAGGGGTGACGCTCCGATCCAGCCCGCTTTGGTTGGTCAGGTTGGTGAGGATGTCCTGCCGCAAACGAAGCCAGTCTGCGGGATACCCCTTCATCATCTCGCCGGCCACCGTCACGCCGGCCACGGTCAATCGCTTCGCCCGCGGATCGCTGATCCGCAGGGTCGCGGCGCCGCTGGAGCCATCCAGCAAGTACTGCGTGGAGACGACCGGCGCCGCCACCAGTTCGCGGGTCTGCGCAAGTTCCTTCACCTCGAGCGACCGCACCGGCAGGCGCACTGCGGTCTTGCCGGCGGGGATCGTGACGCTCGCCGGCAACTCCTGGTAGTCGCGGCCGGCCACCGCCGTGCCCTGCCACGCGAGCGTCACCGGCAGCGGCGTTGGGGCTGCGGCGTCTCGGCTAATGATCCATTCGGCCTTTTTGCCGTTAATCGCGACCGCCGGGATCGACGGACGCACGGTCACCACCGGCAAGGCGGGAGCCGGCTCGGGGTAGAGCGCCGTCGCCGGGATGTGCTCGATCGGCTGGCTCAGGCTTTCCCAGTTGAGGTGGCACTGCCCGTCGGCCGGACCTGTCCACTCCACCTTCATCGCATAGCGCTCGCCGGCCCTCAATCGCACCGGCTCGGCGAACGCTTTATGAAACGCGCCATCCTTGCTGCTCGCATCCAGCAGCAACTTGCCGCCCAGCCAGAGCCGCACGTTGCCTTTGGCATAGACCGACAGCGTGTAGTCTTCGCTGAACTTAGGCTCCAGCATTCCCGTCCAGCGTGCCGCCGCGATGGCTGGTTTTCCTTCGGCAGCCGGCCAGGCGAATCCTTTGCGCGCCGGCTCGAACCAGAGCCGCGGGGCGGCCTGACGCAAGGCCGGTTCGCCGGCGAAATCCGCCGCGCTGAAATACTCGCCCGCCAGGCCTTGGCCCTTGGCGACGGCATGCGGCGCGTCTCCATCGAGCTGGACCTTGCCCTGCTGCCGCTTGATCCGGTCCCAGCCTCTGACGCGATAGACCGGCACGTTGTTCCAGCCAGCCCCAAAATAGACCGCGTCGCCGCCCGGAAGCTCGGCAAGCGAGCCCCCGACGATCATGTCGTATTGGAACGAGCCGAGGTTGTCGAACGCATCGCCCTTCCAGTCGACATCTCTCCACCAGGCGTAGGCCCGGGCCGGCAGGCCGTCATCGGCGCGGCGATCCAGCAGGCCGCCGATATACAGGCCGTCGTCGCTCCAGAACTCGCACGGGCTGACGATCTTGTCGCACACACCGATGGCGCCCTTCACGCGTCCGGCCAGATAGACGGGGTGGTGCAATTCGCCGGGTTTCTGCGGCTTGCGGGAGGCATGCGGGCCGACCCGCCAGAGCAGCGTGCCATCCTTGTCCCATTTGCAGATGGCGCTGCGATCAATCATGTTCGCGGGCCACTGCCAGCCGTGGGCTCCGCTATAGGTGTCCAGGGCGGTATAGCCGTCGCCACCGGATTGAGAGAGCGTAAACAGCGCCCCGTCCGGTGCGCCCAACAGCGACAACGTGTTACCGAACGGCGTCGTGGCGCCCTCCACCGGATTGCTCCAGTCCCAGACCGGCGCGCCGGTCGAAGTCCGCCCCTGCGCGGGAAACCGGACCCAGGCCGGCTGGTTTTCGCCGCTATAACCGCGACCCTGATAAATGGTCAGAGCGTCGTCGAGGAGCAAACAAGACGAAGTCGAACCGCCAAACCCGTGGCCGTCGCTGGGCTTGAGCCGCAGCTCATCGCCCTGGATCTTGAAATCGCCATTGGCGTCTGCCCAGCCAAACCCGCGCAGAAGCCGGTTCGCCTGGTTGGTTGGGATTTTGTCCGAGAACCTCCGGGCGGCATCCTGCCAGACCGCCGGGAGCTGCTCAAACGGCTTGAACGGATGGGGCCCGATATCCAACACCCCCAGTCCCGCCACCGGCCGCAGCAAGCCGGCCGGCTCGTCAACCTTAAGCAGCAAGCCGGCATGGATATCGGACCAGAGATAGGTTTCCTTCTTGCCGTCCCCCTTCAGGTCGAGGTGGAGCGGGATCAACCGCCTGGCCATCTTGTAATGCGAAAAGAAGGCCGGATCGAGTTCCGCGTCCCAGCGATAGCAGGCGTGCACCGTCCAGTCCTTTTTCGCGTAGTCCACCTTGACCTGCATCACGTAGCCCCATTGGCTGTCCATCCAGACGAGCGTGGGGTCCTCGGGATCGGGCGCGGCGAAGGTGTAGAACTGCTGGCCGCCGTACCATTCGCCCAGAAGCTTGCCGTCGCGGTCGAAACGCGCGGTGCGCCGCGGGGCCGAGTCGCTCTCGCAGACCACGAATCCGCCATGTCCGTCGCCGTCGATCCCGCACACCGTCAGGAAGTCTTCCGGCTTGTAGAGCCCCTGCTTCCGCCCGCCCGGCCGCCCCAGTGCGGCCTGCAGTTTGAAGTCGGCGCCAAACCGCTTGATCTGCTGGCTCGTGCCGCCTTCCACGACCCACAGTGTCGTGCCGGCGGCATCCCAGGCCAGCCGCGTCGGCTCGGTCAGGCCGGTGATGACGGTCGTGCTGGAACCGTCGCGGCCGACCTTGACGATGCTCTCGCCGCTGATCACCAGCGCCGTCTGGGCATCGAGCAGCGCGACGTCGCCCAGCTTTTCGACCTTGACCTGTTCGAGCAGTTTGCCGGTGTCGGGCTCGACCCAGGCCAGCGTGTCGGCCACCGGAAACGTGCCTACCAGCGCGCCGGCCCGCGCCGCGATGCGGGCGACCGGGGCCACCAGTTCCATCTCCGGGACCGACCACTCCGCGCCCGGCTGCGACGGCTTGAAATTGAACTCCATGACGACCTTGCCGTCCACCGCATCGACCGGCTGGGGGGTGTTATAGGCGGTGGGGCCGAGCATCTCCATCTGCGCGCCGGGCTTCAGGCCGTAGGCCCCAAACCACTGGCCATTGATCTTGCAACCGATCACGGTGTTGGACTTCTCGTTCTGGCCCACGGTCATGCTGACAAGGTATTGGTTGCGGATCAGGTACGGCAGCGCCTCCCCCACGGGGATCTCGATCGTGCGCTTCTCGTCGGCGGTCGGTGCGATCGGTTCGAGCTTGCGCACCGGCAAGGTCAGGCGGTAGGCGATCGGCTGTTGGTTGGCTCCCAGGACGCGCTCGCCGGTGGATTTCTGCAAGACATCCACCATCGCGCTGGATTCCAGCACGAAGAGGCGGTCACCGTCGACCGACAGGTCGGTGGCCGATTCCGGGGCGCGGAACTGCGCCTTGTTCCAGCGGAACGTGCCGTCCAGCCCGACCGACCCCAGCAGTGGCGAGCCCTCGGGCGCCCCGCCGACCGTGATCGACTCCCCATCGCAGGCGACGCTGACCGGCCCCAGGTGCTGGCCCGGCCAATGGTTCAGGCCAGTGCTCGTACCTAGCGCCATCAGGTATTCCGCCTGCAGCCCCTGTGACTCCAGCAGCTTCCAGGTGTAGTCCCCCGCCGGGACAGGCTGCCCGTTTCGATCCAGGCCGTCCCAGGCGATCGTATGCTTGCCCGCCTCGAGCGGCTCGGCATTGCGCAGCGTGCGAACCTGGATGCCCTTCGTGTCGTAGATCGCGAGCGATACGCGGCCGGGCTTGTCGAGCGTGAACGCGATGTCAGCGGCGAGCGATGCGGTCGCAAGAAAAAGCTGGCAGGCACCAAATACCAGAAGCCCCCGGCGGAAGCCGGTGGGGTGACGCGTTCCCCAGAAGCCCCCGGCGGCAGCCGGCGGGGTGACGCGTGGCGATAACAATTGGCGTGGTTGGGCGAATGGCCGCATCGTGATGCCCAGCGTCATCCCCTCGCTTCCGCGAGGGGCTTTTGGGGAGGGGATTTTGGGGGATGGCACGGTCACTCGACGGCGATCTTTTCGAGCTTGCCGTCCACCATGTTGCGTTGGATCAGCAGGATCTCCTGACGCCCGGCGGGCAGGTCGATCTCGCCGGAGAGTTCCGTCACGACTTCCTCGACGGAGGTCTTCGGCTTGAGTTCGGCCGAACGCGATGCGAGCTCCAACGGAACTTCCTTCTGCTCTAGTCTCGTGGGCACGAGTTTGCCGACGGTCTTACCGCCGAGTTGCACCTCAAACTCCATCGGCCGCCGCTCGCTCGGGACGAGCTGGTCGCGGAGCGCGAGCAGATCCTCCCACTGCGCCTGCCAGCACGGCTTGCGGTCGGAGTAACGAAACACGCCGGTGGCGGTGATCTTCTTTTTGCCGGCGGCCTTCACGTCGCCAACAAGCCCCACCGCCTCCGAAAACCGCAGGTCGGGCACGAGCATGTCGGCCGTCGCGGTCTCGACGTAGGCATCGCCCACCTTGTAGCGAAGCACCCACTGCTTCGGCAGGAAGACGCCGGGCACGGGATGGACCGAGTGGACCGCCGGCGCGGGATGCTTCACCTGATCGGCGGGCAGCGGCTTCTCGCCGGGGAAGGCGATGGCAAAAGGTTGCGGCGCCTGCTTCGTGGCCAGCCCCTTGGCGGTCAGGCCATCCGTCTTGGCCGCGGCGGGCTTGCCGCCGATGTGGTGCTGCTGCCAGAGCGTGGCCTTGGCCGTCGCGATGGCGGGTGTGATCTGGTCTGACGGCAGCTTCGCGAGCGACTGCGCGCCGGCCAGCAAGCCTTCAACATCCGCAGCCTGGATCACGACCGTGGTCATGCGCGGGGCAAAGGCCCAGGGCACCGCCTGCACCACGGCCCGGCCCTTGCCCGGATAGGTTTCGCTGACTTGCGGCCAGAGTATGCCGGCTTTGGCCAGTGACTGCGCCATCGGGTTGGCATCCTTCGTCCCGCCGAGATCCAAAACGATCAGCGGCTTGCCGCACCGCCAGCCGCTCAGGCTGCTGGCCCAGTCGTTGCCATTGACGGTGTCGCGCTTGATCTTGCCGATCGCGTCTCCGCGATCGATCGGGGCGTTCTCCTGCTTCTGCGCATCGGAGAGGTCGTAGGCGATGGTGTAGGTGCCGATCGCCGGATTCTGCCGGATCTCCACGGTGACGCCGCGGGTGGCCAGCGTCACCTTCACCTGCTCGGCCACGGTCGCGAGGCCCGGATCGAAGACCGGCAGAACGACCGTCGTGCCCTTGGCGAGCATCGACTCGATCGCGTCGCGATTTCGCACGACCACGGGCTCGCTCAGGGCGGTTGCGTAGGTCGCCGCCGCCGCCGCGCCAACCTCCACCGGCAGCGTGGCGAGTTCGCCCGTGAGCTGCGACCTCACCTCGACAGTCCACTTTCCGACAGGATCATTGGCCGCGATCGGCAGGACAATCGAGAAGGCACCTTCCTTGGTCGTGGACCTGTAAAACTCCGCATGCGCCGTGCCGTCGGGCCGCCGGATCGTGAGGTGGAACGGCAACACGCCAACCAACCGCTCCCCCTTCGCGTCTTGGAATTCCACCGCGACGGCGAGGTTATCCCCCGCCTTGACCGACTGCGTGGCCGACACCGCGACGCCCTTGATCGCTCGCGGCAACGCGGCGAAGACCCGCGCCGTCGTCTGCGAGAGGTCGCATGCAAACGGCTTCAGTTCACCAATCGCCTTCTCGTCGGTGCAGTCGTAGAGAAAGCCCTCCTTCGCCGGCTTGCCGTCTGTGCCGGCCAGCGGGGCGAGCCCTTCCCTGACCTGATGCCAGTCGGCCTGGCAGGCCACCCAGGAATCGTTGACGGCGACGATGTAGCTCGCATCGCGGCCGCCGTCGATCTGCATCAGGCTGATCTTGCTCTCCAGGCCCTTTTCGGATGTGAGCCAGGTATGGCCCGTCTTGCCGAGCGCCGCGGAAAAGCCCTTGGCCAACTCCGGATACTCGCGCTCGAAAAAAATCGTGTCGTTGTCGCTCCCCACCATGTTTGGCGCCGTCCAGCTATGGGGCTTTCCCGGCACGGTGAACGGGAACGTCATCGGCAGCTTTTCCGCGGTGGGAATCTCCACCGTGGTCGTGCCGTCCACCAGAATCCGCCCGCCTTGCTTCGCGTAGGCGGCCAGGCCGGCATTCACCTTCTCCGGCAGTGCGAATGTCTGGCCGATGACGACGAGCGCCGCCACGTCGCCGGCATGGCCCGAGGCGATCTCGTCTTCGGTGACGAACCGCGGCGTGTAGCCGAGCCGCGTCAAGGCAATCAGGGCGTTGTAGGAGGCGTTTCCAAAACCCATGACGACGTGTTGGCGGCCATACTGCGTCTTCGACCAGAGGATGCCGACGCCATGATCGCCCCTCGCCTCGACGGCCAGGGCGGCGAAGCGGTCGAGGAAGTCGCGGCCGGCCACGAGGTCGGCCCCGTCCGCCTTGCTCTTCATCGCATCCCAGTTGCCGCCGTTCATGCCGCCGAGAATGTTGCTGAAGGCTTCATGAGCGAAGCCGTTGCCGCTGACGCCGAAGGCCAGCCCGTGGGCGGCCACGCGGGTGAATTTGCCGGGAAAATTGGCGCGATGGTGCGCCGCGCCAAGGGCGTTGCTGATCCAGGTCGGCTTATCGCCCCGCTCCATCTCGAGCAGGGCATCCACCAGCAGCCATTGATACAGGTAGTCGGGGCCGCCCACCTGGTCGTTCCAGGTGCTCTGATACTGAAAGTCGAGCGGCGCATAGGCCGACGGGAAATACTGGCCCACGCGCACGGCGGCATGATCCGACTGCACGCTGCTCGTGTTCTTGAGCGCCGGATCCACGCCCCGCAGGTTCTTCCCGATCGCCCCGTAGACCTCGTTGTAGAGGCTCATCAGATAGCCGGACCAGGCGTCGAGCCGTTTTTCAAACGCGGCCAGCTCGGCATCGGTCATCGGCTTCGTATGCCGGGCGATCTCTTCGATCCAGAGCTTGGTGGGTAGATCGATCGCCGGCGCCAGTTCCGGCCGGCCGATGGCGAGCAGATAGGCGAGATACTCCGCCTCACTGACGGGCTTGAGCCCCGTGCGGCGGGTAAACTCGTCCATCTTCTGCTGGTCCATGCGTGCGAGATACTTCCGCAGCGCCTCCGTCTTGTCGCCCCAGGCCCAGTAGGTCATCAGCCCTTTGCGGCCGCCGACGGCGAAGCCCGAGGTATCCCAGCCGTAGCAGAAGCCGCCGAAGTTCGGGTAGCGGCCGTTGGCTTGGGCCGTGAGGATCATCCGCTGGCTCATGCCGTCGAGTTCCTCGGAATTGTTGAACGGCGGGAAGAAACTCGTCGGCCGCGTCTCGGGATTCACGAGCATCAGCGTGCCGGCGCGGGCCATCGCGTCGAGCTCCGTCGCGCGGCCCATGTCGGAGGCGCCGAGACTGAGGCAGGCGGTCAGGCCGGAGTCCTTGAGAATCCGCGCTGCGTCGTCGGGTTTCATCGCCGGGGGCGGGATCACCTCGTCCTGCAGCGAGCCGGCCGACTTCCGCAAGGGGCTTGAGAGCGTGAACCGCTCGATGGCCTTCGCGCCGTTGAGTTCGATCGCGTAGTCGCCGGGGGCGAGCTTCGACGTGTCGAGCCAGAGCGCCCCGGCCGGGCCAGCGTAGAGCGACGTCCGGCCACCCGCGCTTACCGCTTCGAGCTTGCACGCGCCTTCGCCGGAGACCGCCATCGGCACCTGCTCGCCGACGAAATAGGCCGTGCGGTCCATCGGCAAGACGACGGCTTCGCCGGCCGCGGCCCCGGCAGGCAGCGCGAGGAGGATGACGAGCAGGGGCAGGCAGCGGCAGGTGTGGGCGATGAGTGTTTTCATGGGTCTCGGCTTCGTGTCCATCGGGCGATAAGGTGACACGATAAAGTCGCCGGACCGGGCCGATTCTTACGCCCCAAAATCGCCCAAAAGGGGCGGCCCAAAAGGGCACGCAGCCAGTAGTGTTCGGCACGGGATGTACCGCCCCCCGTGGCGGCAAGTTTTCAACTTGTCCGTATCCCCTGCACGGATTCCACAAGTTCAAAACTCGTGGCCACGGGTCGAACTCCTTCGGTCTCTTCCTTCGTGCCGAAAACTACTGCTCCCGTCCCCGATTTCTCGCTCTTCAACGTCCGCTCTGGCACGATGCCCTCGGCCGATAGCCGGTGATACTGCTCAACAGTGAGCGGCAAAGCGGCCCCACGGATGTCGGGCTCGTCGAGAATACAGGCGATGGAATGCATACAGGGATTGTTCAAGACACTGGAAAAGGGGACAGGCACCGTTTGGTTTGCGAAAAGAGCTGCGTCCCCTTTT
>JBIIGJ010000060.1:0-22057 GCA_044236455.1 Pirellulales bacterium
ACTCTCCAACGGCCTGAGCTACCTGATCAACCGCATGATGGGCCAGTCGATCTACGCCCATATCACGCTGGAGAAGGGGGAGCGGTCGGCCCTCGCGGACCTCGCGAGCGAACTGCTCTGACCGTCGGCTTCCGGCCGTCGGATCCTGAGCGACGAGTCAGGGCGATGCGGCTGGTGACGCCGATGCCTTGGGCTGGGACACCTGCCTTGGACTCATGAGGTAGGCGATAAGATCGCGGGCCTCTTCGAGGGAAAGCTGGTCGAGCTGGTTCTCTGGCATGAGCGACAGCGACGAGAGAACGCGGGTGTCGATGTCTGCCGCATCGATCGTGATCTTCTCGATGGGAGTCTGGAGCGTCACGCTTGTAGGCGTCTCGCCCACCACGATGCCCGCGAGCGAACGGCCGTCCTCCGTCACGATCGTCGTCGTCTGGTAGTCTCGGCCCACGACGGCGCTGGGGTCGAGCAGGTTCGCGAGAAGGTATTCGAGATCGCCGCGATTGGAACCGGTGAGTTCCGGCCCAATCCTGCCCCCCTCTCCAAACAGCACATGGCAGGCTCCGCAGGTCTTGGCAAAATGCTGCCGGCCCCGGACAAGATCCGCTTTGGCGAGCTCCTGGGCACGGAAGGCCCGGCGGTACTTCTCGAAGACCGCCGTACGGTCTGCGGGAGTGGCCCGGATGGCACCCCAGACTGCGTTGAGCTTCTCGATCACCTGCGGGTTGGCGGCCTTGGTGAGCTGCCCGACGGTGAATGCCGAGAGCTGGGAACGCGGCAGCTTGTTGGCACCGATCGCATCCAACAGGGCGATCGTCGAGGCAGGCCTGGCCACCAGCGTGGCGATCGCCGCCTGCTGCGCTTCGACCGGCAGAGCATCGTAGCCGTCGATGAGAACCGCGGCGGTGGCGGGATCGTCGAACGACGCCAACGCCCGGATCGCGTCGACGGCCAAAACCGGGTCGTCAAGCAGGCGATGGAGGCATGCCGGCAGCTCCGGATCTTTCGCGTTCACGAGCGCAGCGAGCGCCTCGCGACGCGGGCCGCCTTCCGCCTCCCGATCCGCGACCGTCTCCCGCAGCTTCGGCAGCGCCCGCCCGTCTCCCAATCGGACGGCCACCAGTTCCGCCTGCTGGCGGACCCGCTCGGATGGAGACCGCGCGAGCGCCTCGTAGCCTGCCTGCCAAGCCTGAGGAGCCGCCATGCGGCCCCGTGTCGCGAGCGCCGTAAGCGTTTCTGCGAGCATCCAGTGCCTTGTGGCATCGTCGGCGGAAGCGATCGCAGCAACGAGCGGAGCGAGCGAGGTCTCCTCGGAGGCGGCACGACGCACGATGTACCTCGCGACGATCGGCAGCCGCGAGTGCGCTGCCAACTTCAGCGCCCGTTCTGGATCGAGAGGCACCAGCGGCTCCACGCCATACCAGACCATGAGCGGAAGGTTGTGGTCGCCCGCATCTTCCGCGTGGCCGACGAGCCCCTCGGCGATCCGCCAACGCTCCACGGGATCGATCCGCTGCAGCGCGCTTGAGATGGCCAGCCGCACCACCGGCGACGGATCCCGCGCGGCCATCTCCGCGATCGTCGAGAGCAGTGGCGGTGCGACCGACCGATTCTCGACAGCCAGCTGGACGGCCCAGCCGCGGACGGCGGGATCGGCATCCTTCAGGAGCCCCGCCAGCACCTCCTCGGAGGTGCCGCCGACGGCATGCAGCGCCCAGATCAACCGCAGCCGCGCAGGAGCCGCAGGAGCCTGGGCAATGGCCGTCGCCAGCCGCGCCGGAGTGTCGGCCGCAAGCCTGCCGGCCGCGTGCCGCTCCTGCAGGAGCCTGCGGGCGTGACGGACGAACCATTCGTTCCGATGCCCGAGCAGGCCGATCAATTGGGCGTCTGACTGTTTGGCGAGATCGAGTCCGGCGTGCGCGGCTGCGGAGGAGTCGCCATAGATGACCTTGAAGATGCGGCCGTTGCTCCGGTCGGTTTTTTCCCTCTGCTGGTGGCACTGCGTGGCGTCGTACCAGTCGATCATCGTCACCTGGCCGTCGGGCCCGTATCGCAGCGCGATGAACTGCGACCAGGGGTCGTTGGCGAACAGGAAATCGGGCTCGCCGTCCCCGACGTAACCGGAACCGGAGGGGGTGAGCCGGTCCTCGTTGAGGCGGGCGCCATGGATGTTGTTCATGAACAGCATGCCGTGATGCCGCTCCGGCCATGCCCCGCCGAGATAGACCATCGCGCCGCAGTGGGCGTGGCCGCCGCCGGCCGCGTTCGACTTTGCGCGGTCGCGATTGTCCCACTGGCCACCGACCCAGTGCCTGTGCCTCGCGATCGTCTTGATGTCATCATAGGTATGGGGATTGAAGTGCTGGCCAGCCTGCCGCTGGTAGCGTGCCCCCTGGATCACGTGATAGAGGTGGGGGATCACGCAAGCGGTCTGGAAGGCATGGCCGAACTCATTGAAATCGACGCCCCACGGATTGCTCGTGCCCTCGGAAAACACCTCGAAGACGTGCCGCGTCGGGTGGTACCGCCAGATGCCAGCGTTGATCCTGGTGCGGGCAGCGTCGGGCGTGCCCGGCCTGCCGACATTCGAGTGCGTGAAGACCCCGTGGCAGCCGTAGAGCCAGCCATCCGGCCCCCACGCGAAGGAGTTGAGCGTCTCGTGCGTGTCCTGCCAGCCCCAGCCGTCGAGCAGAATGTCCGGCGGGCCGTCCGGCTTGTCATCGCCGTCGCGGTCGGGAATGAACATCAAATACGGAGCCGCGCCCACCCAGACGCCGCCGAAGCCTATCTCCAGCCCGGTGACGAAATTGAGCTTGTCGACGAAGACCGTCCGCTTGTCGAGCGTGTCGTTGCCGTCGGTGTCCTCGAAGATGAGGATGCGGTCGCGGGCCTCGTCGTCGGATACCCGCGTCGGATAGGCATAGCACTCCGCCACCCAGAGCCGGCCGCGGTCGTCGAAAGCCATCGCGACCGGCTGGTGCACGTCAGGCTCGGCTGCCAACAGCTTGACCTGAAAGCCAGGCGGCACCGTCATCGCCCGCACGGCTGCCTCTGGCGACAGCCCGGACCAGTTCTCGGGCTGCGGCGTTCCGACCGGCACGACGGCGTTCTGCTCCGCAGCGGATGATCGCAGCGGCATGATCGCGGAGAGGCACACTACGAGCATCCGCAGCACGGCCCACAACTTTCCCATGGTTTTCTCTCGCTCCCAACCAGCAGTCGCATCGGACCGTCGGTCCCATCGATCAAGAAACCGATCTCTGACCACGAGTTTATAGGCCTGCATGCGGTGGCTGAATGAGCTTTTTCACCACCGGCATGAGTTTTTTCCTGCCACTGGCCGTTGCAAGAGCCCGTCACGGAAGCCAGTGTTGTGGACTGATGCCCGGCAGGAGAACGTCACGCTCCGATCGCGATGTGGAGCCTGCTACTTCTTCAGCGGCTGCGCGTTGCCGTTGCCGGGGGCGGCCGCCGTCCGCGGCGAGGCCACGGCGTCGAGCTTCGCGGCCGCGACCGATCGCAGCCCTCCATCCCAGCAGGCGTCGAGCGCATCCTGCAGGCCGGCCACGGCGTCGTCATGTCGCTCGTGAGCCTTGAGCGAGTGCACCAGCGGCACGAGGATCTCCGGGTTGCCACAGGCCGCCTGGCCGATCGCACGGGCCGCGTCGTCGTCGAGCGACCGCAGGATCGACACGCAACAACCGTCGAGACCGCAGGATGCGGCCGCCGACAGCAGCGGATGGCAGTCGGTATGGAAGGCGATCGTGGAGAGCCGCTCCTGGCCTCGGCGGGCCAGCGAGGTGGCCACCACGGGCACCGTGGTCAGCGATGACGCGATGGCATAGGCCAGCGGCCCATTGTCGTCGTTCGCCATGAACTCCGCCGTCTCATCGAGCAGGCTGGGATCGCCCACCAACCCGCAGGCCCCCAAGCGGACGAGCGACGCCGGCCAGGAGTTACGGCCACAGTGTTCCTCCGTGAACCGCCAGGCGATCGCCGCCACGTGCCGCATGACCGCCTTCTGTGCGGCGGCAGCGGTGGCCGGCTCGTCGTCCCATGGAATATCCAACGGCTCCGGTTGCTCGCCGGCACCACTGCCGGGCCCATTGCCAGCCGAGGCGGTCGCGAGCAGCCTGTCGCACCGCTCGAGATCGCCGTCTTCGCGGCAGCGTCGTATCAGTTCGATCACCTGTCCCAGTCGATCTTTCAGGACGGACCGCGTTTCGCCCCGGAAGCCCGCCGCGTCGGCGACCCGGCTGCAGGCGGCGGCAACGTTGCCCGACAGGAGAAACTCGACCACCGACGTGACGATCGCATCACCGCGGACCATGTTCGGACCGGACGCCGCGCGGAGTTCTGCCACCGCCGCGTCGAGCCCGCCGCAGCGGGCATCGATCGACGCGTCGCAGCCCGCCACCGACAGGCCGAGCGGCCGCCCTGTCGTGGCGTCGAACCGGCTGGTCGCGGCCCCCACCTCCACCACCAGCGTATCCCCTTCGAAACGGACCTTCGGGCTGCCCTCGTGAACCAGCGAGAGGCAGGCCACCGGTTCAATCGGCATCTCGATCGCCACTCCCGCCGGCTTGCCGATCCTGGCGTTGCCGACGGACCAGGCGAGGGACAGCTTGCGGCTGAACTTCGGCGACTCGTTGCCAGTCGGCTTGTCATGAACCAGTGACAGGCCGACGGTCGCCGTCAGCCACGAGTGCGTCGGCAGTGAGACATCGAGCCGGCCCTCGCCGCCAGCCGGCAACAGGCTCACGTCCGCGTGGCTCACCGCCAGCCCACAGGCCTGATCGCCATCGGGCAGCGCCGTGAGCAGGAGGCCGTTTGCCGGCGACAGGAACAGCCTCGCGGATGCCGTTCCGCCGGCGGCCGCACCGCTCGCCGGGCGGGCCACGTCCAGCACCAGGTCGTCGCCGCGGGCGATCGCCTCCTCCAACCAGTCCTGAACGCGGAGCATGGTGGCCTCTTCGCGGGACAATGGCCGGGAGAGGGGCATGGCCGGCGTGTATTCCTCGAGGTTGAACCGGGCCACCGCGGCCCCGGGATCGGTGGAATCTTCGCGAAACTCGACCTCGTGCCGGACAAAGCGACCCGAACGCCGCAGGCGTTCACGCCAGGCGAGTCGATCACGGTCATGGACCGGCTCGCCGAGCTTGATGCCCAAGTAGGCCATGAGATCCCGTTCAGTCGTCTTGCATTTGGGTGGCACCTCGATGCGTCGCAGCACCGCCTTCGGCGGCAGGTCATGACTCGCCACCACGAGATCAACGGTGCCTGCGCCCGGCCTCAGCGTGACATCGAACACGCCGCGGACGACCCTCGAACCATCCGTGGGCGTGGACCGTGTCGTGGCCGCGCCGGCCCGGGCCAATCTCCCGGACGACCGCCGATCGGGAAGCGGCAGTGCGACCGAGAGATATCCCTCCTCACGAAGGAACCGGGCGACGGCCGCATGGATGTGATGGAGCGAGACGGCATCGCAGGAGGCCGGGCCGTCCGATTTCCAGACCGGTTGTTCGAGCGGCACAGGTCGCCCGTCGCCGGTCAACCAGGTGGTCGTGATGGTTCCATCGGCATGTTTGATCTCCCGCGGCACCGTGTCACGCGGCGGCTGCTGTTCCGAGAGAAACCGCACCAGCCGTGCCTTGGTTTCGTCGGGCAGCCCCGTGACCTCGATCGCTCCTGCCTCGAATCGCGGCCCTTCGGTGACGTCGAGCACGAGCCGCTCGACCCCGTCGGAGGCTTCGACGCTGGCCTGCACCTGAGCTTCGGCGAACCCAGACCGCTCGAGCGCCAGCATCGCCTTGCGCACGATCGCCGCGATGAATGCCTCGCGTGAGGCGTGGGGACGCGAGAGCCACACGATGTCGGTGTCGCGAACCAGCGGCCGCCGCAGTTGTTCCGGATCGATCTGCTTCGTGCCACGCACCACGAGCCGGTCGGCCGCGCCGAGGCCGCCAACCGGCTCAGCCAGCGCCATACCACGGCCGCCCGCGGCCACGATCACCGACGCCAGAACCGCCGCGCAGGCCACCTTCCTCAAGGCCGGACGCCGATCGTAAGCGCTACGCATGGCAAACCTTTCTTCCGGGGGCTCCGAGCCGCGTGTACGCGTGGCGGGTGGGGGGGGCGGACACTAGCAGCCGGGCGGCCTGCGAGGAATGTCGAACCCGGTCTGTCCTCTTCGGATTCCCGGTCAGGCCGGGCCACGTTTCGACCGGCGCAGGCGGCCTCTTTCCCGCGGAAACCAACGAAAAGCCCGGGGGCGATCCCCAACCGGTCCAAGCCACCGACGCAGGCTTCCTTGCCGCGTCCGCCGGCCCCTTCCTACCGTTTCGGGCTCTCGGGAAAGTCGGCCCGCGTCTGGGCCGTCCTGTGTTCATCCCGAGATTCACACAAAGGGTTTCCTCCTATGACTGGCAAGTTCTTGATTCGTTCGATTGGCGTGCTCACCTGTCTGGCAGTGGTCGCGTCTGGCTGGGATGCCGAAGCGGGATGGAGGCGGCATCGTCATCACAGAGAAGCCTGCTGCTACGAGCCCGTCTGCTGCGAGCCGGTTCGTGAGACCGTCTGCTGCGAGCCGGTTCGTGAGACCGTTTGCTGCGAGCCGGTCCGCGAGACCGTCTGCTGCGAGCCCGTTTACCGCCCCGCTTGCTGCGAGACCGTGATCGTGCCGGTGGCGACCTGCTGCAACGGCCTGATCGTCGCGAACGAAGCGGCCCCGAGCGGGCAGGTGTCAGTCATGAAGCCGGCCCCTGGCCAGCAGGCGACCGCTGCCGGCGGAACCAAGGCCACGGCAACGGCACTCAAGCGATAGGCTGACCGCGTTTCCTACCATCCACTCCCGCGCGGAGCCGCTGTTCCGGCCCCTCCGCGCGGGAGTTTTTTTGTCACGGGTCGATCTCGGCCGGCGGCTCGGCATGGAGGTCGATCAAAAACTCGTTCGTCCCGGTGGCGGTCACTTCGGCAGTCAGTCCGGTGGTTTTTACATCCGCAAACCGCGCGGGCAGGATGTTGACCATCTCCGGCATCCCGGGAAACGCGGAATAGCCCATCATCGGATCCATCATCATTGGCCCCATCGGCGGGCCGCCCGGGGTCTCCGGCTGTCTCTCCAGATCCATATACGAAGGAATGGTCCCAATATCCATGATCGAGGTCATGCCATAGCCGGCGAGCATCCTGCCCGTCGGCACCATGCGCTCGACCGTGATGAAATGCGTTCCTGCCACGGCACCGTCGCCATGGGAACTGAACGTCCGCAGCCAGAACCGGCCGTCTTTGTCGGTGGACGAGACGGCCAGATACTCCCGACCTTCTTCCGCCGTCTGCGCCACGAACGTCACCATCGCCCCCGGCACGGGCTTCCCCTCGAAGACCAACGTGCCGGCGACCGGATAGAGCGCCGGCCGCGCTTTGAGCCAGGGATCTTCCGCAGGTTTGGGGTGCAGTCGGGCCAGGGCGGGCATGCCCACCATGATCAGCACGGCCAGAAAGGCGGCCAGCGGCAGGTGTGACACCCTCGACAGATTCATCAAACACGGCCCTAGACAAAACGCGGGGATACCCCCCACTTTTACTGGAACGACCTTTCATAGTCTAGCAAACCGTGGTCGCCATGGTCGTCAGCCTGTTTTACGCAGGCGTCAAGGCTTGACAAATTGTAAGCAAAGCAGACATCCTTATCGACTCACGCAACCCGCGCGGCTGACTGGAACACCGGAGGCATTCGCGACTCTGTCATCAAAAGAGTCAAGATGCACTCGTTCTCTCACCCCAGCGACCCGTCCTCCGGCAACGGCATGGCCAGCGGCTCTGGAGGTGATGCCGCAGCAGCAGCTGGCGCCAGCCCGGGTGATACTGGCCTGAGCGACAACGTTCTGCAGCGGAGTGTGACGACGGCGGTGGCCCGCAATCTGGCGACGACGTCGAAGACGTCGCCGATGATGATGTCGATCACGCCGCGGTGGCTCTTGCGGCTGCTGCCCTTCGTGCAGGTGGCGGGGGGCACGTACCGCGTCAACCGCACCAAGGTGGAGTTGCCACGGGCCCGACGCATCGGCGTCGACCTCTCCGGCGGCCTCGCCGGCTCGAGCCCCGTCTTCACGCCCGAATCGCTCCGCAGCGTGCCGCTCTTTTCCCGCCTCCCCGACGGCATCGTCAGCCGCATGGCCGCACGCTTCAAGACCGAGCAGGTCTCTCTCGGCAACACGCTCATCGGCGAAGGCGAGGATGGCAACACCTTCTTCATCCTCGCCCAGGGGCAGGTCGAGGTCCTGAGCAAGGGCGCCCACGGCACCAACCTCCGCATCGCGCTGCTCTCCGACGGCGAGTTCTTCGGCGAAACCGACGTCGTCTCCGACAAGCCATCCGACGTCACCATCCGCACCATCACCCCCTGCGTCCTCCTCACCCTCTCTCGCAAGGATCTCGACGGCCTCCTCGCCGAGCAGCCCACTCTCGCCGAAGACTTCCGCCGCGCCATCGAGGAACACCGCGAACTCCAGTCCACCGTCAACCGCTACGGTGAACGCAACATCGATCTCGTCTCCGGCTTCGCCGAAAACGTCGAAATCCCTGAGACCTTCGTCGACTACTCCGCCACCCCTCGCGAATACTCCCTCTCCGCCGTCCAGACCGTCGTCCGCGTCCACACCCGCGTCTCCGACCTCTACAACGGCCCCTACGATCAGCTCGAAGAGCAGATGCGGCTCACCATCGAGGGCATCAAGGAACGGCAGGAGTGGGAACTCGTCAACAACACCAAGTTCGGACTCATCCACTCCGTCGATCCCGCCATGCGGATCAGCACCCGCTACGGCGCTCCCACCCCCGACGACCTCGATGAACTCCTCGCCCTGGTCTGGAAAAAGCCCGCCTTCTTCCTCGCCCACCCCAAGGCCATCGCCGCCTTCGAACGCGAGTGCACCTGGCGCGGCGTCCCCCCGGTCACCGTCGATCTCTTCGGCACACCCGTCATCATGTGGCGGGGCGTCCCCCTCGTCCCCTGCGACAAGCTCGAGATCAAGGGCCGATACCAGTCCAACCAGTGGCTCGGCACCACCAGCATCCTCTTGGTCCGCACCGGTGAGGCCGACCAGGGCGTCGTCGGACTCCACCAAACCGGCATCCCAGGCGAGATCATGCCCAGCCTCTCCGCGCGACTCATGGGGCTCGACAGCCTCGGTGTCGCCTCCTACCTCCTCACCCTCTACTTCTCACTCGCCGTCCTCACCGACGACGCGCTCGGCGTCCTCGAAAACGTCGAGGTCGGCTACTACCACGACTACAGCCATCGCAATCGAAACGGCTTCCAGGACGGCGACGGCATCTGACGCACTTTCATCCTGACTTTTCCGCAGCTCCTCCCCCCTACAAGTTCCCCCAACAAGCCCATCAAGGACGAACCCATGAGCGACAACGTTCTGCAGCGGAGTGTGACGACGGCGGTGGCCCGCAATCTGGCGACGACGTCGAAGACGTCGCCGATGATGATGTCGATCACGCCGCGGTGGCTCTTGCGGCTGCTGCCCTTCGTGCAGGTGGCGGGGGGCACGTACCGCGTCAACCGCACCAAGGTGGAGTTGCCACGGGCCCGACGCATCGGCGTCGACCTCTCCGGCGGCCTCGCCGGCTCGAGCCCCGTCTTCACGCCCGAATCGCTCCGCAGCGTGCCGCTCTTTTCCCGCCTCCCCGACGGCATCGTCAGCCGCATGGCCGCACGCTTCAAGACCGAGCAGGTCTCTCTCGGCAACACGCTCATCGGCGAAGGCGAGGATGGCAACACCTTCTTCATCCTCGCCCAGGGGCAGGTCGAGGTCCTGAGCAAGGGCGCCCACGGCACCAACCTCCGCATCGCGCTGCTCTCCGACGGCGAGTTCTTCGGCGAAACCGACGTCGTCTCCGACAAGCCATCCGACGTCACCATCCGCACCATCACCCCCTGCGTCCTCCTCACCCTCTCTCGCAAGGATCTCGACGGCCTCCTCGCCGAGCAGCCCACTCTCGCCGAAGACTTCCGCCGCGCCATCGAGGAACACCGCGAACTCCAGTCCACCGTCAACCGCTACGGTGAACGCAACATCGATCTCGTCTCCGGCTTCGCCGAAAACGTCGAAATCCCTGAGACCTTCGTCGACTACTCCGCCACCCCTCGCGAATACTCCCTCTCCGCCGTCCAGACCGTCGTCCGCGTCCACACCCGCGTCTCCGACCTCTACAACGGCCCCTACGATCAGCTCGAAGAGCAGATGCGGCTCACCATCGAGGGCATCAAGGAACGGCAGGAGTGGGAACTCGTCAACAACACCAAGTTCGGACTCATCCACTCCGTCGATCCCGCCATGCGGATCAGCACCCGCTACGGCGCTCCCACCCCCGACGACCTCGATGAACTCCTCGCCCTGGTCTGGAAAAAGCCCGCCTTCTTCCTCGCCCACCCCAAGGCCATCGCCGCCTTCGAACGCGAGTGCACCTGGCGCGGCGTCCCCCCGGTCACCGTCGATCTCTTCGGCACACCCGTCATCATGTGGCGGGGCGTCCCCCTCGTCCCCTGCGACAAGCTCGAGATCAAGGGCCGATACCAGTCCAACCAGTGGCTCGGCACCACCAGCATCCTCTTGGTCCGCACCGGTGAGGCCGACCAGGGCGTCGTCGGACTCCACCAAACCGGCATCCCAGGCGAGATCATGCCCAGCCTCTCCGCGCGACTCATGGGGCTCGACAGCCTCGGTGTCGCCTCCTACCTCCTCACCCTCTACTTCTCACTCGCCGTCCTCACCGACGACGCGCTCGGCGTCCTCGAAAACGTCGAGGTCGGCTACTACCACGACTACGACCATCGCAAGGCGACGCCGAAGTAATCCAGTTCGCATAACAGCCACGTACGCACGCAGCAGTTCGCCCCCATCCACCGACCGGGAGCCCCCTGGGCCATGGACGCCATTCCTTCCTTCGCAGCGCACGAACCCTCGTCCGAGCAACTGTCGCGGATCGCTGCGCAGTTGCTGTCGGAGGCCAACACTTCGCCGCAGGCTGCCGCTCCGCACATCCCAACGGCTCCGCATACTCCCGCCGTTCCCCTTTCCGCCGCGACGACGGGATCGGTCCCTGTGGCACCGACAGCCACACCAACGCACCACGTCGCCCTGCCCACGCAACCATTCGCCCCGTCGATCCAGCCATTCGCCACGCCCCCGCGGGCTGCTTCCATTCCACCAGACGACTTCAGCGGTCTGAAATCGTTCGTGGCCCGCATCCGCGGCAGTGATGCCTTCGCGGCCTCCCCGCCGCTGCTCAATGCGCCTGTTCCTACGGGCGTTGCCGGCTTCGGATTTTTCGACGTCGATTCGGTGCGTCGCGATTTCCCGGTGCTGCACCAGCGGGTGCACGACAAGCCGCTCGCCTGGTTCGACAATGCCGCGACGACCCAGAAGCCGCAGCACGTGATCGACACGATCTCGCGGTACTACGCACATGACAATTCCAACATTCATCGAGCCGCCCACACGCTGGCCGCCCGGTCCACCGATGCCTACGAGCATGCCCGCCGAACCGTGCAGACGTTTCTGGGGGCGTCGAGCCCCGCCGAGATCATCTTCGTGCGGGGCACGACCGAAGGAATCAACCTCGTGGCTCACGCCTGCGGCTCGCTGCTCTCGGCGGGCGACGAGATCGTGCTCACGGAACTGGAGCACCACGCCAACATCGTTCCCTGGCAGATGGTCGCCAAGCGGACCGGCGCGGTCATCCGCGTGGCGCCGATCAACGACCGTGGCGAGGTGATGCTCGATGCCTACGCCGCCCTGCTCGGCCCGCGAACGAAGTTCGTCTCGCTCTCGCACGCCTCCAACAGCCTCGGCACGATCCTGCCGGTGGAACTCATGACCGGCATGGCGAAGGCCCGTGGGGCCCGCGTGCTCGTGGACGGGGCCCAGTCGGTATCGCACTTCCCGGTCGACGTCAAACGGATCGGCTGCGACTTCTTCGTCTTTTCAGGCCACAAGATCTTCGGCCCGACCGGCATCGGCGCCGTCTACGCGACGCCGGAGGCTCAAAGCTCGATGCCGCCGTGGCAGGGTGGTGGCAACATGATCCGCGACGTGACGTTCGAGAAGACGACCTACGCCGACCCGCCGGCGAAGTTCGAGGCCGGCACGCCCAACATCGCCGATGCGATCGGCTTGGGCGCCGCACTCGACTACGTGACGCGGCTGGGCCGCGAGCGGATCGCGGCCTACGAGCACGAACTGCTCGAATATGCCACCCATCGCCTCACCGCCATCAGCGGCCTACGGCTGATCGGCACGGCTGCGGAGAAGGTGGGCGTGCTGTCGTTCGTGCTGCCCGGCCGCGACGTGATCGAGATTGGCAAGGCGCTCGACCGCGAGGGATTTGCCGTCCGCGCCGGCCATCACTGCGCCCAGCCGTCACTGCGGCACTTCGGCCTCGAGGCCACCGTCCGCCCGTCGCTGGCCTTCTACAACACCCGCGACGAGATCGACCGCCTCGCCGACGCAGTCGCCCGCATCGCCCGGACGTGACCAAATCGTGATCGCGGGATTCCTCATACAAGCCCTGAGCGTGAGCGACGGGATTCCACGCCACGGACCCATAGTCGCAGTTTCGGTCCTGCTCAGGTACCGGCCTGCTGCAGGGTCGAGGCAACGGGATGCACGGGCGGAGGCGTCCAGGTGCCGTCGAGCGCCGATTCGTCAGGCCAGTAGATCCGCAGATAGAGCGAAAAGACGCCGTTCGGTGCCACCAGTCGATTGCTCGAACCGTCGCCGTCGTCGGCCGCGGCGACCGCATCGCGACTGATGACGATCGTGAGCGATCCGTCTGCCCCGTACCGCAGCCCGGAATCCCGCGAGCCGATGGCGACCTTGCCGCCCGCGGCAAGGGGCAGCGAGTGCCGTTCATCGTAGAGGGTCAGCGACCAGAATCCCTTGGCCGGCGGCAGGGCGCCCGGCGGAAAGGTGACCTGATACTCGCGGCTGCCCTCGAGGCGACGGCCGTGAAGGTCGAGGTCCTGGAAGTAATATTTCGTCTCGCGATGCCGATTCACGAACACATTCGAAGCGGCCACCGCCGTCCGCGTGCGGTAGTCGGTGCCAAACGCGGCGCCGTTGACGAGCGTGGTCCAGTGCGCCGGCAGCGGCCGCCCGAGGTTGCGAAATTCGAAGAGGGGCGCCACCTCGTCACGTTCGGCCTCCGCGGCGGCCTGTCGGACCTCCGCCGCGACTGCGGGGTCCGCGGCGGCCGCCACCAGCAACCCGCGAAACCTCGCGTAGAGCGGTTCCTCGCCGGGAAGCGGCGGAACATCATCGAGCACCGCCGGCAACACATCGAAAAACGTATCCGGCGACACGCCCCGGGCGGCCGCACCCCGTGTGGCGAGATTCGGCAACCACCGTGGCTTCGACCAATCGCACTGCTGCGACTCGCCCGTGTACTCGCTCAGAGGGTAGGCCACGATCCCGTTGATCGCTGGCAACGCGGCTTCCCGGTCAGCCGCCGAGTCGGTGAAGAACACCCTCGGCAGGCAGTACGCATACCGCGTCGGGCACTGGAACACGCCTGCGATGCCGGGTGGCACGTCGCCCCGCCAGTCGGGACCGACGACCAGATAGTTTCCGGGAAGCGTGCCATAGATGCTGCCCACCTCGGCAAAGCTATCGGTCCGCTGGTCGCCCAGTTGATACAGCCAGAACCGCCGGCCGAAGTCGGGCACCTGCACGACCACGGCATCGTCGGCCAGGTCGAACATGCCGAAGCCGTAGATCACATCCTGATTGGGGCACGGCACCCGCGTGGTCCGCGGTGAGATCCGATCGGTGAGCATGGAGAGCCGGTTGAGCGGTGCCACCGGCATCCCGCCGCTGCGGCCGGCCGCGGGCACCCTCTCCAGAGCCACCCGGCAATGATGCAGATAGACGAGAGGCCATCCCCAGACATAGGCCTCGCGAGCCACGACGCGGATGTCGGCAGGGAAGCCTGCTGGCGTCGCCAACACAGGCTTACCGGCGGTGATCACCGTCAGGGCGAGGCTGACACTCAGCAGGAAGGCTGATCGGCATGAAGGAGTGGGGGGCATGGTCGTTCCTGGGGATGCAAATGGCGGTGGATGGGTGTGCTGACGCCGAACCTCGGACAGAGGCAACAGGGACGGCGACAACAACAGCAACACATCCGACGCATGGAACGACCTACGGGCTTCATCCGGAAAACAGCTCTAATTCAGCCTAAAATTCAAATCATACGAAGATCATCAACTTGATGCTCTTTCTTGTATATCCGCTCTTGCGGCAATTGCAAGTCAACCTTTTTGGAAAAGGTTCGGTGGTGCGGGCGATGCCGGCGAGGCACGGCTGTTAGGAACCTGTGTTCGTGCACCCGGCCGCCAGCAGCATCGTCGCGGCGTGGATGTCGACGATCGCCTCAAGATCCTGGCAATAACCGCCGCCGCAGACGATCGCCACCGGCGTCGTCGCAGCCCCAGCTGCCGCCAGCACCATCCGGTCGCGTTCGAGCAGTCCGGCTTTCGTAAGCCCAAGGCGGCCGAGCCGATCACCCTGGTAGGGATCAGCCCCGGCGATGTAGAGCACGAGGTCAGCTCGCGCCCGGTCAAACGACTCCGCGAGGGCAGCGGCGAGGGCCCGCAGATATTCGTCGTCACCGGTGCCATCCTCGAGCGCGACGTCGAGCGAACTGGGATGTTTCCGCAGCGGAAAGTTGCGGGCCCCGTGGATCGACATGGTGAACACGGTCGGGTCCTCGGCAAAGATCTCCGCCGTCCCGTTCCCCTGGTGAACGTCACAGTCGAGGATCAACACCCGTTCCACGGCCCCCCGGGCCTGCATTTCCCGAGCCGCTACCGCCGTGTCGTTGAACACGCAGAAGCCCTCCCCCCAGTTGGTGCCGGCGTGGTGCGTGCCGCCGGCAAGACTGGCGGCCGCGCCGTCCTGGAGGGCCGCGGCCGCCGCATCAACGGCGGCGCCGGTGCTCCGCAGCGACCGCTCCACCAATTCCCGGCTCCAGGGAAACCCGATCCGCCGCACCTCGTCCGGCGAGAGGCCGCCCGACATGACGCGGCCCACATAGTCCCGCGCATGCACGCGGAGGAGCTCGTCATCGGTGGCGGCATGCGGTTCGATGAAGGCTAGCGGCGCACCGTTCGAAGCATGCTGCTGCAGCCGCCGCCGCAGGAGGGCGTACTTGTCGATGGGAAATCGATGCCCGTCCGGCAACGGCAGGGGATAGCGGTCGCAAGGAAACAGTCGCATGCCGGGAATTGTAGACCCTCACGGCGTGACGGGCGGTGCATCCGACAGCGGCATCCCCTGCCCTCTTTCTGTGCAGTCAGCGTTCTGGGGCCCGCGGCCCAGAAACTCCATTTCGATGTTTTTCTGCCGGAAAAACGTCCGTTACACCCTCTGCCGGCTCGGGCAAACGCACGAATGGCACGCAACGTGCATCTGTGTTTTCCAGTCGAGCAAATGACCTGGCCGTATGCACGGAGCACCCCGCCGATGCACCGACTTCCCAATCCCCCGAAGTTGCCGGTCATCACTGCGTCAGAAACCCGTTCCCGCGGCCTTGTCCGCAGCGAGAAGGCACGCTCGCTGGCAGTCTTGCTCGTGGTGCTTGTGGCTGTCGCTTCGAACAGCTCCATGCTTTGGGCCGACGATCACACGCCGGCTGTCCACGAGTCGACGATCGCCGGAGATTTCTGCGTCCACGGTGCCAGCCCCGCTCGCGCTCGGATGATTCTTGACCACGCGGCAACGCTCCGTAGGGATGCCTTTTCGCAACTCCTGGGCGAGTCTGCCCCCAATCGCTGGCTGGTGCGTTGCGAGATTCACGTCCATGCCTCGGCTGAGTCGTTCGCCCAGGCCGTCGGTGGCCCGGCGGCAGACGCCCGCGGCGCGACATCGCTCGAGTTTTCAGGCGACCGCGTCATCATGCGGAGAATCGACGTCATGGGAGACGGTCCTGCAATCGTGCCGGATGCGATCGACCATGAATTGGTCCATGTCGTGCTCGCCGATCATTTCGTTCACGCGGCCCCGCCGAGGTGGGCCGACGAGGGCCTGGCCCTGCTGTTCGATTCCTCCGAGAAGCAGCGGGCGCATGAGGCCGATTTCCAGGATGCGCGCCGCCGGGGTTTGGCATGGACGGCCGCCGATCTGCTGTCCATGGAAGAGTATCCGGCCGACGCGGCCCGCCAGCGGGTCTTCTATGGCCAGAGCGCTGCACTCGTCCGGTGGCTGATCGCCCGGCATGATGCGGCCACGTTCATCCGGTTTCTCGACGACGCGGCGGTTGTGGGCATCGATATCGCGCTCGATCGACATTACGCACTCAGTTCTTTGGCATCCGTCTCATCCGCTTGGAAGGAGGTGGCTCCCATCAATTCCCTTGGTCTCTCAGATCGCTGACGACGACGGCGGTCATAGTCCTCCGCTCGTCGTCCAGATCAACAACCCGTGCAGAAACATCGAGGGCCCGGTGCGATTCGTCGCACCGGGCCCCTCAACTTCTTGGGACTGGCTCGTTTTGCGATCAACGACCGGCGCCGTAATGCCCCACAGGCTTTGATCCAGCGTGCCGCCAGGTGGCTTCACCGCTGTGCGGCCCGTTGCGACGCACGTCGCCACGGGCGGGATTCACCGAGTAGCTGCGATAGGACCGGGTCGGCTGGACCGTGCGCACTTGGGCGGGCGCTGGCTGCACGACCTGCTGTGATCTCACCTGCTGGGCCATCACCTGCTGCGTCATCAAACCGCCGGCCAGCACGGCCAGCATCATCATCCATTTTGCCTCGTGATTCATGACTGATTCTCCTCGATTTCGTATGCGGTGTTCCTGCGGGATATCGTCTCGCTAGACATTCTACGGATCCCGTCGGTTGCCGGACCATGTCGCCCGCAGGGAAAAGATCGTCTTGCGGCTTTGCAACCAACGATTCAGGCCCGCCGGATCACGGCAAACCAGGCCTGGGCACCGCCTGGACCGAATTCTGCCCCAGGAATGCCGGGCACGACCTCGAAGCGGGCAGGTTCGATTGTCTCGACCTCCCATCCGGCGGCAAACGCCTCCCGCAGTTCGCGTTCGCTGATGCGGCGCGGACCATGCGTTCCTGGCTCGGAGTCGGCAAAGCAGAGCAGGAAGACACGTGAGCCGGGCTCCAACAGCCGCCTGAGCGCCCCCACGTAGGCGTTCCGGCCGGCATCGTCGAACGTATGAAACAGACCACAGTCGGTGACCGCGTCGAATCGCTCGGGGATCTCGCCGACGGCCACCGCATCCATCTGCAGGAAGTTCATGGACAGCCCGCGTTCAGCCGCCTTCTGCCGGGCCCACTCCAGCGGTTTTTCGAGAAAGTCGACGCCCGTGACCGTGCAGCCCCGCTCCGCCAGCCAGAGGGCGAGGTCGCCTGTGCCGCAGCCAATGTCGATCACCCTGCCCCGAATGGCGTCGGCCGCCTTGACGAAGGCCCGCTGCGGCCGTCCGATGTCCCACGGAGCACGCGGCGCAGCATAGTAGCCCTCGAAGCGGTCACGCGGCGGCAGGCGGGCATCGTGGGTCATGGTCGAATTTTTCCGTCGAGACTGGTGGGGAAGCGCGGCTGGAAAACCAGCCAGCCCACTGACCGCTACTATAACAGTTCGCCCGTCATGCCTTCGGACCGCAGCCTCATTCTGTCCCCTGCCTGTCGCCTTCAGGATGCTCGCCCATGCGTTCATGCTCATCGGCACAAACTCAGCGGCGGAGCCGTCGAGTGTTGCTGTTCCTGTTCGTCAGGCTGTTCGCACTCATCGTGGGCATGCCATCGTCATGGGCTGACGATGCCGTCCCTGCCCCGCAGGCCGCGGCCCGCCCCAACATCCTGTTCATTTTTTCCGACGATCACGCCACGGCCGCCATTTCTGCCTATGGCTCGAAGCTGATCGACACGCCCCACATCGACCGGCTTGCCCGCGAGGGCACGCTGTTTCGGAACTGTTTCTGCACCAACTCCATCTGCGGCCCCTCGCGGGCGGCGATCCTCACCGGCAAACACAGCCACATCAATGGCTTTCGCGACAACCACAGCACCTTCGACGGCGGGCAGGTGACGTTCCCCAAGCTTCTTCAGCAGGCCGGCTACCAGACGGCGATCGTCGGGAAGTGGCACCTCGTCAGCCAGCCGACGGGGTTCGACCATTGGGAAGTGCTGCCCGGCCAGGGCGCCTACTACAACCCCGTCCTGCTCTCGGCGCCGACGGTTCCCGCTGGGCCGCCCTCGAAGCGGACGGTTCCGGGCTATGTCACCGACATCGTCACCGATCTGGCGATCGACTGGATCGACACGCAGCGCGATCGCTCCAAGCCGTTCATGCTCATGCTCCAGCACAAGGCGCCGCATCGCGAATGGGAGCCGGGGCCAGAGGAAATCGACCTGTTCCGCGGCACGACCTTCCCCGAACCGGAAACGCTCTTCGACGACTATGCCGGCCGCGCCGGCGGCGCGGCCGAACAGGAGATGACGATCGCCCGGCATATGCTGCCCAAGGATCTCGCCCTGATCACACCGAAGAACATGACGCCCGAGCAGAAGGCCCGCTGGGAGGCGGCTTACACCACGGAAAACGAGGCGTTCCGCAAGGCGAACCTGACGGGTGACGCGCTCACACGATGGAACTACCAGCGGTACATCGCCAACTATCTCCGCTGCGTTGCCGGGGTCGATCGCACCATCGGCCGCGTGCTCGAATACCTCGACAAGACGGGGCTGGCCCGGAACACGATCGTGGTCTACTCGAGCGACCAAGGGTTCTTCCTGGGCGAACACGGCTGGTTCGACAAACGCTGGATGTACGAAGAATCGCTGCGGATGCCGCTGGTCATCCGCTGGCCCGGGTTTGCGGTTCCGGGCACGGTCGACGACAACCTCGTGCAAAACCTCGACTTCGCTCCGACGTTCCTGGCGGCCGCCGGCGTGGCTGCGGCCTCAGACATGCAGGGCAGAAGCCTCGTGCCGCTCCTGCGTGGCGACAGCCCGGCCGACTGGCGTCAGAGCGTCTACTACCACTACTACGAATTCCCTGAACCGCACCGCGTGCCGAGCCACTACGGGGTTCGCACGCGGACACACAAACTGATCTGGTACGACGACCGCCGCGAGTGGGAACTCTTTGACCTGACGAAAGACCCTCGCGAACTCCGCAGCATCCACGGCGACCCCACGGCCCGCGAGTTGTTCGCCGATCTCCGCACCGAACTCGCCCGCGTGCGGACGGAAGCCGGCGACGACACGGGCAAACCGCTTCCCGCGCCCTGAACATCCTCCATGAGGAGACGGAGGCGAAGGGGTCGGCGAAAGCTCGAGGAGCTTTGGGCTATCCTGCCCACGTGACGAGCCCCTTCGTCGTCCGAGCGGCGGACGTCATGCGTTTGCCGCCACGTTGCGATGCACGAACATCGTACCGGGGCTTCGAGTCGGTCATCTGATGCTCGCTGACGCAGGAGTCGGAGCAGCCGAGCCAGAGCACCTTCGGCGTCTGTTTCGCGGCGATGGTCTGGTAATACTCCGCGTTCGGCCGGTACTCCGTCGCGACGACGTTCAGGTTGCCTTCGAGCCATTGTTCGATCATGAAACGCGGCTCCTCGCGGCTGACCGGAATGACTCTGGCCTTCGCGGAGGCTGCCGCGCAGAGGCCTCTTCCCGCCATGGCCGCCCCCCGGGCAACGTTTGCCCTTGCACGCACGACGTGCTCTCACGACATTTTGGCATTCTGAACGAGTGACTCTTGCCCCCTTGGACGACGTGCCGCATGAGCCCTGAGACCTTGCTCTCCAACTGGCAGGCGATCCTGACGGCCTGCGTCGTGTTCGTCACGCTCGCCGCCCTGCTCTTTGGCCAACGCGGCCCCGATATGGCGATGATCGGCGGGGTCGTAGTGCTGCTCGCGGCGGGCGTGCTCACGACCGACGAGGCACTCAAGGGAATGAGCAACGAGGGCATGATCACCGTGGCGGCACTCTTCGTGGTGGCCGCAGCCGTGGAACGGACCGGGGCTCTGGCGGCGCTCGTCGATCGGGCCCTGGGCAGGCCAGAGTCGCTGGCCTCTGCTCAGATGCGGACGATGGTCTGCCCAGCGATCCTCTCCGCCTTCATGAACAACACGCCCGTGGTGGCGCTGATGGTGCCGGCGATCCGCGACTGGGCAAAGAAACACCGCTTGAGCGTCTCGAAACTGCTCATGCCGATGAATGCCGCCGTCGTGCTGGGCGGCCTGTGCACCCTGATCGGCACGAGCACCAACGTCGTCGTGAGCGGGTTGGTGGCGGCGAAGACGGGCCACCCCCTCGGCATGTTCGAGATCTCCTGGCTGGGCGTGCCGCTGTTGCTGGTGGGCTTTGCATATCTCCTGTTTGCGAGTCGTCATTTACTCAAGGACCGCCGACCGGCGGTCAGCCCAAGCGACGATCCCAAGCAGTATTCATTGGAGATGCTCGTCGAACCGGGCAGCCCGCTGGTCGGTCGCTCGATCGAGGAGGCAGGTCTGCGGGGACTCGACGGGCTGTTTCTCATGGAGATCGATCGCGGCGGGCATGTGATTGCGGCCGTCGCTCCCACCGAGCGACTGGAGGCGGGCGACCGTCTCGTCTTCGTCGGCGTCGTCGATTCCGTCGTGGAATTACAGAAGATCCGCGGCCTCCGCCCGGCCACTGACCAGGTCTTCATGCTCGACGATCCGCGCTCCGAACGGACCCTCATCGAGGCCGTGGTGTCGAACACATGCCCGCTGATCGGCCGCACGATCCGCGAGGGCCGTTTCCGATCCACCTACGATGCTGTCGTGATAGCCGTGGCCCGCAACGGCGAACGATTGCACATGAAGATCGGCGACATCACGCTCGAACCGGGCGACACGCTCCTCCTGGAAGCCAGCCCGGAGTTTGCCGAGCACCAGCGGAGCAACCGCGATTTTTATCTCGTCAGCACGGTGAGCAACTTCACGCCGCCGCGGCACGATCAGGCCTGGATTGCCTGCACCGTGCTGGCGGCCATGGTGCTGGCGGCGACGCTCGAACTGGTGCCGATGGTGGCGGCCGCGCTCGTGGCGGCTGCCGTCGTGGTGGCCATGAAGTGCATCTCGTCGGACGAGGCACGGCAGTCGATCGAGTGGGAGTCGCTGCTCCTGATCGCGGCAAGCTTCGGCCTGGCCCGGGCCATGGAGAAGACGGGGCTGGCGGAGGGGATCGCCCAATCCACGATCGCTGCCGCGGGCGACCACCCCCATGTCGTGCTCGCGGCGATCTACTTTGTGACCATGCTGTTCACGGAGTTGATGAGCAACAACGCCGCCGCGGTGCTGACATTTCCCATCGCGTGGCAGACGGCCGCTGATCTGGGCGTGAATCCTCTGCCGTTCGTGATGGCCGTAACGGTGGCCGCCAGTTGCGGCTTCGCCACGCCGATGGGGTACCAGACGAACCTCATGATCTATGGCCCGGGCGGCTACAAATTCAGCGACTACGTCCGCTTCGGCGGACCGCTGAACCTTCTGGTGATGGCCCTCACGGTGGCACTCGCGCCGCTCATCTGGCCATTCTGACTTCACGCGAGATACGACATCGTGTCGTTTGAAGCGAATCGGCCAGCCAGAAACGCGTGGCCTGGCAACCATAAGGCCTTATTTTCAAACAACTTACATTCGCGACTAAAGAATACATCACAAAATTGACGATCTTTGTGCTGTCTGTTATAAACTCCGTTTTCGCGTCTGGAACTTTACCCCCGTCATCGAGGCTTGCTGTGAACCGTCGATTGCTGCCGCCAAGCTTTCCACTCGTCGCCCTCACCCGGGCGGTCGCGGCGCTGCTCGCGGTCGCCGTCGTCGGCTGCTCCGGTTCGTCGCCCACACCCGACGCGTCGGCCAACCGCCCCAAGCCGATCGAACTGCTCAACGTCTCCTACGACCCGACCCGAGAACTCTACCGCGACATCAACGCCGCGTTCGCAAAACACTACGAACAGGAGCACGGCACAACCGTCTCGATCAAG
>JBIIGJ010000184.1:0-5177 GCA_044236455.1 Pirellulales bacterium
CAACCGCCCCAAGCCGATCGAACTGCTCAACGTCTCCTACGACCCGACCCGAGAACTCTACCGCGACATCAACGCCGCGTTCGCAAAACACTACGAACAGGAGCACGGCACAACCGTCTCGATCAAGCAGTCACATGCCGCCTCGGGCAGCCAGTCCCGCGCCGTCATCGACGGCCTCGATGCCGACGTCGTCACGCTCGCCACATGGCCCGACGTCGAGGCGATTGCCAAGTCGGGGCTCCTGCGCCCCGACTGGCAGAACCGCTACGAGAACAATTCTATTCCCTACCACTCGGTCGTGGTCTTCGTCGTCCGCAAGGGCAACCCCAAGAAGATCGCCGACTGGTCGGATCTCGACCGCGACGACATTTCGATCATCACCCCCAATCCCAAGACATCGGGCAACGGCAAGTACAGCTTCCTCGCGGCCTGGGGTGCGGCACTGGCTGCCGGCGGCAGCGAGGACGACGCGAAGAACTTCGTGTCGGCGATCTATCGTCGCACTCCCGTGCTCGACACCGGCGCCCGCGCTGCGACCGCCACCTTCTCGCAGAAGGGCATCGGCGACGTGCACCTCACGTTCGAGCAGGAAGCCCACCTTGAAGTCGATGAGTCGAAGGGCGACCTCGAGATCGTCTACCCGAAGCGGTCCATCCGGGTCGATCCGCCCGTGGCCGTGGTCGACACAAACGTCGATCGCAAGGCTTCGCGGCATGCGGCCGAGGCCTATCTGGGTTTCCTCTACTCTCCCGAGGGCCGCGCGATCATTGCCAAGCACCACCTGCGGCCCTGGGGCGACAATCCGCCGCCCCCAGCTGCCGGCGAAACCTGGCCCGCGATCGAAACCTTCGACATCGCGTTCGTCGCCGGCGACTGGAACAACGCCATGAAGAAGTTTTTTGGCGAAGGTGGCGTGTTCGACGCCATCTATCAGCCTCAAGCCAGGAAATAGATTGACCATGAACGATGCAATCACCACCACTCGGGCCGTGCGGCGGCGTTCGGTGCTTCCCGGATTCGGCGTCAGCGCCGCGATCACCTCGCTGGTCGTGACCTCGCTGATCATTATTCCGTTGTCGGTGCTGGCACTCCGGGCCGCATCGCTCGGCCCGACCGAATTTCTCGCGGCAGCCTGGACACCTCGCGCCCGGGCGGCGTACGCCGTTTCTCTGGGAGCGTCGCTCGTCGCGGCGATCATCAGTTCGTTCGCCGGCCTGCTCGTCGCCTGGGTGCTCGTGCGGATCAATTTCCCCGGGAGGCGACTGCTCGACTCGCTCGTGGACGTGCCGCTGGCCTTGCCCACCGCCGTGGCGGGCCTCGTCTACTCGACGCTCTACGTCGAGCGGGGCTGGCTGGGCCGGTTCCTCGTGCCGTTGGGCATCCGGGGCGCCTATTCATGGCTGGGCATCGTGCTCGTGCTCGTGTTCGTAAGTCTGCCTTTCGCAATTCGCGTCGTGCAGCCGGTGCTCGAAAGCCTCGACCGCGACACCGAAGAGGCGGCACGCATGCTCGGTGCCAACCGCGTGCAGACCTTCCTGAAGGTGATCTTCCCCGCCATCTACCCCGCGGTGCTCACCGGTTTCGCCCTGGCCTTGGCCCGTGCCCTCGGTGAATACGGTTCGGTCGTCTTCATCTCGGGCAACATGCCGTTCAAGACCGAAATTGCTCCGGTCTTGATCGTGTCGCGGCTGGAGGAATTCGCCTACGCGGAAGCGACCGCCATCGCCGTCGTGCTGTTGGCGATGTCGATCTCCCTGCTCGTCGTCGTCAACTGGCTGCAGCAGCGGGTCGCCCGCAACGCCCAGTAATCTGGAATCAGTGAGACGGGGCCACCCGATCACCATGCCCAAGCCCACCATCACCGCCGCCAACCCGCTCACCGAACGCCTGCTCATCGCCGCGGCCGTCGGCGTCGTGGGCTTGCTCATCGTCGTGCCGCTGGCAAGCGTCTTTGCCGAAGCGTTTGCCGAGGGTCCAGCCGCCTGGTGGCGTGCCCTGGCCCATGACCCAGACACGCGGCATGCGATCTGGCTCTCGCTCACCGTGGCCCCGCTGGCCGTGGCGATCAACACCGTCTTCGGCATCGCCACAGCCTGGCTCGTGGCGCGATTCCGTTTTCCGGGGCGTTCACTCCTAATCACGCTCTGCGACGTACCGTTTTCGGTTTCACCGGTCGTGGCTGGCCTGGCGCTCGTGTTGATCTTCGGCAGGCAGGGGCTGCTCGGGCCGACGCTCGCGTCGCTGGGCTGGAAGGTGATCTTCTCCTGGCCTGGCCTGGTGCTGGCCACCACGTTCGTGACGTTGCCACTGGTGGTCCGCGAACTGATCCCGGTGATGGAGGCGATCGGACCGGAGGAGGAGTTGGCCGCCGTCAGCCTGGGGGCGAGCGGCTGGCAAGTGTTCACCCGGGTCACGCTCCCCAACATCCGCTGGGCGCTCCTTCACGGGATCGTGCTGGCCAACGCCCGTGCGATGGGTGAATTCGGGGCGGTCTATGTCGTCAGCGGTCACATCGCGGGCGCCACTGACACCATGCCGCTTCGCGTCGAAAAGCTCTTTCAGGAATACCGCACGCCCGCATCGATGGCGGTGGCGAGCGTGCTCGCCGGCCTGGCCCTCGTCACGCTCGTCGCCAAGTTCGTCATCGAACGCCGGTTGGAAGCCGAGGCACGGGAACTCGAGGCCGCCCGATCGATGCCAGACGCAGTCGATGCCATAGGCACGCTTTCCTCGCCCCATTCCCAACAACCCACGCAGGGGCTCACCGCATGAGCATCCACATCCGCGGCATCTCGAAATCCTTTGGTTCCTTTCGGGCCCTCGACGACGTGTCGCTCGAGGTGCCGCAGGGCACGCTCCTGGCGCTCCTGGGCCCGTCTGGCTCCGGCAAGACGACGCTCTTGCGGATCATCGCGGGGCTCGAATGGCCCGATTCCGGCCGCATCGAGGAGGACGGTTCCGACATCACCGACCGCCACGCGAGACAGCGAGAGGTGGGCTTCGTGTTTCAGCACTATGCACTTTTCCGCCACATGAGCGTGTTCGAGAACATCGCCTTCGGGCTGCGGGTCCGCAAGGCGCCCAAGCACGAGATCGAGGCGAAGGTCAACGAACTGTTGCATCTGGTGCGGCTCGACGGCCTCGGCGGCCGCAAGCCCTCGCAGCTTTCAGGCGGCCAGCGGCAGCGGGTGGCGCTGGCGAGGGCGCTCGCCATCCGGCCCAAGATCCTCCTGCTCGACGAACCGTTCGGCGCCCTCGACGCCAAGGTTCGCGTGGAACTGCGGCAATGGCTGCGGCGGCTGCACGATGAGATCGGCATGACCAGCGTGTTCGTGACGCACGACCAGGAGGAGGCGTTCGAACTGGCCGACGAGGTCGTCGTGATGAACCACGGAAAAATCGAACAGCGGGGCACGCCCGACGAGGTCTTCGAGCATCCGGCGACGCCCTTTGTCATGGACTTCCTCGGCAACGTGAACGTCTTCCACGGCAGGGTCGAGAAGGGACAGGCGTTCTGGCATGGCATCCCGATCGACTATCCCGACTATCCGCATGCGCAGGCCCGGCCCGCCCGGGTCTATCTCCGCCCGCACGAACTCGACATCGCCCGCTTGAACGGACATGTCCCGGGCGATGGTCTCGGCGGTTCCACAGCCAATGGCAGTCTGCCGGCCAGCGTGCTGCGGATTGCCCGCAGCGGCGCGATCGCGAGGATTTCATGTCGGCCCGATGGCTCCGAAAGCGAACTTCACGTCGATCTGCCCGCCGACACAGCCCGCGAGTTGGCGTTTCAGGTGGGCGAACGGGTCACGATTACCCCTCGCAAGGTCCGCGTCTTCCTCCCCGATCCTGAATACGTGATCTGAACTTCTCTCCCCTCCCTCCCCCTTCCCGAGCAAGCCCCGAGTACGCCATGAGCAACAAACCCACCGACGGCCAGCACCACGGCCATACCACCACTGGGCCCAACGCCACGCACACCGATGCCGCTCTGGCCCGGATCGGAGACGCCCTGCAGGGACTCCGCTACGGGTCCGTATTGGCAATCGTGCAGGACGGCGTCGTGGTCCAGATTGAGCGGACCGAGAAGACCCGGCTCGTTAAATCAGACCGTTAGTCATCGCTGCACAATTGAATGATTACCTAACTGGTACTGATTCACTCTTTCCAGGGCTTTGCAGAGCCTCTAGCTTCCAGCGAAATGATTGTTAAGCACTAAAAACAAGCCATATAAAAATTTTAAGTCAACTCCTTGACCAACGTGATCGATTTGATAATATATCGAAAAGAATGGCGTTTCCTGAGTTCTCCAAGACCGACCCCGACAAAGACCTCCATGTGCTGATCCGACCAAACGGACGGCAGGCCTGACGAAGCCCCCCAAAGGGCCGAAACGCACACCACACGAACGCGACACCGACCGGACGAACCGGAGGACCGCGATGGCTTCAAGGAGCCCTCGACATGTCCTCCGCCACGCTCTCCATCGCCTCCGGTCGCCCGCCCCGGCTCTCAACGAAGCGCCGCAGCGGCATCGCCTCCTCGGCATCGTCGCTCGCTGCGGACGCCGCGATCCGTGACTTCAACGACGGTCGCCGCCGCCGCAGCCATGGTGAAGACGACAAGGACGGCGACTCGGCACTTGGTCGAGGGGTCGACGCCTTCGCCTCGAATCTCTCGGCAACCGTCGACTCGCTCGGCATGCCACGCTGGATCCTTCGGGCCGTGGTGCTGGCAGGCGTCGCCATCGTGCTGGCCGTTGCCGTCGTCAACACGCTGCCGATGCTGGCCAGGCACGTCGTCTCCGGCGCCGCCACGTTCAACGGCAAGCCGCTTGGCCGCGTCACCCTGAACTTCCAACGCATCGCAGGCTCTGGCGCACCAGAGACCCGAACCGTCCTCGCGGCTGCGGATGGTTCGTTCCAGATCGCCATGGATGAGGGACTTCCCTCCGGCCTCTACGCGGTCTCCGTCCGTCCCGGCGAATCCGGCCAGCCCATCCCTCAAAGCTACCTCTCGCCCGAGACAAGCCCACTGCGGTTCGAGATCCGTGAAGACCTTGCCGGCATGCAAATCTCCGTCCGCGATGGCAAGCAGCCTGTCCGCAAGAACCGCAGATGACCCCCCGTCCGTTCGTTCCTGAGTCCTCGCTCACGTCGACCGAGGCCTGAACTGTT
>JBIIGJ010000130.1:0-8212 GCA_044236455.1 Pirellulales bacterium
CAGAGGCTCACGGCCTGCTTCAACCCGGCAAGCGGATCGCGGGTCGGAATGAACTCCTGCCCCACGAAGCCCTTGTAGCCGATGTCGACCAGCTTCCGCATGATCGGCGGATAGTTGATCTCCTGGTTGTCGTCGAGCTCACCGCGGCCCGGATTGCCGGCCGTGTGCACGTGACCGATGATGTCCTTGCACTCCTCGATCCGCCGGATCACGTCGCCGTTCATGATCTGCACGTGATAGTTGTCGAACAGCAGCTTGAGCCGGTCGGATCCGACGCGGCGGATGATCTTCGCGACGTAGTCGACGTCGTCCCCCTGGTAGCCAGGGTGCCCCTTCATCGGATGGCTGCCGTCGCGTGAATTGAGGTGCTCGAGGCAGAGCGTCACGCCCTTCTTCTCCGCGTGGCCGATGATCTTCTTGAAGCCCGCGACGCAGTTGTCGGCACCTTCCTCGAGAGAGATCTCGCCGCTCTTGGGATCGTCCGCATCCCGCCACTTGTAGCCGGTGAAGGCGATCACGGCTGGGAAGCCGGCCGCGGCGCAGGCGTCGATCATTTTCGTCGTGGAGGCGATCACCTCGTCGTGATACCGCGGGTTGTTGAAGCCCTTCATGAACGGAGCGCCCGTCATGCCGTTGGGTGCCAGCGCGCAGGTGAGTCCGTGCTTCTTGATGGTGGGCCACATCTCTGGTTCAGCCAGTTCGATCGACTCGCAGCCCAGTTCCTTGGCGACCTGGCACATCTTTTCGATGTCCCACTTGTCACCAGCCACGTTGAAGCACCAGTAGACGAGCGATTGATGGATACGGCCCTTGAGCTTGGGCATGGCAGGAACTCCTTCAGCAGCATGGGGGAAAGCGAGGGGTGTCGCAACTGCGGCGCCGATGGCCGAGGCGGTCTGGATGGCCCGGCGCCGACTGATTTCGACTGACCAGGCATTGGGCATGGGATCGGGCACGGTATCGACCTCGTGGCATGGATGATCGCGGCGGCCGCTTCGGCACGGTTCGGCCCAGACCCGCCGACTGCGTACACTACTCTCGGTCCCTCCACTCGAGCAAACCGAGCACCTCCGATGTCCTCGATCAAACGCATTCTCGTCACCGGCGGTGCTGGATTCCTCGGCAGCCACCTCTGTGACCGCCTCGTGGCGATGAGGCACGACGTCATCTGCGTCGACAACTTCTTCACGAGTCAGAAGACCAACGTCGCCCACCTGCTCTCGCAGCCGAACTTCGAACTGTTGCGGCACGACATCATCCACCCGCTCTGGCTGGAGGTCGACGAGATCTATAACCTCGCCTGCCCGGCCGCCCCGGGCCATTATCAATACAACCCCATCAAGACGATGAAGACGTCGGTGCTGGGGGCGATCAACGTCCTCGGCATGGCCAAGCGGTGCCGGGCCAAGGTGCTGCAGGCCTCGACGAGCGAGGTGTATGGCGACCCCGAGGTGCATCCGCAGCCGGAGAGCTATCGTGGCGCGGTCAACCCGATCGGTCCGCGGGCCTGCTACGACGAGGGGAAGCGGGCCGCCGAGACGCTGTTCATGGACTACCACCGGGCCAACCGCGTGAACGTGCGGATCGTGCGGATCTTCAACACCTATGGGCCGCGGATGCATCCCTACGACGGCCGCGTCGTCTCCAACTTCATTCGCCAGGCGCTCTCCGGCGAGCCGATCACGATCTTCGGCAGCGGCAGCCAGACCCGTAGCTTCTGCTACCGCGACGACCTCATCGACGGCATGATCCGGATGATGGACGGCCCCGACGACTTCGTGGGGCCGGTGAACATCGGCAATCCGGGTGAGTTCACGATCCGTCAGCTCGCGGAACTGACGCTCGAACTATCCGGCTCGAAGTCGCAACTGATCGAGAAGCCGCTGCCGGTGGACGATCCCGAGCGACGACGGCCAGACATCACGCTCGCCAAACAGAAACTCGGCTGGGAGCCGAAGGTGCCGCTCCGCGAGGGGCTGGCGAAGACGATCGACTGGTTCCGCTCGGTGACATTCTCGGACTTCCGCGCCCCGACGCCCAACTGGTGATCGCACGGCTGAGCGAGCCGACGATCCAGGTGATTACGCCACCGTGTCGGCGAAGCCCGCGTGAGCCAACCCCGAAGAGCGGGAAGGCGGGGCATCTGGCCAAGAAAATGCCCTAGGGCCGTCATCGCCTGTTTTGATAGGGTCCTCGCCACGGACTGGGCCTGCACTGATCTGCCTCCGTGGTCGAACAGCGATGATTTTCCGCAAAACGGGCAAATCCATGCCCGCGTCAAACTGCCAACGTCACATCGACCGCTGCGTTTGCTGCGGCGGGCGGGAGTTTGCATCAACCCGGATTCTCTGGCCGCGGTTGATCGCCGAATGGCAGCTGTCGGCTGAAGAAGCCGCGTCTATTGACCGGCAACAAGGCACATCGTGCCGCGGCTGTGGAGCAAACCTGCGGTCAAACGCACTGGCCTTGGCCGTGATGCGTCACCACGCCTTCGAAGGCCTATTCGAGGAATGGGTCCGCACTCCTGCGGCCCAGGCACTTCGCGTGTTGGAACTCAACGGCGCCGGCACCCTGACGCCATTCCTGCGGGCATTGCCGGGGCACGTGGAAACGTCTTACCCCGACACCGACATGCTTGCGATGCGATATCCTGACCAAGCATTCGACCTCGTCCTGCATTCCGACACCCTGGAGCATGTGCCGGATCCGGTGCGCGGGCTGCGGGAATGCCGGCGGCTCCTGCGCACTGGTGGAGCCTGCTGCTTCACGATCCCGGTCGTCGTTGGCCGGCTGACACGATCCCGCGCCGGCCTGCGGCCCAGCCATCACGGCGGACCGGCCGACAAAAAGAGCGACTACATCGTGTGCACTGAATACGGCGCGGATGCCTGGCGTCATGTCGTGGAGGCGGGCTTCACGGAATGCCGCCTCGTCATGGCGGAGTATCCGGCGGCGTTGGCCCTGACCGCCGTTCACTAGAGTCTCCCTTCTGGAAGGCGGCCTTCATGACGACTCATTCCGAGACATCGCCACTCACCGCGACTGGCGAGCGGCTGATGACCGACAACCGCACGCAGACCGTGCCGGAGCACCTGCATCGATACGCGATTGCCTGTGAACTCGCACGTGGCCTCGACGTGCTGGACGTCGCCTGCGGCGAGGGCTACGGCACCATGCTGCTCTCAAAGCACGCTGCCAGCGCGGTGGGCGTGGATATCGCCCGAGCAGCAGTCGATCATGCCACGAAAAAATACACCTCCGGCAACCTGCGGTTCCTCCACGGATCCGCGACGGCGATCCCATTGGCCACTGCATCCGTCGACGTCGTCGTCAGCTTCGAGACGATCGAGCACCTCCGCGAGCACGACGAGATGATCACTGAGATTCGCCGCGTGCTGCGGCCCGGGGGCACGCTGATCATCTCCTCGCCGGACAAGCGCTACTACACCGATACCACCGGCTACAACAATCCGTTCCACCTGCGCGAACTCGACTGCGAAGAGTTCCGGTCGCTCCTCGGACGATACTTCAAGCACATACGGTTATTGCTCCAACGGATTGTGTACGGCTCCGTGATCGTTCCCGAGTCTCCGTCGCCGGGGTTTACCGAATACCGTGGCGACTTCGACGGCATCGAATCGCACGCCGGGCTGCAGGAGGCGGTGTACAACATCGCGATTGCTTCGGACGAGCCGTTGCCGGACATGACGACGTCGCTCTGGAATGCCACGGCACTTCACGAGCAGCAAATCCACGACTATCAAACGCAATTGGCAGCCGCGAGAAAATCCGGCACAAAAGCGTTTCGCCGGCTGCGTGATGCTTTCAGGGGCGTGTTTCGTTGACCAGGCTCGTTTCAACGACGAGGGGACTTCTTCAATCCCAGGGCCGGCGATACGCCACCACCCGATGCGGGCCGAACGGTGCCCAACAGAGCCACGCCCACGGCCACCGCCAGCACGCCGGCCGTGAGCCCCACACAGTCTGCGGCCCAGTCGAGCGGATCGGCAAAGCGGGCAAACAACGGCTGCGTCACCTCGTCGACGACGCCAAACAGGACCAGCGCCGCCAGCAGCAGGAACACGTTCCAGAGCGTCCAACGGCCCCACGCCGCCAGCGTCGCCGCCGCCAGCAGGCCCAACCCGCCGTAGGCCACGAGGTGCTGCGTTTTGTCCAAAACATTTTCGGCCCCCAGCCTCAACAGGATTTCCTGCGGCCTGGGGTAGTGCGTCGCAATCACGAGCACGATGGCGTAGCCGGCCGTCGCCATCGACAGCAGCCGTTGCAGTCGCCGGCGGGGCTGGGGAACGATCGTCTGCTGCACGTCAGCCATCATAAACTCCGGTATTCCGCCAGGATTCCGTGAGGAATGCCTCCAGAATACACCGGTTTTTGATCTTCGCCCGCGCCAGCCGATCCGCTACTGTCCCCCTCGCCTCCGGGCCGACACCACCCACATTTTCAGCAGGAGCCCCTTCCATGAACCGCCACGAACTCTCGGCAACGGTCCTCGAACTGCTCGAAAAGGAGACGGGGGAGTCGTACCCCGCGCTCGTGGATTCGACGTCATTGCGTGACGAGCTCAACCTCGACTCACTCGACATGGCCGGTCTCGTGCTCCATATCGAGAGCCACTTCGGCATCCAGGTCGAGACCGAACTGCTGGAGAAGGTCACCACCGTCGGCAATCTGCTCGACGTGCTCGAGCAGAAGATCGCCGCCAAGGCCGCCAAGAAGGCAGCCTGAGCGGTCGCGCCCACTGCGCTGTCGTTTCCGCAGACCCACGGTCGCCGCACGCCATGCATGGAAGCACCCCGAATGCCGAGGCCACGAGCGTCGCGTGCGGCGTTGCCAGCTATGCGCTCGTCGAGGCCGCGCTCGTCGACATCCCACGACTGCGTGATGCTCCCGTGCCGGAGGGCATCTCCGCCCTGCCGCCGCGGTTCTTGAGGCACGGCGATGAGCAGACGGTCGTTGGCCTGCGGGCGGTGCTCGCTGCCATCGCCGCGCACCCCGAGCCGCGTCCATCGTTCGCCGGCTACGGCGTGGTCGCGGCCGCGTGCCAGTCTGGCCGGATCGCCACGGCCCAGTCGCTGGCGATGCTCCGCACGTCCGGCGGCGTGGCCGTCTCGCCCCATATCGTGCCCCAGTGTTCGCTCCACTCTGTCGCCGGCGCAGTGAGCGTGGCCCTGGGCATGCATGGCCCCAACATCGGCGCGAGCGGCGGCCAGCACGCGGTCTCCGAGGGATTGTTCACGAGTCTCTCGCTGCTCGCGGCCGACGCCTCCCTGCCCGGCATCTGGCTCGTGGTGAGTGCCTGGACTCAGGAGCCGTCGCTCGATGCGGCCGGCAAGCATGACTGCAGCCCGCCAAACGACGCCCGCTCCGGCCCAATCTGCCGGGCGTTGGCCGTCGCGATCACAGCCGACGCGCATGCCGTCGCCCACACGGGCACCTGTCGCCAACTCACGCTGCACATGGCTGCGGCCATCCGCCTCGCCCGCTCCTCCGCGCACGATCGCCGTGCCGCTGACGAGATTCTTGAGTTTGCCCGGGCCCTCGATGCCGGCCCGGCCGCATCATGGTCGCACGCTTGCCCGTGGGCTGCAGAAATCCGTCTCGCCCCTCACGCTGCCGTGGCCGGCGGTTCGCAGGCGGCGTCGCGTGACATCCCGCAGAGGGAGGCAGCATGATCGTCGCCGCCAAGAACAGCTACGGTGAGAGTGGTGTCGCTCCTATCAGCCGCGAGCCGATCGCGATCACCGGCATCGGTGCGGTGTCGCCGCTCGGCCACAGCTTTGATGCGATTCAAGAAAACCTGCTGGCCGGACGGACGGGCGTGCGGTCGGTCGATCCCGGCGAGTTCGCGCGGGAGAGCCACCAGTTCGCCGCAGCGGTAGACGTGATTCCCGCGCCGCCAGTCGGGAGCTGCGTGCTCGACGATCAGGGATTCGCTGGCCTCACCCGGCTTGCGCAGATGGTCTTGAGCCCGGTGGCCCATGCGGTTGCCGACGCTGGGCTCGGCCCGAGCCGCGACCGGCTCCGCATCGGCCTCGTGCTTGGGCTCGGCGCCGAGCAGCTCAAGCGATGGGAGCTCGATTTCCTGGCTGGCGGCACGCAGGTCTTCGAGCCGTTACCCACCGACACACTCGTGCACCAGATCGCCGGGATGATGGATCTCCGCGGGCCGGCCGTGACGGTCGCCGCAGCCTGTGCGTCGAGTGGCTATGCGATGGCGCTGGGCCGCAGCTGGCTCAATGCAGGGTGGGTCGATGCGTGTGTCGTTGGTGGCTGCGACGTGCTCAGTCCGACGGCGCTGGCCGCCTTCTACAACCTGCGTGCGCTCTCCCGTCGCAGTGACGATCCCGCCAAGGCCTCGCGGCCGTTTGACCGTGACCGCGACGGGTTTGTGATGGGCGAGGGGGGCGCGTGCTTCGTGCTCGAACGCCTGTCTGCCGCCCGCGCTCGCGATGCGCGTGTGTATGGCGAGTTGGCGGGCGTGGGCATGTCGAGCGATGCCGCCCACATGGTGAGCCCGTGCAGCGATTCCACGCAGGCCGCCCGTGCGATCACGCAGGCGCTGGCCGATGCGCAGGTTGCAGCCGACGAGATTGACTATGTCAACGCCCATGCCGCCGGCACACCGGTGGGCGACGCGGCCGAGGCGGGGGCGATCCGCCGCGCGTTTGGGTCTGCGGTCGATCTGGTGCCGGTGAGTTCCACCAAGAGCATGTCGGGCCATCTCGTCAGTGGTGCTGCGGCCTTCGAGGCGGTCGCGTGTCTGGCCGCGATTGCCCGTCAGGCGGTACCGCCGACCTTGAACCTCGACAACCCCGATCCGCAGTGCCAGCTCGACCATGTGCCCCACGTCGCCCGCGAGCGTTCGGTGCGGGTGACGGCGAGCAACTCGTTTGGCTTTGGCGGGGCGAACCTCTGTCTCGTGATCCGGGAGGCGGCCTGACGACGGGCCTCAGACAGCAGCCACCCTTCGCTCCGCACCCTACACCCTTCCAACCTTTTCAACTCAACCCGTTTCCCAGGAGTTTTTCCGATGACAGCCACAACGTTCTCGAGCCAGTCCAGCCCGACCGACACCGCCCGCCACACGCCGCCGCTGACGGTCGCCGCGATCGACGAGATGCTCGAATACCTCGTGGCCCACTGGCACAAGGTTGAGCCTGCCCATCATGAGCAGGGGCTTGGTGGTCGGATCTGTGATCTCCACCGCTTCAACTTTCTCCTCTGGCACGAGGAAGACATCGCCCGTTCGCCGGAGGTGACCGATGCCCGGATCGCGCAGGTGAAGCGGGCGATCGACAAGTACAACCAGGCCCGTAACGACGCGATTGAGAAGACCGACGACTGGCTGATCGAGGAACTGGCCCGTCGTGGGATCGTGGCGGGCCCGACAGCCCCGGCAGCCACGGAGACTCCCGGTGCTGCGATCGACCGTCTCTCGATTCTCGAACTGCGTCGCTTTCACATGCAGGAGCAGATTGATCGGGCCGATGCCACACAGGAGCACCGCGAGAAGGCGGCGTCGCGGATGGCGGTGCTCGACATGCAGCGGGCCCACCTGATGGAGGCGCTTCAGCGGCTCATCGGGGAGATCTTCGCAGGCCAGCGGCCGCTGCGGGTGTTCCGCCAGATGAAGATGTACAACGATCCGTCGATGAATCCGTATCTCTACAAGGCCGCAGAGAAGGCGGGCACGCGCACTGCGGCCTGATGGCAGACCGCAGGGCGGCTGGCTGGTCCCGCGTTATTGCCGACCGTTCTCTCGGGCGTCGTCTCACGGCGACGACCTACCGCTGTCGCGTGTGGTACTCGGCAACCTGTGGGGTGGAGAGCCCGATCACCAGCAGGGCGAGGACGGGAATGGACATGGCTCCGACCATCAGTGTCGTGAAGGATTCGAAGGTAAACATGGCTGCACCTCCTGCTGGGCGACCCGAACGGATCATGACGGATCGTGTGTGATCCACGTGGGACGATTATACGAGGGAGCTGAGCGTTTGGTTCGCGCCGTCTGGGGGCCCGCGCGGGAAGAATGTGGGCCGGGGGGCGAATCGGGGCAAACCTTGTGAGGGTGGCCGCATGCCCGTAAGATTCCGCGGTGGAAAGCCCTTTTTCTGCGTTGCACAGTGGCTTTCGACGGCGTTGGAGCCCAGTGGCCCCCGTAGCTCAGTGGATAGAGCGATGGTTTCCTAAA
>JBIIGJ010000131.1:0-8188 GCA_044236455.1 Pirellulales bacterium
GTCGCTGACACTCGTCGGCGACGACATCACCCGCACCACCGGATTCCTCTCCGATCGCGAGCGGCTGCGGGCGGAGGTGGAGGCGTGTGAGGTGAGCGACAGCGGCTCGACCGGTCTGGCCTCTGCAATCCGGTCCGCGATCGACCAGCTCCGCGCCAGGCGGTCGGTCAATTCCTGCGTCGTGGTCTTCTCCGATCGTCAGCGAGACGCTTTCGCGGCTGACCTGCGGGAGCAGGCAGCACCGCCGCGGCTGGGGCATGTGAAGCTGCTCTGGATCGACGCCCCCGAATCGGAGCAGCCCAACCTGAGTATCGAGCGGGCGGCATTCACGCCCACGCAGGCGTTCGTCGGTGGCAGCAGCCGCCTCACCACCGTCGTCCGCAACGGCACCGACAGCCCACAGCCGGCCGCCCTGCTGATGGGGAACGAACAGGAAGGCGCGGCGGCCGGCGAGGAGCGCAGGATCGAGCTCGCACCCGGCGAGGCGGCGCATGTTGATCTCGTGCAGCGGTTCGACTCGCCGCTCGACAGCGTGGCCCGGGTGGAGCTGCCCGACGACGTGCTCCCCGGAGACAACGCATTTCATGTCCCGATGCGGATGCGCGACCGACGGCAGGTCCTGCTGGTGGCGGAGGCCGATCAGGATGAAGAGCCGCAGTCTGCCGCGGTACGGTTCGAAGGCCTGGACCTGCTGGGCTACGCCATCAATCCCGGCGAAGCGATCGGCCTGGGGGGAGGTACGCAGGTCAACCTGAAGCGGGTGGCGCCGCAGGCCCTGCCGCGGGTGTCGCTGCCGCTGTATTCATTGATCGTCCTCTACGGCGTGGTCGACCTCCCGGAGCAGTCGTACAAGGATCTGCGGTCCTTCGCCGCGGCCGGCGGCCTGGTCTGGATCATCGCCTCGCCTGATGCGTCGCCCGTGCGGTTCAACGAGCGATTTGCCTCCCTGCTGAACGGGCTGACCATCGGTCAGGTGTCTGAATCGGAGTCGCCGCGTTCGCTGAGCGTGCTCGAGAGCGACGTCGGCGATCCCCTGCTACTGCCGCTCCTCCGCGACGAGTGGGGCCCGGCGGGCGAGGTCTTCCTCTATCGCTATGTCCGCGTCGAGACGCCGGGCACCAGCCGCCCCCTGCTCACGGCGGCCAACGGCGACGTGCTCATGGCGCTCGTGCCGCTGGAGCGCGGCAACGTACTGGTCCAGTCCTTCGACTGCGACCTGCGGAGTTCGTCGCTGCCCCGCACGGCGGCCTTCGTGCCGGTCGTGCAGCGGGTGGTGCACGGCCTCACCGACCAGGAGCGGACGGGCAGGCCCGACATGCTGCGGGTCTCCCAGACGGCACGGATCCGACTGCCGGAATTTCGCAGCCTGCAGGGAGACGTGCTGCTCACCGGCCCCGAGCAGCGGACGCTCACGATGGTGGGGCCGGCCCGCGACGAGGTGCGGCTTACCGACCTGCGGCTGGCCGGCGGCTATACGCTGACGCACGCGGCCCGCCCCACCGGTCGGCAGCGGCGGGTGGCGGTCAACCCGACGGCGGGCGAGTCGCAGCTGACGCCGCTCACCGAAACCGAACTGACGCAGCTCTACGGCGAGCGACACGCGAGCCTCGTGCCGTTCGAGCAGCTCGCCGGCCAGTTCCGCAACGGCCACGAATGGACCTGGCCGCTCGTCTGGCTCGTGCTGGGGGCGCTCGTGCTCGAATCGCTCTCCGGGGCCTGGCAGTCGCGCCGCGGCCGCCGCCGTGAGGCGGGAGGCACCGCATGAACACGCTGCTGTGGCTCTGCGGACTCGAGGGAGGCACCGATGCCGCCCGCGTCGTGGAATCGTCATGGTGGGCCGCCGCACCGCTGGCCCGCCCCTGGCTGCTCGCGCTGGTGGGCCTGGGACTTGCTCTGGCGGCAATCAACCTGCTGCCGCAGCTGGCCATGCGGATGAGCGTGCGTCTGTGGACGTTCCTGCTCCGGGCGGCGATGCTCGGCCTCCTGCTGGTCGTGCTCCAGCGGATTGAATGGCATACGACGCTCGCCGTGCGGGAACCGGCCCGGTGGACGGTGCTGGTCGACGACTCGGCCTCGATGGCCACCCGCGACGTCGACACCAAGAGCCGCTACCAGGCCGCAAAGGCCGATCTCGCCAAGCTCATCGACCGCGTCGGCGACGACGTCGTCCTGACGGTGCGGTCGCTGAGCGGCGACACTTTGGGCGACGAGCCGGGCGCCGGCCCGACGCCGCTAGGCGATGCGATCGCGGAGCAGGCGCTCCAGCAGCGGCGTTGCGACAGACTCGTCCTGCTCACCGACGGCCGCGACAGTGCCGATCGCGATCTCACCGCGCTCGGCGACGAGCTGAAACTCCGCGACACTCAGGTATCCGTCGCACTCTACGGCTCGCCTGTCGCGCCGGCCGATCGCGGCATCTCCGTCCAGCCTGAGCGAACCGTGCTCCGGCTTGGCGAGGAGCTGATCGTCCGCGGCGCCATCACTGGCCCGAGGGGCGCCGGCACGGTGACGCTCGAGGAGAACGGCACGGCCGTCGGCACGGCCGACGTCGCCGCCGACTCCGGGCGATTCGAGTTTCGCCACCGACCCGCGAAAAAGGGCAACCATCTCTACGTGGTATCGCTGGCGGGGAAGGATGCCGCGACCGCCAACAACACGATGCAGTTCACCGTGCAGGTGGTCGACGACAAGATCAACGTGCTGCTTGTCGAGGGCTTTCCGCGGTTCGAGTTCAAGCTGTTCAAGTCGGTCCTCGAGGTCGACCCGATGGTGAACCTTGTCAGCGTCTGCCAGGTGCCGGGCGGCGGCGTGCACGTGCAGGGGGAGCCGCTGCACCGCAATCCCGAGCAGGGGCTCGTCTCCTCGCGGGCCGATCTCTTCAAATACGACGTGGTCGTGCTGCGGGACGTGCCGCGGAACCTGTTCCGGGCGGGAGGTGACACGACCGAAAGCCGCCTGCGTCTGCTCGTCGATTTCGTCACCAAGCGGGGCGGCGGCCTGATGGTGTGCGGCGGGCAGGATGTCTACCGGGCCGGTGGGTACGAGACCAGTGCGTTGGCCGAGGTGCTCCCCTTCGACCTTGGCACGCACGATTCCGGCGAGCCGCAGTTCGAGGGCCGGTTCTTCGCCGAGGTGGCGCCGACGGCCGTCGGCCACCCACTGCTGCGGCTCCTCCCCGACCCCGCCGAGAATCGGCAGCGCTGGAACGCGATGCCCAAGCTCGACGGTTCCAACAATGTCGGCCGCTTCAAACCCCTGGCCACGCCGCTGCTCACCCGCACCGTGCAGGTGCCGGGCAGGAACGACACGACCGAAGATCGCACCGTGCCCGTGCTGGGCGTGATGACCGTGGGCGAGGGGAAGGTAGTCGGCACGGCGGCAGACACGCTCTGGCGTTGGCAGCTGCAGCCCGACTTCGATGACCCGCCGCTGACGATGCTCTTGGCCAACATCGTTCGCTACCTCGCGCCACCGCCGGACCGAAAGGCGGAGCGGCCCGTCGTCTCGTTGAACGACGCGGCACCGCAGGTGGGACAGGAGGTGCTGCTCTCGACCGACCTCCGCGACGCCAATTTTGAGCCCGTCCGCAATGCCGAACTGGTGGTGACCGTGACCCGTCCTGATGGCACGTCGTGGCGGATCTTCCCCCGCGACCTGCCCGAGGAGCCGGGGCATTACGAATACCGGGTGCCTGTCGAGCAGAGCGGCACCTACAAGGTGCTTGCCAAGCACAACAAGTTCGAGGCCAGCCGCGAGTTTCTCGCCGGCGCCTCCGCCGGTGAATTCGCCAACCTGTCGGCCGACGTCGATGGCATGCGACGGTTCGCCCGCACCGCCGAGGGTGAGGTGCTCTCCTCGTCGCTGGCAGACTGGCTGCGGTCGGCCGACCTGACGCCGGCCGAGCGGCTTGTGCACCGGGAACTCGAAGTGTGGAACAGCCCCGCGGTGCTGCTGTTGTTTCTTGCGCTCGTCAGCCTGGATTGCTTTCTTCGCAAACGGCAAGGGCTGGCGTAAATGGACAAGCGACGCTGGTTCGAAGCACGGTTGCGGCGGTTTTCCCGCGTGCGGCGGCACCTGCTCAACGCGGCCCTTGCCTATTCTCTGGGCACGACGGCAGCGGTGGTCGGCTGTGCGGCCCTGATTCTCCTGGCAGGCTGGCTGCCGTGGGCACCTTTGAATCTCGCGGTCTTCGCCGCGGCCTGTCTGACGGCGCTCGCACTGGCCGTCGCCTATCTGCGGTACCGCCGCCGTTTCCGTTCGCCGCTCGCCGAGGCCTTTGAAATCGAGTCGCTTTGCGGTGGCCTGAACAGCCGCGTGGTCAGCGCCTGGGACTTCCTCGAACAGGACGCGACGGAGCCCCTGGCGGCGGCGGTCATCGACCGCGCGCGAGCCGATGTCGAGCCGACCGTCGAGGCCCGCCTCGATCGCCATCCCCGCGACCTCGCGCGGCAGCGGTTCCTGCTCGCGGCCGTCGCACTCGCGGGCCTCGCCTGCACGCCCTGGTTCGGCCCCCACCGGCTGCTCGCCACGCTCACCCGATCGTGGTACGAGACCTGGGACCTGCTCTTCCCGGTGCAATACGCCTTCGAGCCCGGGCCCGGGCGGCACGTGCGCCGGCTGGGCGAGAGCATCGACCTGACACTCACCTTCCCGCGGCGTTCCTACGAACAGGTGACACTCATCCTGGAGAAACGCGGCGGGGGCAGTGAGGAGACGGGCGATCAGGAGGTGACCCGCGTGCCGGTCGACGTGGATGCCGCGGGCGTGGCGCAGTACCGCGTCACGAGCGCGGTGGAGGCCGAGATGCAGGCCCGCTTCGCCTTTGGCTCGCGGACCACCGACGCCCGCGAGCTCATCTTCACTGCGCCGCCCGACCTCGTGAACATGCAGACCGAGATCATCGCACCGGCCTACACGGGGCAGTTGCCGCGGTCGCTCGAAGGGGTGCAGCAGCGGCTGCTGGGCCTGCCCGGCACGCGACTGTCACTCGGCTTCACGTTCAGCAAGGACCTGGAATCGGCCGAGATCACCTGGGACGACGGACAGACGCTGCCGCTAGAGGTGACCGGCCGTTTCGTGACGGCGGGGCTCGTGCACACACAGGCCCGCCGGGCGCAGCTGCAGGTGAAGGACATCCACGGGCTGACACTCGACGATCCGCTCCTGATCGACTTCGACCTGCAGGTCGACGAGAAGCCGCAGGTGCTCCTGCCCAAGACTCTCACCGACGACATGCCGCTGCTCGCGGAGGCCGTCCCGATGTTCGGCTTCGGCGCCCGCCTGCAGGACGACTACGGCGTGACCCGCTGCCTCCTCCGCTGGCAGAAGAGCACGGTCGACAATCCCACGGCGATCGTCGAGCAGGGAGAGGTCGAGCGGCTGATCTCTCCGTCGCAGCGGACCGCGGCCGTGAATTTCGAGAACGTCTTCGAGGGGCTGCAGGTGCGGCCGGGAGACAAGGTGAGTTTTGAACTGGAGGCGGCTGACAACCGCGCTCCCGACAAGCAGGTCACCCGTTCGCGGCGATCCTCGTTCTTCGTGTTCCAGCAGGATCTCGGCGGCCTGAACATCGCGCAGCTGGGCTTCGGCGCGGCCCGCGACCTCGGCGAGGCGCGGATCGCCAAGAGCCAGAAGGCGACCGGGGTGAAGAGCCCCGACGGCCTGCGGACAAGGGAGCAGGTGAAGAACGAATTCGTCGGCGACGTGAAGACCGCCACGCAGGCGCCTGTGACCCGCGGCGAGTTCGGGCGGGCCACCCAGGATTATTTCCGCGTGCTTGCGGGAGCCACCTACGAAGACGCATCGCCGCGGACCCCGCCGGCCGCCCCGGCCGACGGCAGCCCACCGGAGGCCCAGAACCGATGAACCGCACCTTTCCACGCCTGTCGCTCAATCCACGCGTGATCGTTGTCGCCATCATGCCACTGGCGGCCTGCCTCGCCGTCTGTCTGGCGGCCGGTCTGGTGGCATCACGGCTGCATGCCGATGAGGCCGCCGCGCCCGGCGCCGCTCAGGTCGTGGTCCAACTTGTGACCGATCTCGACGCCGGCACGCTGGCCAGCGATGCCGAGCAGGTCGAGGAGATCATCGAGACCGAATACACGGCCGACGGCAGCGTCGACAAGAAGATCGGCGAACAGGCCACGCTCTGGGTCCGCAACGCCCACGTTGACGGTCGATTTTTCTTCGAGCGGTATTATCAGGAAAAGTTCGTCGGCCGCTCGAGCCGGCTGGAGATTCCAGTGGCGGACCTGCCGGTGGGCGAGCACTTCATCGAGCCGGGGCACCACCGGTTCGTGGTCGCGGACGACGGCACGATCAGCTCCGCCGATCCCGACATCCGCGTTGCCGGCCGCACGGTGTCGCTGCGGCTCTACCGAGTCGAGATTCAACCAGTCGATGCCACGAAGACGGGGCCACCCGAGTTCCGCCTGATGCCGGCGGAGTTCGGCCTGCTGGCGGCTCTGCCCGATTGGAAGCTCGATCCTGCGGGGCTTCCCGATCTGAAGACGACGTTCGATCCCCGCAAGCCCGAGCTGTCGGCCAAGGCCTCGCCGCTGACCGACATGCTCAGCCGCAGCGGCCGGTTCCAGTCGCTCGGCGTGTGGCTGCCAGCGAACACGCAGGGCGCCGGTTACGTGCTCGTGCCCAGTTGGCAGGCGTTTCACGTGCAGCCCGGTGGCCGGGTGGGTGTGGCCGACCAGCCCCGCGTGCCGGGGATCGAACTGGGCGACTCGGTGGTCGTCGTTCCCTACCGGCAGGCCGCGGGCCGGATCGGATCGCGGAATGCACTGAACGCCGGCGTGGGCGCCGAGCGGCTTGGCCCCGCCATGAACCTCGGCCCCACGCTGCGGCCGCTCGAGTTCGTGGCCGGCTACGAGAAGCCCGACCCGAACCTCTCGATCCAAATCGATCCCGACGCCAGCAAGATGCCGAACAAGTTTTTCGTGGCCGACAACACCACGGGCGACAAGGAGGCAATCCGCCTCGTGGCCTTCGAGTGGAATGCGCCGATCTACGAGCGCGGCGGCGAGGGGGTCGTGTCGGTGCGGTTTCGTCAATCCCCGGACCATGCGTCGCTGACGCAGCCGGAGGTGCGGGCGGAGTGGAGTCCCTACCAGCCGTCGAACCCGGTGGCCCGCACCTGGCAGCCGGTTGACGTCCTCGACTGGCAGGCGGGCGGCGACCGCGGCCCACTCAGGTTCCGCGTGCCGGACGTGGCGTTTCAATATGCCGTGTTCCGCCTGGCCGTGTGCGAAAAGGGCGACACGAAGCCCTTCCCGCCACTGGCCGCCGAGATCCATAGCTGCATTGTCGACCGCGGCCAGCGGGGCTCGGCGAGTGTCGTCTCCAATCGGGGCCGGAACGCCTTCGTGGCCGGCGAGACCATCGCCCTGCAGGTCGTGCTGCGGTCATCCGAGCCCCGACCGGCCGGTCGGCGCACGATTCTTCTCACCCATCCCGACGGCCGCGAGGACAGGCTCCCCTTCGACGATCCCGGCGCTGCATGGTGGAGCCAGCCGTGCGAACTGCCCGCCATGCGAACAGCCCGGCTCGAGAGCGGCTCCTACGAGATCACCGTGGCCGATCTGCCTGCGGGGATCGCGGCGATGCCCTGGCGGTTCGACATCGCCACCGCCGAACGGCCGAGCCTCTTTCACGTCGTCAAGCCGTCGAAATACACGAAGGCCATGAACAACCTCGAGCCGAGCCACACGAGCGACAGGGTGCCGCTGATCGACCTCGACCGCGCCGTGGATACCCTCTCCCGGCTCGGCTACACCCGCGTCGATCTGATGACCTATTCGACGAACCACCACCTCCGCGGCCACGCCTGGCGGGAACGGCTCTCCGCGCTCGATCCGCGGCTGCCGCCGCCGGACGCGGTCTACACGCCCACGCCGCGCGAGCAGATCCTCAACGCCTGCGTCCGTCACGGGATGCAATACAGCGACGTCTGGCTGAGCTACAACGATTTTCATCTGCCGCGGCGGATCGATTCATACATCCAGGCGAGCGAGCGCTGGATCGCTCGCGAGACGCAGTCCATGCGGCATTCGCCCGCCTTCGACGGCATGATGCTCTACGACGAGATGTACGAGGCGGCCGTGTCGGGTCTCGTGCCGCACCATCAGAAATACTTCGGCGCGACCCGCATCCGGCTCGCCGAGGAAAAGTTCGGCGTGCC
>JBIIGJ010000161.1:0-6172 GCA_044236455.1 Pirellulales bacterium
GACGCGCTCACGGCGTCGTGGACCGTGGGCACCAACGGGAGTCGGTTCACGGCACCGATCCGTGCGTTCGCGGCCGCACCGCGGACCGTCAGCGTGTCGTCCGGCGGCACGTCGCGTCAGCTGCAGATGCTGCCGATACCTAGGCCGTAGACCGGCATGAAGAAAACGATCCTGCGCGATCAGGCGAAGACCCCCGACGGCAAGCCGATGACGCTCCATGAACACGACGGCGTGTTCATGATCCGGATCGACGGCGTGGAATTGATGTCCACACGTCAGCACCATTCCGAGGAAAGGCTCGCGGAACTCGCCTGCGCCCACCTCCGCACGCAGTCGCCAGCCGCGAGGGTGCTCATCGGCGGCCTGGGGTTGGGGTTCACGCTGCGGGCCGCGCTGAAAAATCTGCCGCCCGATGCCACCGTGGTCGTCGTCGAACTCATGCCGGCCGTGATCAGATGGAACCTGCAGGCGGAGTATGGGCTGGGCGCGGATGCTCTGGCCGACCCCCGCGTGGAAACCGTCGCTGGCGACGTGGCCGATGTGCTGAAGAAGAGTCGCGGCCAGTTTGACGCGATCATCCTCGACGTGGACAACGGCGCGAGCGGTTTGACCGCGGCTGCGAACAGTCGGCTCTATTCGGCCGCCGGGCTTTCGTCGGCGCGGTCTGCGCTGAAGCCCCGTGGCTGTTTGGCCGTCTGGTCGGCCGACGACGATCCTGCCTTCGTGAAGCGGATGGAGCAGGGCGGATTTGCCGTCACGGTGGAGCGGGCACGCACCCATCCCACCGGTGGCAGTTTGAACTTCCTGTTCATCGGGCGGGTCGGTCAGCCCCGCTAAGATGCCGGGGTGGTAGACTCGGCGGCGCTGGCGGTGTCGTGAAGCGGGTTTTTGAAAGCAGCAGGGCCGTCATGATGCAAAGAACGATGCGGGCCACTGCGTGGCTCGGCCTGGCGATCGCGTGTGGTGTGTCGACCATGGCGGTTGTGCCTGCGGCGGAAGGACCGCCGCAGAGTGCGGCCGAGGCCGTGGCGATCGCGACAAAACTGGCAAAGGCGGCCGGCCCAGGCGGTCAAGCGGTGTGTGCCTCGCAGGCCGACCAACTCGCGATCATTCCCGCCGAATGGATCGTGCCCTGCCTGGCGGCGTTTGCGGATGCCACGCCAGCGGGTGCGAACTGGCTCCGCAGCGGTCTCGAGCGGGCCGTCGATAAGGCGGGCGCCGGCCTTTCGGCCGATTCCCTCGCGGCGGTCGTGGCCGACGTGACTCAACCGCCCCGCGTCAGGGCTCTGGCGTTTGCGTGGCTCAAGGAGCGGGATCGGCCGCGGGCCGATGGTCTCCTCGGCGCGATGCTCGACGATCGGTCGCTGGACCTTCGCCGCGAGGCGGTCGAGAAACAATTGGCTGCCGTGTCGAGCGGCGACGAAGCGGCCCAGAAGGTGGCGTACCGCCGGTGTCTGGTCGTCGCCCGTGACGTCGACCAGATCGAGCGCATCGCCGGCTGGCTCTCGGAGCATGGCGAGCCGGTGGATGTCGCCAAGGTGCTCGGTTTCGTGCGGAGATGGCGGGTGAGCGAGGCTTTCGACAATGCGAAGGGGGTGGGATTCGCGAAGGCGTATCCGCCGGAGGCGGCGCTGCCGGCGTCGACCGATAGGGGCGGCTGGAAGGCTGTCGAGTCTGCCGACAAGCATGGTGCCATCGATCTCAATGCCGCCATCGCGACGAAGAAAGGCGTGCTGGCCTATGCCGTCGCCGACGTGGTGATGCCCCGCGGCGGGCCGGCCGAGGTGCGGATCGGGAGCCCGTGTGCCGTGGCCGTCTGGGTGAACGGGAAGCCCGTGATGGCCCAGGAGGTCTACCACGCCTCGGAAGCGATCGATCAGTACGTGGCGACGGCAGAGTTTCGCGAGGGCACGAACACCGTGATGGTGAAGTGCTGCCAGAACGAGCAGACCGAGCCGTGGGCGGTGGACTGGAAGTTTCAGCTGCGGGTGTGCGATTCGCTCGGATCACCGCTGGCAACGCAGCTCGCGACCGAGAAGGCGCTTGAATGATGAGTCTGGTGGCCCAAACCGCCGGTGGCGGTGAAAGCCTCCGACTCGAAGCGAGGATACGCTGACTCGCTTCGGCTTCCACCGACCCCCGGCTCCGCCTGCGTGTTGCCTTCACTACGAGAGATTTCGATCATGACGATGCGACGACTATTGATGGTGGTGATCGTGATGCTCTGGTCTGTCGCGGCGGCGGCGGCGGACTGGCCGGAGTTTCTCGGGCCTCGTGGCCGCGGCGTGGCGCAGGACCAGGCGATTCGTACGCGCTGGAGCGAAACCGAAGGGATTGCGTGGAAGGCCGATCTGCCGGGCAGGGGGGCGTCGAGCCCGATCGTGGTGGGCGATCTCGTGGTGGTGACGGCCTCGAGCGGCGCCCGACAGGACGAGCTCCACATCCTGGCGTTCGACAAGGCGAGTGGCCGCACCGTCTGGCACCGGCGATTCTGGGCGACCGGTCGCACCCTCGCGCACCCCACGAGCGCCGTGGCCGCCGGTACGCCCGCCAGCGATGGGAAGCGGATCGTCGCACTCTACTCGTCGTGCGATCTGCTGGCCGTCGATCTCGCAGGCCGTCTGCTCTGGCAACGAAACCTCGCCGTGGAGCATCCGCGGAGCGGTAATGACGTGGGGATGGGATCGAGCCCGCGGATCATCGACGGCACCGCGGTCGTGCAGATCGACTGCCAGGGCGACGCCTTTGCGCTGGGGGTTGATGTGGCCACGGGGGAGGACCGCTGGATCGCGCCGCGTGAAAAAATCGCCAGCTGGTCTTCGCCGCTGCCGGTGACGACGCCCGAGCACGGGGCGTGCGTCCTCCTGCAGAGTCCGCATGGGCTGGATCTCCGCCGGGTGGCCGACGGGAAAACGGTCTGGTCGTGGAAGGGAGACTGTGCCGCCATCCCCATGGCCACCGAATCCGGAGCGATGCTCCGCGTGCCGTCGGACGGGATTGCTTCCGTGTCGCCGACGTCAGGTGATGCCAAGCCGGTATGGAAGTCGACGAAGCTCTCCTGCGGCATCGCCAGCCCGTTGGCCTGGGGTGATTCGATCGCCTGCATCAACCGGGCGGGGGTGCTCTGCATCGGCGATGCCAAGGATGGTCAGCTCCGCGGTCAGGTGCGCCTGGCAGGTTCGTTCTGGGCCAGTCCGATCCTCGCGGGCAGCACCATCATCGCCACGAACAAGGAGGGCAAGACCTTTCTCATCTCGACCGACGGTGAGCCAAAGGTCATCGCCGAGAACGAACTTCCAGGCACGTTCACGGCCACGCCGGCGGTGGCCGATGGAACTCTGTATCTGCGAAGCGAGATGACGCTCTGGAAAGTGGCGGCGCCCTAGTCCTTCAAAACGTGTCCTTCAAAAACGGGTGACGGTGTGCGGAGTCGGGAGAATCGAATGAAAACGTCGGAGGTGCGATGATGAGCGATGCAGCCAGTCCGGACGTGGCGGCCTTGAGCAAACAACTGGCCTCGACCGATCCCGAACAGCGAGCCGCAGCCGCGGAACTGCTCTCGCGGGCCGGCGAGGAGGCCGCGGCAGCAGCGGTGCCACTGGTGACAGCCTGCGGTGATGCTGATGAACGGGTTCGCGAGTTTGCCGTGGCGGCGCTTGAAGACCTTGGAACGCCGTCGGCTGCGGACGTCGCACCACTCATCAAGCTCGTCGACAGTCCCGATCCCCTGGCGGCATATTGGGCGGTTACGCTCCTGGGGCGATCCGGGAAGGATGCGGCGGATGCGGTGGCGGTGCTGGTGGCCAGTGTCGAGTCGTCGACTGAACTGTCGGTGCGGCAGCGGGCGGCCTGGGCGCTGGGAAAGATCGGTCCTGCGGCCGCTGCAGCCCGGGGAACGCTCAAGCGAGCTGTGGGGCAGGGAGATGAGCGGCTGGCCCGTTTGGCAAACGAGGCCCTCGAGGCGATCGGCGGTTAACTCGAACGAATCGGCCCCGTGGCGACCGATAAGGAAGCCATGGGGAACAGGATCCGTACACGCCTTGTCGCGGTCTGCCTGGTCGCAACGGCGCTGGCCGTGTTGCCGGGCGTTGGACCGCGCGGCATGCAGGCCGCCGAGCTGACGCCCCGCCTCGTCCCGATCGACATGGCACCGCAGGCGCCGCTGCCACCGCTCGTGCCAATCTCCCTGGCGGCTCCGGCACCCGCTTCTCCTGCCCCGTCAGGCCTGGCATCGCTCCCACTCACGCCGATCTCGTATGCGCCCGCGCCAGCCGCGCTGAAGCCGCTCGCCATTCAAGCGATTCCGACGCCGGCTGCGGCACCGGTCTCTCCGCCCATGCCCGTGGCCATTTCGGCGCCGGCATACGTGCCGCCACCGGTGGCTGCCTACACGCCACCGTCCCCGCCTGTCCCGCCCGTCTATCAGTCCGCGGCGTTGCCGGTGCCCCTGCCTCCACCGTTGCCCGCGTCTTTGCCGCCGCCCTTGCCCGTGTACGCGACTCCGTCGGTGCCTTCGTATGCACCCGTGACGTCGCCGGCGGCGCTGCCGTTGCCGCTGCCACTTCCGGTGCCGGCCGCATCGACGGCGCTCGCTCCGCCGCCGCCGCTGCCTTCGATGCCACCGGTTCCACCACCATTGCCTACGCCGACGTTGCCGCCACCGGTGGTCGCGCAGCAGGCGGCGTTGCCACCGCCGCTTCCAACGGCTCCGTCGCCCGCTCCGGCGTCGGCCCCTTCACAAGCGCCCGCTGCCGCGACTGCCGGCGGCAAACCCACCGACGCCATCACGATCTGTAGTTTCAACATCCAGGTGTTCGGCGAGTCGAAGATTGCCAAGCATCAGGTGGTCGATGTTCTCGCCCGCGTGGTCCGCAACTTCGACATCGTCGCGGTTCAGGAGGTGCGGGCGAAATCGGACTCCGTCATCCCGCAGTTCATCAGTGCGATCAACGCCGACGGCAGCCGCTACCAGTTTGTCATCGGGCCCCGGTTGGGCCGCACCGTCAGCAAGGAACAATACACGTTCATTTACGACAGCACCCGCATCGAAGTCGATCCGTCATCGGTGGGCACCTCGCCCAATCCCGGTGATCGGCTTCATCGCCCGCCGCTGCACGCCCGCTTCCGCGTTCGTGCCAACCCGCCCGAGAGCGGCTTCAGCTTCTGGCTCGTCGACACCCACACCGACCCGGACGAGGTGGCGCTGGAAGTCAACGCGCTGGCCGAGGTGTTTCAGGAGATGAAGGCCCTGCGTCCCGATGAAGACGACGTGATCCTGCTCGGCGATTTCAACGCGGGCCCGCCACAGTTTGGCAAGATCAAGCAGATTCCAAACATCGGCTGGGCCGTGTCGGGTGTGACCACCAACACCCGCCGTTCGAAGACCTACGACAATCTCATCTTCGATCGCACGACCACCACCGAGTACACCGGCAAGTGGGGCGTGCTCGACCTGCAGAACACGTTCGGCCTGTCGGTCGACAAGGCGCTCGAGGTCTCGGACCACAACCCCGTGTGGGCCGCTTTCCGTCCCTGGGAAACGCAGCGGACGGCGGGGGCGATCACGCCACCCGTGCTGACGCAGTAGCCGAGCGAGATCCGCAGCCGAACGCTGTTCTTCAGGTCCACGTGCCCGTCACTCGTCACGTTTCCTGTTCGACCTGTCCCCGTCCGACGTCTTCGACGATGGAAATCGGATCCACCGTAAACCATCGGGTGAACAGTTCGAAGTCGGCCGTATCGGGCCAGTCCTGTTCGTCAGGCTGCCACGCCCCGAGTTCCCGCCGGAAGATTTCCTCAAAAATGTCTTCCATCACTTCCTCCGCCTCCTCGGGGAGATGGCAGGCGGGAATGAGGTAGACGGTACGGTCGGCGACCTCTTTGCGCTGGCCGAGTGTTTCGTCGGTGAGCCCGGTCGTTTTCAGCCAGCCGTAGAAGGCTGGTTCGTGGCCGATGACGACGGCACTGCGATTGAGCATGGGGGCCTGCCGGTGTGTGCATGTCCGGCATTCTGCCCAGATACCAGTCTCCACTCGCCTCGGATGCGGGGAGACACGAGAGTCCGGTCGGGTGAACCGTAGCGAATCCTACGCCCACGTCGATTCGCGAGCGTCGGGTCGGGCTCATTCTGCTGCACCATCGTCTGCCCGTCGGTGGGACACTTCTTCGTGCC